>JAVVET010000004.1:0-82357 GCA_032251235.1 Wenzhouxiangellaceae bacterium
CATTCCGACCGCAGGCTCAACCGCTACGACACGCTGATCATCGACGAGGCCCACGAGCGCAGCCTCAACATCGATTTCCTGCTCGGCTACCTGAAACAGCTGCTGGCAAAGCGGCCGGACCTGAAGGTCATCATTACCTCGGCAACCATCGATACCGGGCGCTTCTCGCGCTTCTTCGACGACGCGCCGGTGATCGACGTCGAGGGCCGCGGCCATCCGGTCGCGGTCGAATACCAGGCCCCGGATGACAGCGAGGATCTGGCCCGCCAGGTCCAGCGCGCGGTCGCGCGCGCCAGCCGCATCGATGCGCGCGGCGACATCCTGGTGTTCCTGCCCGGCGAGCGCGAGATTTTCCAGGTCTCGCGGGCGCTGAAAAAGACCACGCTGGCGCACACCGAAGTGCTGCCACTGTACGCGCGGCTGCCGGCGGCCAGCCAGGATGCGATCTTCTCGCCCGGGCGCGGACGGCGCATCGTGTTGGCAACGAATGTGGCCGAAACCTCGCTGACCGTGCCCGGCATTCGCTTCGTCATCGATTCGGGCCTGGCCCGGATTTCGCGCTACGCGACCCATTCGAAGGTGCTGCGGCTGCCGGTCGAGCCGGTCTCGCAGGCCGCCAGCAACCAGCGCGCCGGGCGCTGCGGGCGGGTCGGCCCCGGCACCTGCATCCGGCTGTTCGAAGCGGCCGAGTTCGAGTCCAGGCCCGACTTCACCGAGCCGGAAATCCACCGCTCGGGCCTGGTCGGCGTGGTGCTGGAAATGCTGGCACTGGGGCTGGACGCCCCGGAAGATTTTCCGTTCATCGAGCCGCCACCGGCGCGCTTGATCAACGAGGCCTGGAATACCCTCGGTGAGCTCCAGGCCGTCGACGACAATCGCGAACTGACGCCGCTGGGCCGGACGCTCGCGTCGCTGCCGGTGGACGCGCGCCACGCGCGCATGCTGATCGAGGCCGAACAGCGTGGCGTGCTGACCGAAGTCATGGTGCTGGTCGCAGGCCTGAGCATCAGCGACCCGCGCGAGCGACCGCTGGACCAGCAGCAGGCGGCCGACCAGGCGCATGCCGAATTTCGCGTGCCCGGCTCGGATTTTCTCGGCCTGCTCAAGCTTTGGCGCTGGTGGCAGCAGGCCCGTGCCGGGCAATCGCGCAAGCAGGCCGACAAGCAGGCGCGTGCGCGCTTTCTTTCGCCGATGCGGCTGCACGAATGGGGTCAGCTCTATGCCCAGCTTCGCGAGGTCGCGCGCAGCACCGGCTGGCAGGCCGGCAGCTTGGGGCCGGACGACGAAGCCTGCGCCGAGGCCATCCATCGTTCGCTGCTGGCCGGGCTGCTGGCCCAGGTCGGCCAGCACGTCGAGGACGGCGAATACTCCGGCGCGCGCGGCCACAAGTTCCGCATCTTTCCCGGCTCGGCATTGGCGCGCGCCCGGCCGGGCTGGATCATGTCGGCCGAACTGGTCGAAACCAGCCGCCCGTATGCACGCAACGCCGCGAGCATACAGCCGGGCTGGCTCGAGCAGCAAGCCGCCCACCTGACCCGATCGAGCGTCTTCGACCCACACTGGGACCGCCGCGGCGGGCGCGTCATGGCGTACCAGCAGGTCACACTGTTCGGCCTGGTGCTGGCCGAAAAACGGCGCGTGCACTTCGGGCCGCACGAGCCTGGCCAGGCGCGTGAAATCTTCATCCGGCACGCGCTGGTGCGCGGCGAGATGAACCATCGCGCGCCTTTCCTCAAGCGCAACGAAGCACTCAGGCGCGAGCTGGCCGTACACGAACACAAGCGCCGGCAACGCGATGTGCTGGCCGATGAAGACAGGCTTGTGGACTTTTTCAACGAACGCCTGCCCGCGCGCATATTCACTGTCAAGGCCTTCGCGCGCTGGTACGAATCACAGGCTGCTGAACGTCAGCAGGAACTGCTGTACGACCATGCCACGCTGCTGCGCCCGGATGCGCAGACCAGCGGCGAAGAATTTCCAGATCAGCTGGTCGTCGGCAAGGAAACCTTCACGCTGCATTACCGCTTCGACCCAACCGACCCGGCCGACGGCGTGACCGTTGCCTGCCCGCTGCATCTGTTGAACCGATTGGATACCGAGCGGCTGGAATGGTTGGTGCCGGGCCTGATCGAGGAAAAAGTCAAGGGACTGCTGACGACGCTGCCGAAGTCCAGGCGCCGGGCGTTCGTGCCGCTGGCCGAATTCGCGCGCGCCGCCTGCGAGTCGCTACCGTTCGGGCAACAGAGCCTGCACCAGCGCCTGGCCGAGGAGTTGTCGCGAATCGCCGGCCTTGAAATCAAGGCCGGCGATTTCCAGCTCGAGCGACTGCCCGCGCACCTGAGCTTCAACGTTCGGGTCACCGGTGAGGATGGCCGCAGCCTGGCCGAAAGCCGCGACCTGGGCGCGCTGCAGGCCGACCTGGGCGAACGCGCACGGCGCGACTTCATGGCAAGGCAGGCCGAGCAATGGCGGCGCGACGGGCTGCGAGGCTTTGCCGACCTCGATTTGCCCGAACACGTGCTCACACGCACCGGTCACAGCGCGTGGCCGGCACTGCTCGACCAGCACGACGCGGCCGGTCTGCGGCTGTTCGACGACCAGGCCGAGGCCCGCGCTGCGCATCATGGCGGCATCTACCGGCTGTTGCTGATCGCACTGGCCGACAAGCTCAAGTACGTGGCCAAAAAGCACCGCCTGTCGCCGCCGGCGGCGCTCGCCTGGACCCGCATCGACGATGTCACGAAGCTCGAGGCCGCGCTTGCCCAGCGCGTCGTTTGGGACCTGATCGGCGATGCCTGGCCGGTGCGCGATGCCGTGGCCTTCAGACGCCTGGAAAGCGCGATTCGCCCGCTACTGGTTCAGCACTGCCAGAACGCTGTCGAGCTGTTGGACCAGACCCTGTTGAGCTGGCACCGACTCAAGCGCCGGCTTGACCAGCTGGGCCCGGCCCAGCCGTCGACCCATGAAGATGTCGCCGGGCAGCTCGACGACCTGATTTATGCCGGTTTCGTGGCCGATATACCGGTCGCACGCCTGGCCCACTACCCACGCTATCTTGACGGCATCGACCTGCGCCTGGACGCGCTGGAAATCGACCCGGGGCGCGACGTCCAGCGCCAGCTCGAAATCGCGCCGTGGTGGCACAATTACCTGGACTATCTATCCCGCCATCAGCTCTACACCGCTGAGCTCGACCACTACCGCTGGCTGGTCGAGGAATATCGCGTGCAGATTTTTGCCCAAAAGCTCGGCACGGCGCAAAAAGTCTCGCACAGGCTGCTGCAGCAATCCTGGCAACAGGTCTCGTAGCAGGTGCCTCGCGACGATCGGGTGGAGAATAATCCGGGCTAAGGGTTGCCTGACTAGTCTCAGTGATCGCGATCGTTCATGCCCATTCAGGAATTCGGGCGAATTCCAGAGGCAGGATCCGGCGGGCATCGATCGCTGAAGGTCCCGCCACGCGTCGAACTGAAGCGATCGATGCCCGCCCGATCCGGTGTCGAAGGCACAAACTGGAGAGTTCCTGAGACACCACGCGAGTCAGGAAGGGCGAAACCCATCCGGACTTGACGCTGCTTTGCCACGAGCCGGGTCAAGCTTGCCTGAATCCGGTAAAATTTGGGCGATTCGCCGTACTCGAACAGGCTCGGCAATCACTGCACGGAAACAAGCTGGCCGGTTTTTTTTGCATGGCTTCGGACCGGCGCCGAAAGATCATCGGCACGACGGCGCGGTACACTGCTCAACCATCGCAGGCGGGCCGGGCGCCGGGACAAAAGCCGACAAAAGCGCCCAGGCCACAGCTTTGCCGACACTGAACGACCACTGCCACTTTCAAATGTTGACTACGCCATGACTGATTTCGGATTTCGTGAAGTTTCCTCGCAAGAAAAAACCCGCCTGGTCGGAGAAGTTTTTTCGTCGGTCGCCGAACACTACGACATCATGAACGACCTGATGTCGGCCGGCATCCATCGACTGTGGAAGCGGCAATTCGTTGCCGGGGCCGGCATGCGCCCCGGTCAGCGGGTACTTGACCTGGCCGGCGGCACCGGCGACATCGCCGACCTGGCCCGGCGCAGGGTCACGCCCGGTGGCGAAGTCATCGTGGCCGACATCAACTACGAAATGCTCAAGGCCGGTCAAAGGCGCATGGATGATCGCGGCACGGTCTCGGGGCTGGAGTGGCTGCAGGTCAACGCCGAGGCGCTGCCCTTCCCCGATCGACGCTTCGACCACGTCACCATTGCCTTTGGCCTTCGCAACGTAACCGACAAGGAACTGGCGCTGGCCGAGATGTTTCGGGTGCTCAAGCCCGGCGGGCGCATTCATATCCTGGAGTTTTCGCACGTCTCGCCGGCCGTCTTGCGCCGGGCCTACGATTTGTGGTCGTTCCAGGTGCTGCCGCGACTGGGCCGGCTGGTGGCAAAAGACCGCGACAGTTACCAGTACCTTGCCGAATCCATTCGACGCTTTCCACGCCAGCAGGCACTGGCCGACATGCTGCGCGAAGCCGGTTTCGAACGGGTCGCCTTTGATAATCTGTCAGCCGGAATCGCCGCCATCCATCGTGGGGTGCGGGTCTGATGGGCCGCTATATGACGCCGCTGCCCGGCGTGATGGCCGCGGCCATCGAATTTGTCGTCCGACGCGCCGTGGCGCTGGATGAAAACTCGGCCGAAATCATCAAGCCGCTGGATGGGCGCTGGATGAAATTCGAACTCGAGGGCCTGAATATCGACCTATGGCTTGGCGGCCAGAATGGCGAGTTGCGCGTGTTGGCCGAGCCGGAATCCGAAGACATCGAGCCCGACACCACGATCAGCGGCTCTCCCGGCGCGCTGCTGGCAATGGCCATCCCCGAGCTGAGCACGCCCGGCGGCGTTCGCATCGCCGGCGATGCCCATTTGACGCGTCAGTTTCAGCAAGTCATGAAGTCGCTGGACCCGGACATCGAAAAAGCCTTGACCGAATACTTCGGCGAACTGTTCGGGCCCCAGATTTATCGCATGCTGCGCGAGGCCGCCGAAGCGTCCCGAAAAGCCTCGGCCACCGCGGCCGACCAGGTCACGCACTGGTTCAAAAACGAAAGCGACCTGGTGCCTTCATCAACCGAATGGCGCGAATTCAGCGACGGCGTCGACCGCTTCCGCGATGCCGTCGACCGTCTTGAAAACCGGGTCCGCAGGACGCACCGGTGATTCGTCGCGGCTTGCGCATGTTCCGGATCGCGGTGGTGCTGGCGCGCTACCGTCTCGATGAACTGATCCTGGCCCTGCCGGCCTTGAAAATGGCGCGCGTCGTGCGGCTGGTGCCCTGGGGTCGTCGACGCGTGCGTGAGTTGCCGCGCGGCACCCGCCTGCGCCTGGCGCTGGAAGAACTCGGGCCAATCTACGTCAAGTTCGGCCAGATCCTGTCGACCCGCCGCGACCTGCTGCCCCACGATATCGCCGAGGAACTGGCTCGTCTGCAGGACCAGGTGCCGCCGTTCCCCGGTGCGCAGGCACGCCGCATCATCGAGGAGGAACTGGGCAAACCCATCGACGAACTGTTTTCGAGCTTCGACGAGCAACCCATCGCCTCGGCCTCGATCGCACAGGTTCACGCTGCGGTCATGCACGATGGTCGGCAAGTGGTTGCCAAGGTTGTACGTCCCAACATCGAGGCGCACATCCGCGACGACCTGGAGTTGCTCGACTCGCTGGCCCGCCTGGCGCGCCGTTATCACCCGGAAGGCGAGCGCATTCGCCCCGACGAGGTCGTCGGCGAATTCAGGCGCGTCATCCTCGAAGAACTGGACATGCAGCGCGAAGGCGCCAATGCCAGCCTGCTGCGGCGCAACTTCGAAGACTCGCCGGACCTCTACATACCCGAAATCTACTGGACCCATTCGGCCAGGCGCGTGCTGGTCATGGAACGCGTCGGTGGCGTACCGGTACGCGACAAGGCCAAACTCCAAAGCCTGGGTGTGGACCTGGAGCGCCTGTCGCGCACAGGCATCCGGGTGTTCTACACCCAGGTCTTTCGCG
Organism: Wenzhouxiangellaceae bacterium; assembly: GCA_032251235.1. Taxonomy (GTDB): domain Bacteria; phylum Pseudomonadota; class Gammaproteobacteria; order Xanthomonadales; family Wenzhouxiangellaceae. The sequence goes on from JAVVET010000004.1 coordinate 6,030, forward strand.
ACAACCTGTTCCACGCCGACATGCATCCGGGCAACATCCGCATCGACGCCAGCGATCCGGAAAACGCCAGTTTCATCGCGCTGGACTTCGGCATCGTCGCCAGCCTGACGGCCAGGGATCTTTACTACATTGGCGAAAATTTCCTGGCGATTTTCAATCGTGATTACCGCCGCGTCGCCGAGTTGCACGTCGAGGCCGGCTGGGTGCCGGCCGACACCCGGGTCGATGAAATGGAAGCGGCCGCACGCACGGTCTGCGAACCCAGCTTCACGCGGCCACTGGAAGAGGTGTCGTTCGCCGAAATGGTGGTCAACCTGTTCGAAGTCGCCCGCCGGTTCAAGCTGACCCTCCAGCCGCAGCTGATCATGCTGCAGAAAACCCTGCTCAACATCGAGGGCATGGCGCGCGACCTGTATCCCCAGATCAACATCTGGGAAGTCGCCAAACCCGAACTCGAGAGCATCTTCCGCGCGCGCTACGGCATTCGCAAGACCGCCGAGAAGGTTGGCCGCGAACTGCCGTCCTGGCTTGCCCGCGGCCCGGAAATCCCGAACATGATCCACGAAGCGCTGAAACTGGCCGCGCGGGGTCAGATCAACGCACACATCAACAGCGACGACCTGGCCGAAATCAGCCAGCGAATCGATCGTCACAATCGCAGCGTTCCGTCGGCAATATTGAGCGCAGGTCTGCTGGTCGCCGCATCGGTGCTGGCCGCCTACGACGTCGGGCCGTGGCTGCAGACCCACTCGCTGCCGGCCATGGCAGGCTTCGCCCTGGCCATCATCGTGGCCTGGCGCTCGTTTCGCTAGGAGCCTGTCGGACTTGACCGATCAAAAGCGATGGAAAGCCGGTTGGAGTCAGATTTTTCGGTCTTTTGAGGCGAATAGTGAGCCTATTGAACGATAAAGAGCGGAGAACCTGGCCCAATCCGGCTTTTCCGCGACAGCACATCAACAACGGATCAGCGTTAAGTCCGACAGGCTCCCAGGGCGGTCTTTTGGCCGCGCCCGCGTCCAATACACCCATGCGCAGGCTCAAGCCAAATCCACCGACCCGGTTATACGGATTTTCAAGCGAGCCCGGTACCGGGCATTTCCAGTTCGAATCGGCGCAGCTGTTGCAGCGGCTCCGGCGAGGCGAGGCAGCCGAGCAATGGATCGCCGGAGGTGATGTCGAGCACTGACCAACCGCTCGCCGGCGGCCACTCCGACGGCAGGGACACGAGGTCGGCAGATTCTCCCGGTGCCAGCACGACTGCCGAGATATGCCCGGCGATGGTTTCGCCCATTGCCTTGATGATCGCTTCGCGCCGGGTCCACAAGTGCAAGAACGCCACCGATGCGAGTTCGGAATCCAGCGTTTCGAGCCAGTCGGCTTCATCCCGGCTGAACCAGCGCCTGGCCAGCGCGCGCCAACGAACCTTCCGCCCACGCTGCTCGATGTCGATGCCAAGCGGGGCATTTCTGCCAACTGCAATCGCCAGCCACCGGCCGGCGTGGGACAGGTTGAAAGTCAGCCCGGAGCCTGCCTGCGACGGCCCCAGGCAAGGTTTGCCGTGGCGGCCGCGCGCCAGCTCGACATCCCGACCGGGCATTTCCAGGTAGGCGCCGAGCAGCAGTCGCAACAAAAACTTCTGGCCCATTCGCTGCTGGCTGAGCCGTTCGCCCAGGCGTGCCGGCACATCGGGCTCCATCAGGGGAAGATTTTCCAGCCGGGCCAGCCAGACGTGTGCTTCGGCCGCAGCCGGCATGCCAGGGCTGCGGATGGGAAATTGCATCGTTTCAAAATCAAAAGCAGGCAAAAATCAACTCCATCCAAACGATCGGCTGCCGGCAACGCCGCCGACCCGGTGAACACGCGCCAGTGTACCGCGTCGCTAATCGTGTAACGATCAGCGACGGAATTGATGAGCGTGAAATCAGCCGGAAAGCCGCCGCTCGATGAGTCAATTCGGATACACCAGACTTGACACTAACGCACCGGCACTGTTCCCTGTTCCCTGTTCCCTGTTCCCTGTTCCCTGTTCCCTGTTCCCTGTTCCCTATTCCCCAATCCCCCGCTCCCGATCACGTTCGAACGTTCGGACAAACTCCGAGAGGCCGTCATTCTCGATCGCTTGTCGAATTTCAAGCATCAGTCGCTGATAGTAGTAGAGGTTGTGAATCGTGGCCAGGCGCGCGCCCTGGATCTCGTTGCAGCGATGCAGATGGCTGATGTAGGCGCGCGAGTAGTTTCGGCAGGTGTAGCAGCCGCAACGGTCATCCAGCGGCCGGATGTCGGTCTTGTAGCGGGCGTTTTTGATCTTGATGTCGCCGTAGCGGGTAAACAGGTGGCCGTTGCGCGCATTGCGCGTAGGCATGACGCAGTCGAACATGTCGACGCCGCGCTGGACGGCGGCAACGATGTCTTCGGGCCGGCCGACGCCCATGAGGTAGCGCGGCCGGTCGCGCGGCAGGTGCGGACAGGTGGCTTCGAGCACTGATATTCGCTCCTGTTCGGGTTCGCCGACGCTCAGGCCGCCGATCGCGTAGCCGTCGAATCCGATTTCGACCAGGCCTGCTGCCGAGCGCTCGCGAAGGTCGGCGTACATGCCGCCCTGAACGATTCCGAACAGCGCCGCCGGCGAATCACCGTGGGCTTGTTTCGAGCGCTTTGCCCAGCGCAGCGAGCGCTCCATCGAACGCTGCGCGTCCTCGTGGGTCGAAGGATAGGCCGTGCATTCGTCGAAGATCATGACGATATCCGAACCCAGCACCCGCTGTACCGCCATCGATTCTTCCGGGCCCATGAAAATTCGATCGCCATCGACCGGCGAGGCAAAGGTGACGCCCTGTTCGTCGAGCTTGCGCAACTCGGCCAGGCTCCAGACCTGGAAACCACCCGAATCGGTCAGAATCGGGCCGTTCCAGTGCATGAAGTCATGCAGGTCGCCGTGCGCAGCGATAACTTCCGTGCCCGGTCTGAGCATCAGGTGGAAGGTATTGCCCAGGATGATCTCGGCGCCGATTCCGCGCAGCTCCTCGGGCGTCATTGCCTTGACCGTGCCATAGGTTCCAACCGGCATGAACGCCGGTGTTTCGACCGTGCCGCGCTCAAATTCAAGCCGCCCCCTGCGGGCCAGGCCGCAGCTTGCCGTCCGTTCAAATTTCATTACGATACCGTGGTGAGAATACACAAGCGGTCGCGATCACCGACTTCGAAAACCTGCTCGCGCGGCGGGTTGAGCAGCAGTTGTGGGGCCTCGCCGGGTCGGTCACGCTGAAAACCCAGCAGCGTTTCTCCACGCGCGGCAACGGCGGCCTCCATTGCCTGGAAGCTCATGGCCTTGCCAAGGAAAGCGGGGCCCGGCACGCGAAGATCCAGCTCCGCGCCGCCGACCGTGAACAACTCGTCGAAAATCAGCCGAACCTCGCGCTGCAACGCCACCTGGGCCAGCATATGGCTGATCACGAGCGGGCTGACCAGCGTTTCTGCCCCGGGGGTTCGGACCAGGCCCTCGTTGGCCGCATCGGCCAGCTCCAGCAAAATTTGCGGGCGCAGCGGATGTTCTTCCAGCAGGCCCTCGATGATCCGGTGACCGACGATCGCGCGCGCATCGGCCTCCTCGACGCTGTCGAGCCGATCGCTGGACAGCAGAAAGATCGCGGAATAGTTCGACAGCTCCAGCTTTTCCATCTCGCCGGCGATCAGGAAATCGGCTTCGATGTGGCGCACGCCCACGCGAGCGCAACTTTCGGAATAACGCTCGATTTCGCGCTGGCGCATGGCCGGGTCAGCGACCGAAACCAGGTCGACTTCACAAGCCAGCCCGGTATAGCTGGCCAGCTCGAAGAACAGGCTGGGAACGCGCTGACTCCAGCCCAGCAGCAGGATCCGGTGCCGGGTCTTGTTTGCCGCCGTCGCCAGCCGCGCGGCCGGCCGCTCGATCGGCGCCAAAAGACTTCCGCGAGCCGTCGACGGTTGGGTATCCGAAACTTCCCGGGCCAGCAGAACCAGCTGGTCTTGCGGGCCCAGGCGTTGCGAGCCGGGGGCATTGAGCATCGGCAGCGGTGCCGGGCCGCCGCCCCTGATCACGCCGAGCACAATGGCTCGGGGGAACTGGCCGGCCACTTCCTTCAAGGTGGCCCCGGTCAGCCGACCGGCCGGGCGCAGGAAAAACTCGTTGCCTTCGCGCGCGGTCAGCACTTCGCGGTAAAACGCCGAAAGCCCCGGGTGCAGCAGGTTCTGGACCAGCATCCGACTGATGGTGTCATCGGTGGGCACGATTTCCAGCGGGCCGCGGTAGGCTTTGCGCATCGTTTCCATGCGCCGGGCATCCTGGATCTCGGCAATCACCAGCGGCGGTGGATGGCCGTGGCGGGCGGCGCGTGAATCCATCGAAAGCAAGGCGCGAATGGTTTGAATATCCGGACTGACCATTTCTCCGGCACGGCCGAATTCACCGGGCATGATCACCGCCGCCGCATTCAGGCAGCCGGCCCGATGGATGGCCTCCTCTTCCAGCGGCGAGCCGTAGCGCAATACGAGTGCCCGCGACGCGCGGCCGATCAACGGATCGGCGCGCAGCGCTTGCCCCAGCAGCGCGGAACCCTGCTCGGACAGCACCACGACTTTCATCTTGCGGGTCTTGCAAACATCCAGAAAACGTCGTCGTGAGCGTTCATTCCCGATCAATTCGCGCAACAGCGGCAGCGTTCGGTTGGTCCAGCCAATGATGACGACATGGTTTTTGAGCGTCACCGGCGCCAGGCCACGCTCGAATTCACGCATCCGCGCGATCAGCCACTGGGTCATGATCGCAACCAGCGCGCCGAGAAAGACCACGTAGCCACTGACCGTCAGCACCGTCGATACGGTTCTGCGCCAGATGCCTTGATCGTCGCCGAGGTAACCCGGATCGGTCAACCTCAAAAAGGCCCACCAGACCGAATCCAGAAATGGCAGGTCGTTGCCGGCCATTCGCACAGCGATACCGCCGATCAGTGAAATCAAGCCGATCAAAGCGGCTACCACCAGCAATTGGAAGCCGGCGCCCCTGGCAAACTGGCGTTCGAGCAGAAACTTGAAACGGTCCAAAAGGGGCAGCTTGATCATATCGACATGAAACCACGCATCGGGTAGGCGCTCATTATGCATTCGATTGGCGCCTGTCACGGCCTTGCAAGACCGCCGTGCCGGCTGGATAATAGCGGCAATGCCGCATTCTTCCACAGCAGTCGTTTGCCGGGCCTTCGATCGGCCGCGCGGGCGCGCGATTGCACGAGCCCGTCGTCCATCACGGCAGCCGTTGGCGCCGGTCCTGTCGTGCTGACCGACCTGCACTGCCACATGCTGCACGGCATCGACGACGGCGCCAAAACGCTGGAGCAATCGCTGGCCATGGCGCGCATTGCCGTGGCCGACGGCATCGGCACCACGGTGGTCACACCGCATCACTTGAACGGCGTGTATCGCAATCCAGCCCGGCAGGTTCGCGACCGGGTCGATCGCTTGCGGGAAGCCCTGGCACACTCGCGCATCGAGCTTGACCTGGTCGCCGGGTCGGAACTCCACCTGACGCCGGAACTCCCCGACGCGCTGGTCTCGGGCACGGCCTTGACGCTTGCCGACCGCGGCCGGGCCGCGCTGGTGGAACTGCCGGTGCACACCGTGCCGATGGGCAGCGAGCACGTGCTCGAGCAGATCCTCGCCCAGGGCATCGTGCCCGTCATCGCCCACCCGGAACGCAACAGCGAATTGCGCCAGCACCCGCAGCGGCTGGCCGAATGGATTCAGATGGGTTGTCTTGGGCAGGTCACCGCCCAGTCATGCACCGGCGGCTTCGGCGAGGCGGTCAAAAAGTCCGCGCGCGCCATGGTCCGGCAAGGCCTGATTCATGTCGTGGCCTCCGATGCGCACCGCGACCGCCGCCGCATCCCGCAAATCACGCCCGCGCGCGAACCCGTTGCAAACTGGACCAGCCCGGCGGTCGCGCAACTGCTGATCGATGTCTTCCCGGCCGAAATCGGCGCCGGTCGCGACCTTGAGCGCGGTCGACTGGATCGCGCGATTGCTGAAATTCAACCCGTACATTGGTGGCAAAAATGGTTCTGATCGCGGCTGGCACTGCCGTCGAATAAAGTTCGGCCAGGGCGCAAGCCAGTGACGCCACGCAGTTATTCCTGTGACATCAAAGAGCTGCGGCAATCTCGTCGATAAACGCGCGCGCATCATTTTCGGCCTGCTCGCTCGACACCTCGAACTGCCCGGTCATCACCGAAGCCAGCACCTGCAGCGACTCGGCGCCCTCGTCGATGGCCTGGACCAGGCGCATGCCGGTACGGTTCAGCGTCAGCATCTGCTCGCCCTCGACGTCCAGCAGGACGCCGCTGCCGTCGTCCAGCGCGTTGATGGTCAGACGCTGTGATTGCAGCGCCTGTTTGATTCTGGCAATGGCCGGTTCGCTCATGGCATCCAAAGCTCTGTGCAAATCAGTATGATGCCCCAACGACCCCCGTGCACGGCAAGTCATTTCAGTGAAAAAATCCTTTCGTGATTCAAGCGAAGCCGCCGATTCGACGCTGCGCGAGGCGCTCGGATTTTCGCGTTCGCTGATCGCGCCCTATCGCAAGCTGCTGTTCGGCATCGCCGTGGTCCTGCTGGTCGAGACGGCCAGCAGCCTGAGCCTGCCGCTGCTGGGCGGGAAAATGACCGAAGCGCTGCTCGGCGACGCCGACGGCGCGATGTATGCATTGGGCGCGCTGATCGCCTCGGTGCTGCTGGTACAGATGGGCAGCCGTATCATCGGACGCCTGGGCATGGCGCGTATCGGCGATGAAATGCTGCTCGATTTGAGGCGACGCACGTTCGAGCACCTGCAGCGCCTGCCGATCACGCACCACGACCGAAGCCGGCGCGGCGATCAATTGTCGTTGCTGACCACCGACGCCCAATCGCTGTCCGGCTTTCTTTCCGGCGCCTTGCCGGGGCTGTTGCCGACGCTGCTGACGCTCGGCGGCGCGCTGGCCATGCTGGCCTGGCTTCGACCCGGGCTGGCGCTGATCATTGCGCTGGCCGTACCGGCCGGCGTGATTGCGCTGAAGTTCTGGATGCGCGCGATTCGACAGCGCGCCCGGGCCTGGTTCGACGCCCAGTCCGAAACCGTGGATATCGCCGAGCAATCCATCGAAATGCTGCCGCTGATCAAGGCCGAGGCACGCGAGGCGCGCCAGGAACGGATTTATCTCGCAAGCGCGAGGCGGGCGCTGGACAAGGCCCGCGCGATGCGCAGGGTCACCGCGCCGCTGCAGCCGCTGACCCAGCTCATGGCACTCGGCGGTATCGTCGCGCTGCTGTTGCTGGCGGCCGGCCCGGGCAGCGCGCAGGCGGCCGAACCCGGCGAGCTGGTCACCTTGCTGCTCTACGGCGTATTGATTGCCAGGCCTCTTTCGACACTGGCCGACCTGCACGGGCGCTGGAATGGCGCGCGCGGCGCATTGGCGCGCATCCTGGAGACGCTGCACTTGCCGCCGGAGAACGGTCAAGCCGGCACCCGGCCACCGAAAAAACTTCGCCACGACATCATATTCCAGGACCTGAGCTTCGGCTACGAGCCCGGCCAGCCGGTGCTGGAAAATTTCCGGCTCGAAATCAAGGCCGGCGAACGCATCGCAATCACCGGGCCCAACGGCTGCGGAAAAAGCACGCTGATCTGGCTGTTGCTGCGTTTTTACCGCCCCTGGCAGGGCTCGATTTTGCTGGACGGAACGCCGCTGGAAGCATTTTCTCTGCCCGCGCTGCGGCGAAGCATCGCGCTGGTGCCGCAACGCGTCTGGCTGTTCCAGGGGTCAATTGCCGACAACATCCGACTCGGCCGGCCCAATGCGGCTGACCATGAAGTGCGCCGTGCGGCCCACCTGGCCGGCGCCAGCGAGTTCATCGAGCGCCTGCACGGCGGCTATTCCAGCCAGCTGGGACCGCGAGGGGCCAACATCTCGGGCGGGCAGCAACAGCGCCTGGCGCTGGCGCGCGCGCTGATCCGGCCCACGCCCATCCTGGTGCTCGACGAGGCCACCTCGATGTTCGATGACCTCGGCGAGCAGCAGTTGATGGAGCGAATCAAGCCGGCGATCGAAAACCGCACGGTCATCCTCGTGACCCACCGCCCACGGCTGCTGGAACTGGCCGACCGTCGTATTCACATGACGGCTCCCAATGCCTGATCGAACCATGCGGTCGAAGGTGCAGCGGCCTGAGCATTGGACTGAAACGCCCCGATTCGAGCTTCACCAGCACGGGTCCGGCAGCCTCATGCTCGAAAAGCCAAAAGCATTCCCAAGAATGTTTGATGCCTGGTCGATGTTACGCCGCAGCTGACGATCTGTGGATCAGCGGAAAAGCCGGATTGGGCCGGATTCCCCGCTTTTTATTGCTAAACAGACTCACTATTTTCCTCAACAGACCGAAAAATCTGACTCCAACCGGCCTTCCATCAATTTGGATCGGTCAAGTCCGACAGGCTGCTAGGTTCGCAGCCCGGTACCTCGCCTGAGCAGCGTGACGCAGATCGTGCCCAGCGCGAGCACGAACAGGATGATGATGGTGAAGGCCGCGCCGATCGGCACGTCGGTTACGCCGAGCATGCCGTAGCGGAAGGCGTTGACCATGTAAAGAATCGGATTGACCATCGCGATCTTTTCCCAGACCCCGGGCAGCAGGTCGACCGAGAAGAACACGCCGCCCAGGTAGGTCAGCGGCTGCAGTACGAAGGTCGGGATAATCGCGATGTCATCGAACTTCTGGGCAAAGGTTGCGTTGATGAATCCGCCGAGCGCGAACACGATGGCGGTCAGAACCACCACGGCCAGCGTGACCGGCCAGCTGTGGATCTGCAGGTCGGAAAAAAACGAGGCCACGAAGAACACCAGCACGCCGACCAGCAGCGACCGGAACACCGCGCCGGTGACGTAGCCGGCCAGGATCAGGATGGGCGGCAGCGGTGAGATCAGCAATTCCTCGATGTGTCGGCCGAACTTGGCGCCGAAAAACGAACTGGTGATGTTGCCGTAGGCGTTGGTGATCACCGACAGCATGATCAGCCCCGGCACGATGAACTCCATGTAGTCCATGCCGCCCATTTCGCCGATGCGCCGGCCGATCAACTGGCCGAAAATGACGAAATACAGCGTCATGGTGATCGCCGGCGGGATCACGGTCTGGGCCCAGATTCGCAGGATCCGCGACACTTCCTTGATCACGATCGTCTGGTAGCCGATCCAGTAGCTTTTTGCCGAGACCTTGTTGCTCATGCCACCTGCCCCGGCTGCTTGTCGACCAGCCGCAAAAACAGCTCTTCAAGACGATTGGCCTTGTTGCGCATTGATTTCACTTCGATATTCTCGTTTTCAAGCATTTTGAACAACACGTTGAGGCTGCTCGATTTGGGCAAGCTGGCCAGCATCGTGGTCGAATCGCGCAGCATGATTTCCATCCCTTCGACTTGCGGGGCCCGCTCGAGCGGCTCGGTCAGGTCGAGCACGAAGGTCTCGACGTCCAGCGTGCTCAGCAGCGCCTTGATTGTGGTGTTTTCAACGATTCGGCCCGAATCGATGATCGCGATATTACGGCAAAGATTTTCGGCTTCTTCGAGATAGTGGGTGGTCAGGATCACCGTCGTGCCGTCGCGATTGATCTGCTCGATAAAGGCCCACATCGAGCGCCGAATCTCGATATCCACGCCGGCGGTCGGTTCGTCGAGGATCAACAGGCGCGGTTCATGCACCATGGCACGCGCAATCAGCAGGCGCCGCTTCATGCCGCCCGACAGCGTCCGCGAAGGCTTGAAGGCCTTGTCCCACAGCTGCAGCTGATTCAGATATTTTTCGGCCCTTCGGCGCGCAATCTTTCGCGGCACGCCGTAGTAGCCGGCCTGGTTGACGACGATATCAAAGGGCCGCTCGAACTGGTTGAAGTTGACTTCCTGTGGCACCAGGCCGATCTCGGCCATCGCTTGCGAGCGATTTTTCTGAACGCTGGTTTCGAAAACCTTCGTTTCGCCGGAACTGGCGTTGACCAGCGAGGACACGATGCCGATCAGCGTCGACTTGCCGGCCCCGTTCGGCCCCAGCAGCGCAAAGAAATCGCCCTCCTCGACGGTCAGGTCGATGCCCTTGAGCGCGACCACGCCGTTCTTGTAGGTTTTTTTCAGATTTCTTGCTTCGAGTGCGTACATGACCTCTGGCCTGTTGATTAAAAGAGTCCAAGCCGGTATTGTCGCACCAGGGACAATAAATTCCTTGGGGCATCCCACTTGACGATTAAAGCTGTATTGATCCCGGCCATCGCGCTGCTGGCCGGGAGCCTGTCGACGAACGCTCAGACCAGCCGTTGGCCAGATATTGAAAAATGCGAATTATCCGCTGCATCGGGTCAACTGAATGTCAGCGCCCTGTGCGGCAGCCTGACGGTGCCCGAAAACCGGCTCGAACCCGAAGGCCGCCAGATCGAACTGGCCTGGGCAGTGGTCGTGGCGCGCACCGGCAACCCGGCACCCGACCCGGTGTTCTTCCTGGCCGGCGGGCCCGGCCAGTCGGCCCGCGATGCCGCGCCGATCATGCAAAATGCGCTGCGCGACATCAACCGCACGCGCGACCTGATTTATCTCGACCAGCGCGGCACCGGCGGTTCCAACCCGCTCGAGTGCGAATTCGACGAGGAGGCCCTGCTGACCGAGCCGGACCTGTCGGAAATCAACCAGCTGCTCAGGCAATGCCACGAGGATCTGCAAACCCGGGCCGATGTTCGGCATTACACCACAGCCGACGGTGCCGACGATCTCGAGGCGCTCAGGCGGCATCTCGGGATCGACCGGATCAACCTGGTCGGCGGCTCCTACGGCACGCGCATGGCCCAGGTTTACCTGCGCCGATACCCGGATGCAGTGCGCAGCGTCATCCTCGACGGCGTCGTGCCGACCCGGCTGAAGCTCGGCGCCGAGCACGCCGAAAAACTGGACCAGTCGCTTGGCAAGCTGTTCGACGCATGCGCCGGCGACGCGGCCTGCGCAAGCCGCTTCCCGGATCTTTTAACGGCATTCGAGCAGCTGAAATCCCGATATTCGCACAGCCTACAGCGTGTCCAGATTACCCATCCGCGCACCGGCGTCGGCGAGAGCATCGAATTCAACGACGCAGTACTGGCCTCGAGCCTGCGCATGCTGGCCTACGATCCATCGAGCCAGATGATGATCCCCTACCTGGTCCACGAGGCGGCCACCACCGGCAGCCCCGGCCGCCTGGCAGCCCAGGCGCTGATCAGCAACGAACAATTGAACGACGCGATCGCGCTGGGACTGAACTTTTCGGTCGGCTGCAGTGAAGACTGGCCGTACTGGCCGGATGATGCCGATGCGTCCGGCACGCTGCTGGGCAATTCATTCACCGAACTGTACGGCATGGTCTGCGACTGGTGGCCGGCCGACCCGGTCGGGCCGGATTTTCACCAGCCGTTCGAATCGAGCGCGCCGATCCTGCTGCTGTCCGGCGAACTCGACCCGGTCACGCCGCCCGAGTATGGCGAGGAAGCAAACCGCCAATACGCCAACAGCACGCATCTGGTGGCCCGGGGGCGTGGCCATATCGTGATGACCAACCCATGCATTCGAACGATTGCCACGCAGTTCGTCAGCGAGGCCAGCACCGCCGAACTGGACACCGACTGCATGGATACGATCGGCCCCGAGCCGTTTTTCCTGAACCTGCTGGGACCGTCACCATGATCGATGCGCAACACCTGAGAAAAACCTTCAACAAGGGCAAGGTCGTGGCCGTCGACGACGTCAGCTTCTCCGCCCCCGATGGCCAGATCACCGGCCTGCTCGGCCCCAACGGTGCCGGCAAGACGACCACGCTGAGAATGCTCTACACGCTGCTCCAGCCCGACTCCGGGTCCATGCAGATCGACGGCATCGACCCCATGGCCCAGCCAATCCAGGTCAAGCGCAAGCTCGGCGTAGTGCCCGACTCGCGGGGCCTGTACGACCGCCTGACGGCGCGCGAGAACATCCGCTATTACGGCCAGCTGCAGGGCATCGCCAGGGCTGAAATCGAACATCGCATCGACAAGCTCGTCGACGTGCTCGACATGGGCGAATTCATCGGCCGCAAGACCAACGGCTTTTCCCAGGGCCAGCGCGTCAAGGTCGCGATCGCGCGCGCGCTGATCCACGAGCCGGGTACCATTTTGCTCGACGAGCCGTCGAACGGGCTCGACGTCATGACCACCCGCGCCTTGCGCGAATTCCTGCTGCGGCTGAAAAAGGAAGGCCGCTGCGTGGTGCTTTCAACCCACATCATGCAAGAGGTTGCCGCGCTGTGCGATCGCATCGTGATCATCGCCGGCGGCCGCATCGCCGCGGCGGGCACGGCCAGTCAGCTGCTGGAGCGCTCCGGCGAGGCCAACCTCGAGGATGCCTTCGTCAAGCTGATCGGCTCCGACGAAGGCCTGCTCGCGTGAGGCCCGTGGGATTCGGATTGATCGGCCGACCGGCCCGCTGCCGGTCTGCGTGGACCCAGGCGGTCAGCGATCACCTGCAAGCAAAACAACTGCCGGCTCCAGGCAACCGCTGCGCGTTCGGAAAGGAACCGACATGATCGCCGTCTTCATCAAGGAAATGCTCGACAACTTCCGCGACCGTCGAGTCATCCTCAATACCCTGATCATCGGGCCATTGATCGGCCCGGTCATTTTCGGCCTGATGCTGTCCTATATGGCCAAGCAGACCACCGAGCGCATGGAAGCGCCGCTGGAACTGGCCATTGTAGGCGCCCAGAACGCGCCCAACCTGGTCGACTGGCTGGCCCGTCAGGGCGTCATCATCAAGGATGCGCCCGACGACCCCGAGCAGGCCGTGCGCTCGGAGGCCGAGGAAGTCGTGTTGCGCATTCCGGAAGCATTCGCCGAAAACTGGGGCCGCGGGCTGCCGGCGCCGGTCGAAATCATTGCCGACCGTTCGCTGCGCTACACCGGAACGACGATCGGACGCCTCAACGGTTATCTCAATGTCTACAACGCCCGGATCGGACAGATTCGATTGCGCCTGCGCGGCGTGCACCCCGATATCACGCGACCGCTCGACAGCCGGGTCATCGACCTGTCGACGCCAACCTCGCGCGGCGGCCAGGTGCTGGCATTTCTGCCCTATTTCATCCTGATCACGGTATTCATGGGCTCCATGCACATGGCCATCGATACCACCGCTGGCGAGCGCGAGCGCAAATCGCTGGAACCGCTGCTGATCAATCCCTTGCCACGCTGGCAGATCATGGCCGGCAAGCTGGCCGCGACCACCGCGTTTGCCTTGTCCACGCTTGCGCTGGGCCTGATCGCATTCGTCTACGCCATGAGCCTGCTGCCGACCGCGGATATGGACATCCAGCTCAACCTCGATTTCGCAGTTGCCGCCAAGGCGTTTGTGGTCGTGGCACCTGCGGCCTTGCTGGCCGCCGCGCTGCTGACCATCCTGGCCTCTTTCGCCAAGAGCTTTCGCGAAGCCCAGAGCTACATGGGCCTGGTCATCCTGGTGCCGATGATCCCGAGCTTCTGGCTGCTGATCGACCCGGCCAAGTCCGAGTACTGGATGACCTGGGTGCCGTTGCTGAACCAGAACATCCTGATTCTTGAAATGGTTCGCGGCGAGCCGGTCAGCCTGGTCTGGTTCGCCACCACCATCCTCAGCACAACCGTGCTCGCCCTGGCCCTCGCTGCCGTGGCCGGGAACCTCTACAACCGCTCGAAGCTGATCTTTACTTCGACCTGATCGTTTGGCTCAGGCCTTGACTTCGATCTTGCGCGCACCGGGCTTTTCGCTTTCCTCGTTCCTGGGAATGCGGATCTTGAGCACGCCATTCTTGAAGTCCGCCTCGATGTTGTCCGGATCGGCATCGTCGGGCAACGCCAGCACGCGACGAAACTGTCCATAACTGCGCTCGACGCGGTGGAATCCTTCGTCGTCCTGCTCGGATTCCTGGCGTTTTTCACCCGATACGACCAATGCATCGTTTTCAATCCGAAGTTCGATGTCCTTCGAATCGATCCCCGGCACTTCGACCGAAACCCGATAGGCCTTGTTCGACTCGGCGATATCGACCTTCGGCCGGAGCAGCAGACCATCCTCGGCCTGCAAGGATTGACCCAGGAAATCCTCGAACATCCGGTCCATTTCCCGGTGCAAGCGGGCCAGCGGCTCGCTTCGAACAGCCGGCAAATAGTCGCCGCGACGTTCATTTTCACCCCTGAACCAGTTCCATGGGCTGATTTTCTGAAGATCCATGTCCATTACCTCGGCAAAGTGTTGAGAGTGGAATGCAAATGTAGCGCCGGCTGGACTCGGCAAACTTGCGTAAAATCAAATATAGGTTGATCCAATAATTTCGCCAACGATCCGGACGTCGATGCTCCGAATTCATGTCGCCTGCCGTGCCGGGGCTTCGGCTAAGCTGTTGCGAACCCGCTGGCGACAAACAAACGACGATGACTCTGCCCGAAGTTGCACAAGCCTGGTTCCGGCGAGGGGCGATGGAGACGCTGGCAGGAATCGATTGCTTCGTGATCGACCGGCCCGCTGTCGCCACCGACCATGCGCCGGCGGCCGCCGGTTCAAGCACGAGCCCAGACCGCAAGCCCCCGGGACACACCGAAACCGCCACGCTCTGGCTGCATGGTTTTCCGTCGAGTTCGCTGGATTGGCGAGGCGTCGTCGAACGCCTGGCATGGTCAGGTCGAACGCTGCTGATGGATTTTCCCGGGTTCGGCTTTTCGGCCAAGCCGGACAACTACAGCTACTCGCTGATCGACCAGGCCGATCGGATCGTGCTGTTGCTGCGCTCGCGCGGCATTCGGCGCGTCAGGCTGGTCTGCCACGACATGGGCACCAGCGTGGTCTGCGAATTGCTGGCCCGGCGCGAGATGGGTTTGCTGCCGTTTTCGATCGACGGCGTCGTGTTCATGAACGGCAGCATATTCATCGAACAGGCGCGATTGACGCCATCGCAAAAGCTGCTGCGCTCGCGACTGGCCGGGCTTTACACCCGGGTCGCCAGCGAAGCGATGTTTCGATGGCAAATCAAGAAGATTCTCGGCACCGCGATCCCGCCATCGGAACTCGAGGCGATGTGGGCACTGATGCAGCACAACGACGGCATCGCGCGCCTGCCGCGAATCATCCATTACATCGACCAGCGCTACCGTTACTACCCACGCTGGACCGACCCGTTGGCAAGGCTGGACATTCCGGTGCTGGTGCTGTGGGGCCAGCGCGATCCGGTGGCTGTGGCCGCGATCGGCCAACGGCTGGCCGAAACGATCCCGGGTGCAACCACCTGCCGGCTTGACTCGATCGGGCATTTTCCGATGCTCGAAGCCCCTGCGCAAACCGCCGGGGCCGTGGAAGACTGGCTGTCGGCCCGGGATCCGGGCGCCCAGTCCCCTGGTGACGTGAAATATTGAAGCCTTGCTCGAAACATGCCAGGCCATTGAGCGGAGATTCTCAGGCCGCGCGCAGGATCCGTACCGGCGGCGTGGCCAATACCGAACGGTTGCCGAGCCAGCCGGCACCGACGACCAGCACCACCGAGGCGGAAAACCCGAGAATGAACAACCCGGCGCCGGGCTGGTAGGCGAACTGGAACAGTTCGCGGGCCATGTACCAGCCGGTGAGGCCCGCGCCCAGTGTGGCCAGTGTTGCGGCAATCACAGCCATGATGCCGTATTCGATCAGCAGGCCGGCGCGCACGGTGGCGTTGTCGGCACCCAGCGTCCGGATCAGCGCGGCTTCGGAGCGCCGCTGGTCGCGGGTGGCTTCGAGCGCGGCCAAAAGCACCATCAGTCCGGCAACCAGGGTAAAGGCAAACACCACCTGGGCGGCCTGGCTGACCTGGCGGATGATTTCGAACACCCGCTCGATCAGCGCACCGACATCGAGCACGCTGGCACTGGGCAGTGACCGCGCCAGCTCATCCAGCGCCTGCTCGCGACCCTCAGGCAGGAAAAAACTGGCAACGAACTGGTGCGGCAGAAGTTCGCCGGCCTCGGGCGTCAACAACAGGAAAAAATTGACGTTGAATGAATTCCACTGGACATCGCGGATGCTGGTGACCGTGGCGGAGAATTGCCGGCCGCCGCTGTCGAAGGTCATCACATCACCCAGCGCCACGCCGACCCGGTCGGCCCAGCGCCTGGCGACCGAAACCTGGCCGCTCCCGCCTTCGTCCCAGAATTTGCCCTGGATGATCCGATTGGCCGGCGGCAGTTTCTCGGACCACGACACGTTGACCTGGCCGGTGAAGCTGTTTTCGGGCGGCCGATCGCCGGAAATCGCGACCAGCTGCGCGTTGGCCATCGGCCGGACCTGCAGGCCGACCGCAGCCATGGCTTGGAGCCTGCCGCGGACCTCGCCGTACTGGTCGGGCTGGATATTGACCATGAAGTGATCGGGCGCATCGGCCGGCAGGCTGGCCTGCCATTGCTCGATCAATTCGGCCCGCACCACCATCAGCAGCAACAAGGCCATCAAGCCCAGGCCCAGCGCGGTGATCTGCAAGATGCTGGCGCCGCGGCGGCGCCCCAGGCCGGCCAGACCAAAGCGCCAGGCGCCGCTGGTGCGCGCCGACAGTCGCCGGGTCAGCGCAATCGCAGCCCAGGCCGCCAGCGCCAGCAGCAGCGCCAAAATGGCGCTGCCACCGAGCATCACCAGTGCCAGGCGCAGCTCCCCCAGTTCGAATACCGGGATCGCCAGCGCGGCGAGGATGGGCAACAGCCAGACCACCTGACCCCGCGCAGTCGGCGTATCCAGAGATCGGTTGAGGATGCGCATCGGCGGCACCCGCTTCAACGAAAGCAATGGCGGCAGCGCAAAGCCGCCGGCCATCAGCAGCGTAAACAGGCCGCTGCCGAGCAAGGGCTGCAGGCGCACGCCCGGCAGCGGCGCGGTCATCTGGCTGCTCAGGATTTCGGCAATCAAATGCTGGCCGGCCATGCCGACGGCCGCACCCAGCGCAATCGAGGCCAGCACCACCCACAACAGCAACAGCGAGACGGCGCGCATGATTTCTCCGCTATCGGCACCGAAGGCCTTCAATATCGCGATCAGGTCGCGCTGCGCGCGCGAATAGCGCATGGCCGCCAGCAGCACCGCGACCGCCGCCAGAATCACCGCCGTCAATGCGGCTACGGCCAGGAACCGCCGCGCCTGTTCCAGCGCTTCGTCGGTCTGCGCTTCGGCCTCGCCTGCGGTTTCGATGCGCTGCCGGTCGTCCAGTTCCGGTTCGACCGCACGAATGAAACGGTCTACGGCACGTTCGTCGCCGGCGGCCAGCAATCGATAGCGCACGCGCGACCCGGCACCGAGCAGGCTGCTGCCCTCCAGATCGGCGATGTTGATCAACAGGCGCGGCGACAGCATGAACGGTCCGCCTCCGCCGTCGGGCTCGTAGGTCAACAGGCGTTCGACGATCAGTTCGCGCTCGCCAATCAGTACCCGGTCGCCGGGTTCAATCGCAAGCGCCCGAAGACCCCTGGGTTCGATCCAGGCATGACCCGGCGCTGGAACCTCGGTGGTCGAGCGGTCCGGCGCATCCAGCGCCGCGGCGGTTTTCAGCGTGCCGCGAAGCGGATAAGCAGCGGACACGGCCTTGACATCGAACAAGCCGCTTTGATCGTCTGAAAACAGCACCGTCGTCAGGATGATCATGTCGGCGGTTTCCAGCCCCAGCGCGCGCGCCTGCTGGGCAAATTCCGGCGGCAGTTCGGCGCGTGCGCCAACTACGACATCGGCCGCCAGCACTTCGCCGGCCTGGCGCTCCAGTGCGCGCCCGACCCGGTCGGTAAACAGGCTGACAGCGGCCAGCGCGGCGGTCGCCACGACCAGCCCGGCAACCAGCATCCACAGAGCGCCGGAGCGGCCCTGGCGCAGCAGCAAGCGGCCCGACAGTGCGAAACTGCTCATGAGCCCTGATGGACCGCATGCAGTTGCGCCGTGGCGCGGCTGCCGGCGCCGCGCAGTTCATTCGAGGTAATGCGACCATCGTCGATAGTCGCAACCCGGTCGCAGCGCTCGGCCAGCGTCGGATCATGCGTGACCAGCACCAGCGCCGTGCCGTGCTCGCGGTTCAGCGTAAACAGCAGGTCCGCCACTGCCTCGCCGGTGCGCCGGTCGAGGTTGCCGGTCGGTTCGTCGGCAAAAAGAAGCTCGGGCTTGCCGGCAAAGGCGCGCGCAATCGCCACGCGCTGCTGCTCGCCACCGGACAACTGGCGCGGATAATGCGCCAATCGATGGCTCAATCCGACCTGGTCCAGTGCCTTCAGGGCGCGCTCGCGCGGTTGCTCGATGCGTCCAATCTCCAGCGCCAGCATCACGTTTTCCAGCGCCGTCAGGCTGGGCAGCAAGTGAAAGGACTGGAAAACGAAGCCGACCCGGGCCCGTCTGAGGCGCGCGCGCTGGTCTTCGTCCATTTGTCCAAGATTGTGCCCATCGAGCCAGACTTCGCCGGCAGTGGGCTGCTCCAGCCCGGCCAGCAGGCCCAGCAGTGTGGTCTTGCCGGAACCGGAGGCCCCTACAATCGCCAGCGTTTGCCCCGCGTTCAGCTCCAGGCTGATATCTTTGACGATCTCGAGGCGTCCACCGGGCGCGTCGACCGAAAAACCGACGCCGGCCACTTTCAGTGGTGCGTTGCGAGACTGCTTTGAATTTGGAGTGGAACGCGTCATGAAATTTTTTGGCCCTTTGCCGTTGTCGGTCTGGATACTTGCGCTGATGTTCGCCTTCGTCGCGCCGGTACACGCCGAACGCGTGCTGATTCTCGGCGACAGCCTGTCGGACGCCTACAGCATGCCACGCGAATCCGGCTGGGTTTACCGTCTCGACCAGCGCCTGGGCTGCGATCACGAGCTCATCGATGGCAGCATCTCCGGCGATACATCGGCCGGCGCGCTGTACCGTATCGATGTCCTGCTCGAACAGGTCCGACCGCACGTGCTGATTGTCATTCTAGGCGGCAACGACGGCCTGCGCGGCCTGAGCCCGGCCGAACTCGAAGCCAACCTGGCCAGGATCATACAAAAAGGCCGCGATGCCGGCGCCCTCACGGCGCTGATGCAGATTCGCCTTCCGCCCAACATGGGTCCGGTCTACATTGACCGCTTCGAGTCGGTTTATCCAAGACTCGCCGACCGCCTCGATGTTCCATTGCTGCCGTTCTTTCTCAACGACCTGTTCGACCGGCCCGGCATGCTCATGCAGGACGGCATCCATCCAACCGAACAGGCGCAGCCGAAGATTGTGGACTTTATGCTGCCGCATGTGAAGGAATTGATTCGAAAGGCACAGGATCAAGACGATTTACGCACAAGCGCTGACCCATCATTCGGAAAGTCTCCGGACTGACAAGCCCTTTAACTTATCGTCCCTTTCCAGCGCCGCGACGACAAGAAACCCCCACCAAAACCGTCGCCCCAACCGACCTGCGACCCGCGACCCCTGGTCTCTAAATCGTGCCCGATTCGAAAGCCTTCAACACCGCCCGGGTCCGATCCCTGACGCCGAGCTTGGAGAGTACGCTGGATACATGGTTCTTGACCGTGCCTTCGGCCACGTTGAGCGCGTTGGCGATTTCCTTGTTCGAATAGCCGCCGGCCATCAGGCGCAGGATTTCGGTTTCGCGCTCGGTCAGGGGGTCGGGGCGGTCGAGGCTGGAGAAATCCAGACGCGACCGGCCCAGGCCCGCCAGCAGGCGCTCGGTGACAGCCGGCTTGACCATGGTCTGGCCCGCGGCAACGCAGCGCACTGCACCGACGAGTTCCTCCAGCGAGACATCCTTGAGCAGGAAGCCGCGCGCCCCGGTTCGAATTCCATCGAGAACCAGGTCGTCCTCGTCGAAGGTGGTCAGGATGATGGTCGGCGGCAACTGGCCGGCGGTCTTCAGCTCGGTCAGGACTTCAAGCCCGTTCTTGCCGGGCATCCGGATATCGAGAAGCATGACGTCCGGCGCAATCCCGGGCGCCATCGCGATGGCCTGCTCGCCATCGATCGCTTCGGCCACGACCTCGATGTCCTCGGCCAGTTCCAGCAACGAACGAAGGCCCTGGCGAACCAGGGTCTGATCATCGACCAGCATGACGCGAATCGGCTCGCGCCCGGTCATGCCGGCGTCTCCGGCGGCATCCAGGCATTGATCTTGAACCCGGAGTCGGCGCGTGTCATGATTTCCAGCCGGCCGCCCAGTTCCTTGATGCGCTCGCGCATGCCGGTCAGGCCATTGCCGGGCAGCAGTTCGATTGCACCGCGACCATCGTCACGCGCCTCCAGCCTCAACCCGCTTTCATCACCACTCAGGCTGATCCAGAGGTTCTCGGCCTGGGCATGGCGCACCGCGTTGGTGATCACTTCCTGGGCGCAGCGCAGCAAAATCTGCGCGCGCTTGGGATCGGTCAGCGACAGTTCATCGGGGATGTCGAGATGAATCGTCGGTTCGGGCACGCCATTGGCCAGTTCGCGAAACGCTTCGCTCAGGTTGACGCGGTCGTCCTGGCGCATGTCGCTGACCACTTCGCGCACGTCCGACAACAATAGCCGGGCGATGGAGCCGGCGCGATCGACGTGTTCCTTGGTTTTGCCGTCGCTGGTGTGGCTGGCCACTTCCAGGTTCAGACTCAGCGCGGTCAGATGATGCCCAACAAGATCATGGAGTTCGCGCGCGATCCGCACGCGCTCGGCGATTCGTGTATTTTCAGCCAGCAGCGACTGGGTGGCGCGCAGTTCGGAATTGACCCGACGGAGCTCATCGCGTGCCTTGAGCTGGTTCAAGGCCAGCATCGAGGCGGCATACGCGAACAGCATCAGTCCGAGGGTCATCATCAGCTGCGGCAACGCGTAGGCCCAGCCGAACTGCGGCAGCACGGCCGCCCAGATGGAAAAGGCCAGCGCGATGCCGATCAACCAGGCCAGTGCAAAAATGCGCGGCAGCAGCCACGGCAAGACGCCGGCGATGACCGTCGACAGGATGACGCCCAGCGCCGAGCGGGTAAAATAACTGACCGCGAACACCGAGGCCGACAATACCGCCAGCACCAGCAATCGCTGCCACAGCGGTGCGAGCACGCGCAGACGCGCGGCCGGGTGCAGAAAGGCCGCGATGAAAAGCACCGCGGCGGCCCACCAGCCAAAGATCCGGAACGGCTCGACCGGTTCTCGCGCAATCAGCGGTAACAGCACCAGGGTTGCAGCAACCAGCGCCCAGGTCCCCATGCCGGCATAGCGCAGCCAGTTAGTCGGGTGAATTTCGCGCATCGCTTCCATTGACTTTTGCGAACAATGCGTCAATTGTAGGCCTTTCGACCGGCCCGGTCATAGGCGTAAAGTCACGGCTATCATTTTTGAAAAATCGACATGACTGAAGACCACGAATACGCCCTGCAACCCAAGGTCGCGCGCTGGTGCGACGCCGACCGCGCCTCGTTTTTCAGGCTGCTGGCCGGCTTTGGCCTGCGGCTGGTCGATGCCCAGGCCGGGCAGCCCATCCCGGGCAGCTTCTGGGGCGGTGACGAGGCCGGACTGATCGGCAACCGCCTGTATGCGCGACCCGACACGCCACTGCATTCGATTCTGCACGAGACCTGCCACTACATCTGCATGCCGCCCGAGCGGCGTGCCGGTCTGCACACCAATGCCGGCGGCGATTACGACGAAGAGAACGCGGTCTGCTACCTGCAAATCGTGCTGTCCGACCGACTCGACGGCTACGACGCCGGCAACTGCATGGCCGACATGGATCGCTGGGGCTACAGCTTCCGCCTCGGCTCGGCCCGGCAATGGTTCGAAAACGATGCCGAAGACGCGGCCGAATGGCTGAAAAGACGTGGCTTGATCGACACATAGGTTTCAGCTTTCAGGTTTCAGCAAGTTCAAAAGCAAAATCGCAGAAGCGGCCGAGGCCGCCGTTTGTCCATCCCCATCCCCATTCCCATCCTCGCGCCGCCAAACCGGCACCGAATTCGCGGCTTGATGTTAAAGTCGATTTTTTGCCACAGCGGTGACCGCACATGTTCGACGACAGCTACCGAATCGAAGGCTATGACAGTGAGCTGGCGCGCGCCATCGCCGGCGAAAACCAGCGCCAGGAAGAACACATCGAGCTGATTGCCTCGGAAAATTACGCCTCGCCCCGGGTGCTCGAAGCCCAGGGCTCGCAATTGACCAACAAATACGCCGAAGGCTATCCCGGCAAGCGCTATTACGGCGGCTGCGAATTTGTCGACATCGCCGAGCAGCTGGCCATCGACCGGGTCCGAAAGCTTTTCGATGCCGGCTACGCCAACGTCCAGCCGCATTCAGGCTCCCAGGCCAACCAGGCCGTGTTTCTGGCGCTGCTGCAGCCCGGCGACACCATCCTGGGCATGGACCTGTCCGAAGGCGGCCACCTGACCCACGGCGCCAGGGTCAATTTTTCCGGCAAGATCTTCAACGCCGTCCACTATGGACTCGACCACGCCACCGGTGAAATCGACTACCCGCGCATGGCCGAACTGGCGAAAGAACACCAGCCGAAAATGCTGATCGGCGGGTTTTCCGCCTATTCCCGCGTCGTCGACTGGGCCCGGATGCGCGAAATCGCCGATTCGGTCGGCGCCTGGTTCGTGGTCGACATGGCCCACGTGTCCGGACTGATTGCCGCCGGCGTCTACCCCAACCCTGTGCCGCATGCGCACGCGGTCACCTCGACCACGCACAAGACGCTTCGCGGGCCGCGCGGCGGCATCATCCTGGCCCACGGCAAGGATGAGGAACTCAACAGGAAATTCAACTCGCTGGTGTTTCCCGGCTGTCAGGGTGGGCCGCTCATGCACGTCATCGCAGCCAAGGCCGTGGCCTTCAAGGAAGCGCTGGAGCCCGGCTTCAAGGACTACCAGCAGCAAGTCATCGACAACGCACGGGCAATGGCCGCGGTCGTGGTCGAGCGCGGTTACAAGGTCGTTTCCGGCGGCACCGACAACCATCTGTTCCTGATCGACCTGATCGACAAGGACATCACCGGCAAAGATGCCGAAGAAGCCCTGGGCCGGGCGCACATGACCTGCAACAAGAACACCGTGCCGGGCGAGCCGCGCTCGCCGTTCGTCACCTCCGGACTGCGGATCGGCACCCCGGCCATCACCACCCGCGGCTTCAACGTGGAAGACAGCCGCGAACTGGCCGCCCTGATGTGCGATGTGCTCGACCGGATCGGAAATGCCGAAGTTGAAGCCGCAACACGCGAATCGGCCATCGCCTTGTGCCGGCGCTACCCGGTTTACCGAAACCTGCCTGGCGTCGTGTCGCAGTGATCGCGATCGTTCATGTTGGTTCAGGAATTCGGGTGAGTTCCAGAGCCAGGATCGGGGCAGGCATCGATCGCTGAAGGCCTCGCCACGCGTCGAACCGAAGCGATCGATGCCCGCCGGATCCGGTGTCGAAGACGCAAACTGGAGAGTTGCTGAAACACGACGCTGGTCGGGTACCGAAAAGGTCAGGAGGCCGCGCCTTAGCCCTGAATCATCCGGTCCCGCAAGCCATCCAGGCTGCAATCGTGCTTTCGTCCGATACTTTCGCCTGTCGTCACGCCAGAAAAGACTTTTAATTCAGTGGCTGGTCGCGCACGTGCAGCTGGTTAAACAGCGTCACCGCCTGGGTCCGGTTGTTGACGCCGAGCTTGCGCATGATGGCGGTCATGTGCGCCTTGACGGTGGCTTCGGTGATCTCGAGTTCCCAGGCAATCTGCTTGTTCAGCAGGCCCTGGCCCAACATTCGCAGAATGCGGTACTGCTGCGGGGTCAGTTCGCCGACCCGGCGCGCCAGGTCGGCCTCGCTGTTGTGGCCCGTTATTGATGCCTCGAGCCCTTCGGGCACCCAGGTCTCGCCTGCCAGTACCTGGAAAATCGCCTCGATGATGACATCGGCTTCGGCCGATTTCGACAAAAATCCTGCTGCGCCATCGGCCAGGGCGCGCTGGATGATTTCGGCATCGTCGTGGGCCGAAATCAGCACCACCGGCAATGCCGGGTGATGCCCGCGCAACCAGGCCAGGCCCGATAAACCATGGTTTCCCGGCAGGTGCAGATCGAGCAGCACCAAATCGATGTCGTGTTCCCGCTCGAGCAGTTCCTGAAGCCGGTCGAAGGAACCGACCGCCAGCACCCGGCACTCGGGCAAGCGGGCCTTGATCGACCCGGCCAGTGCCTCACGAAACAACGGATGATCATCGACCACCACAAGCTTTTCGGGAGCCGGCGTCGGATTGCTCATTGTCGGACGCGCTTCATGACCCTTGTCTGCGGTTGGCCACCAGGTGATCGACCACATCCGGGTCGGCCAGCGTCGAGGTATCTCCCAGCTGCTCGTGCTCGTCTGCGGCAATCTTGCGCAGAATGCGCCGCATGATCTTGCCGGAACGGGTTTTCGGCAAGCCCGGCGCCCATTGCAGATGATCGATGGTCGCAATGGGCCCGATTTCGGTACGTACCCACCGCACCAGTTCTCGCGACAGCTCGTCGCTGCCCTCACGACCCTCCATGAGCGTGACATAGGCGTACACGCCCTGGCCCTTGATATCGTGCGGAAAGCCGACCACAGCGGCCTCGGCGACGTCCTGGTGCGCCACCAGCGCCGACTCGACCTCGGCCGTACCCAAGCGGTGACCGGAAACATTGATGACATCATCGACGCGTCCGGTGATCCACCAATATCCATCCTCGTCGCGCCGGGCGCCATCGCCGGTAAAGTAGTAACCCGGATAGGCCGAAAAATAGGTTTCGCCAAAGCGCTTGTGGTCGCCGTAGACGCTGCGCATCATGCCCGGCCAGGCATCGCTGATCACCAGGTTGCCGTCGGTCGTGCCTTCGAGTACCTGGCCTTCGGGGCCCATCAGCGCCGGATGAATGCCGGGCAGCGGCCGGGTCGCCGAGCCGGGCTTCAAATCGGTCGCGCCCGGCAGCGGGCTGATCAGAATGCCCCCGGTCTCGGTCTGCCACCAGGTATCGACGATCGGACAGCGGCCCTTGCCGACCACTTCAAAATACCAGTGCCAGGCCTCCGGGTTGATCGGCTCGCCGACCGAACCGAGAATACGCAGCGAATCGCGCGATGTTTTTTCCACCGGCGCATTGCCTTCGCGCATCAGGGCGCGTATGGCGGTCGGAGCGGTGTAGAAAATGTTGACCTGGTGCTTGTCGCAAACCTGCCAGAACCGGCTGTGGTCGGGATAGTTGGGTACGCCTTCGAACATCAGCGTGGTCGCGCCGTTGGCCAGGGGCCCGTAAACGATATAGCTGTGGCCGGTGACCCAGCCGACGTCGGCGGTGCACCAGTACACATCGCCGTCGTGGTAGTCGAAAACAAGCTCGTGGGTATAACTGGCGTAGGCCAGGTATCCGCCCGAGGTGTGCAAAACCCCCTTGGGCTTGCCGGTGGATCCGGAGGTATAGAGAATAAAAAGCGGATCTTCGGCTTTCATTTCCTCGGGCTCGCAGTCGGCACCGACCTGCTCGAGTTCTTCATGCAGCCAACGATCGCGACCGTCGTTCCAGTGGATCTGGTCACCGGTATTTTGCACGACCAGCACATTTCCGACGCGTCCGGCGGCCTCCGGGTTGGCAAGGGCTGCGTCGACGTTGCGCTTGAGGCCGGTCGAACGACCACCGCGCATGCCGGCGTCGGCGGTGATCACGATCTTCGAATCACAATCGATGATCCGGCCGGCCAGTGCGTCCGGCGAAAAGCCGCCGAACACGACCGAATGGATTGCGCCGATGCGCGCACAGGCGAGCATGGCCACTGCCGTTTCGGGAATCATCGGCAGGTAAAGCGTCACCCGGTCGCCTTTTTTTACGCCGAGATTTTTAAGCACGTTGGCGAATCGACAGACCCGGTCGTGCAGTTCGCGGTAGGTGATTTTCAGATCGCGCGCCGGATCGTCGCCTTCCCAGATGATCGCGGTCTGGTCGGCGCGCGTCTCCAGGTGCCGATCGACGCAGTTGGCGCACACGTTCAGGGTGCCGTCGTCGAACCAGCGAATATGCAGATCGTCGAGCGCAAAGGAAACATCCTTGACGCGACTGAAAGGCTGGATCCAGTCCAGCCGTCGACCGACATCGCCCCAGAAGCCATCAGGGTCCTCGACTGCCCGGCGACTGAGCTCCTCGAACCGGTTCTGGTCGACATGCGCGGTTTCGGCAATCGAATCGAACACCGGGTACACGCTCTTCAACGGATTGTTCTCCGACATCGCTTTGGCTCCTTGGGTCGTCTGGCAGCTGTTTTGAAGTGTCCAACAAACACGGCTGCCTTGTAAAGCCAAATTCCCGATTTCAGCGCTAGACTTTGGTCGCATGAGCGCCAGACCGATCCCGTATTCGACCAAAGTCTGATTGCCCATTCCGGCCGCTGGATCAACGATGGCCGTAATATTACGTTCTGCGCATTCAATCGGGAGACCAGCATGCAACGTCAATCAAAGCAACGATTTTCGGTTCCAATCATCCAGCGCATGTTGTTGGCGATCGTCGTCAGCACTTGCTTCATGACAACTGCAATCGCCGATGGCGACCGGGTCGCCGAGCTCGAACGGCGGGTCGCCGAGCTGGAGTCCATGGTCGAGGCCTTGCTGGACGACCGCCGAGCCGCGCCGGTCGCAAGCCGCGAAGAACTGCAACAGGCAAAGACCGAAGCGCAGCAAGCGCAGACCGAAGCCAGCCAGGCTCGCGAGCAACTGGCTGAATTCGAACGCCGGCTCGAACCGGTGCTGGCCCGGGCCGAAGAAAAGGCCGACAAGCCCACCTTTTCCTACGGCGGCTACATCAAGGCCGACTTCATGGTGTCGGACTTCGATGACGGCGAGGTTGCCGGCGACAGCCTGGGACGCGACTTTTTCGTTCCCGCCATCGTGCCCATCGGCGGCAAGGGTTCGACCAATTTCGACGCCCATGCGCGCCAGACCCGATTCAACTTCGGCACCAGCCACCAGATCGGCGAGGATACAGTTGAAAGTTTTATCGAGCTTGATTTCCTGACCACCCCCGGCGGCACCGAGAGAACCACCAACAACTTCTCGCCACGTCTTCGCCACGCCTTCGTCAAATGGAACAACTGGCTGGTCGGACAGACCTGGAATACCTTCATGGATGTTGCCACGCTGCCCGACAGCGTCGACTTCATCGGACCCACTTCGGGCACTTCGTTCGGCCGGACCCCGATGGTGCGCTACACCAACGGCGGCTTTGCAGTCGCGCTTGAAAACCCGGAATCGTCGGTCACCCCGCTGGGCGGTGGCCGCATCGAGACCGACGACGGCAAGCTGCCCGAACTGGCCGCGCGCTACACCTGGAAGGCCGATTGGGGGCACTTCCAGTTGGGTGGTGTGCTGCGGCAGCTCGAAATCGACAACAACACGACCAATCTGGACGACACTGAAGTTGGCTGGGGCGTGAGCCTGTCGGGTAAAGTCATGCTGGGCCGGGACGATATCCGCTACATGGTCCACGGCGGTGACGGCCTTGGCCGCCACGTCGCGCTGAACTTCGCCAATGGCGCGGCGCTGACCGATACTGGATCGCTGGAAGCCATCAGCAGCGTGGGCGGTTTCGTCGCTTACCGGCACTTGTGGAGCAACCAATGGCGTTCGAACGTCAGCTTCGGCTACATTGAAGTCGACAACCCGGAGCGATTTACCGGAGAGCTGGCCAACAAGTCGAGCTGGAATGCGCAAATCAACTTGTTCTACAGCCCGGTCCAGCCACTGAGTTTCGGCGTCGAATACCTGACTGCAGAGCGTGAAATCGAAAGCGGCGCCGAAGGCCAGTTGAACCGC
The DNA here is from genome assembly GCA_032251235.1 of Wenzhouxiangellaceae bacterium. Classification (GTDB taxonomy): domain Bacteria; phylum Pseudomonadota; class Gammaproteobacteria; order Xanthomonadales; family Wenzhouxiangellaceae. The sequence goes on from JAVVET010000004.1 coordinate 33,902, forward strand.
TTCCAGTTCACCACAAAATACGTGTTTTAGGACAAGATCTCCAATGTCTGCAATTCCGGCGCTCCATCGGGGCGCCGTTTTTTTTATCCCGTCTTAAGGCGAATTTATGGCACCAGCATCCGCTGGTTATTGATTCAACAGCGGTGAATTCAGCCGCCCATCGCGACCGGGTCGAGCAGCTCCAGGCGCCGAAAGGCTACGCCGGCCTGGGTTCTATTGCGCACCGCAAGCTTGGCGAATATCTCGCTCATATGCGCCTTGACGGTGCGTTCCTGGATCCCAAGCCGATCGGCAATCTGCTTGTTCAAGCGGCCGTCGGCCACCATTTCCAGCACCTTGAACTGTTGCGGCGTCAAGGCCGCAATCCGGCCGGCCAGATCGCGGTCTGCATTGCCGTCCATACCGGCCACCGTACGATGCAGATGTGCCGGCACCCAGGTACGACAATCCAGAACCGCCTCGAGTGCTTCGGTCAGGACATCGAGCCCGGAACTCTTCGGAATGAAGCCGGCCGCGCCGTGGTCGAGTGCGCGGCGAATAACCTGTGGATCTTCATTGGCCGACACCACGACCACGGCGACCGCAGGGAACCGCACCCGAAGACCGGCCAGCCCGGTCAAGCCATTGCTGCCCGGCATGTGAAGGTCGAGCAGCAGCAGATCAAGATCGCCTTCGCGTTCGAGCAATTGCTGCGTTTGTTCCAGGTTCTCCGCCTCCAGCACCTCGATCCGCTCCATGCAGCCGGCCAGGGCCTGCTTTAGCGCATTGCGGAACAGCGGGTGATCATCGGCGATCGCGACTCGAATCATTCGGAATTGCCCGGGTTGGCTGACACGCGCCAATGGTACGACGAATCGCGACGGTATTGCCGTAAACTGCCAAGGCCGGCTTGTCTTCGGTTTGATCACGTGGCCCGGCTGGAACACGGGGCCTGCCTGGCTAGGCGCTGCCTTGTACCAAAGTCCAGCGTATCGATGCCACCAACGGTGATAGATTCGGCCGACGTCCATCGAACTGGAATTGCCCGTGCCGTTAAACCGCCCGTTTGCTATGACGATTGCTATGACGATTGCCTTTGTGATGCCCCCGATGCTGCTTGGCGCCTGTGCCGCCGCGCCCGACCGAGCCGAGCCGAACCCGGCGGCTCGATATTCATCGATACTCGAGAGCAGCCATCGCGGCGACGACGACTTGCTCAGCGCAGGTCTTGGGCTTTCCGGCCTGCGTGGGCCGGCGCCGCCACTGGCGGACCCGGAATTATCCTCGAGCGCACAGTTGCGTCGGCTGGCCATCCACTCGAACTGGAAAGGCCTGACCGATCTGACGGCCACCGGCGGTTTCGATGCCGACGCCCGGCTGCCCGACGTGCCGGGTCGTGAATTTCATGCCTTTGTGCAACTGCCCGGAGCTTCGCAAGCGATCCGCGTGATGCTGCAGCTTCCCGACGCCTTCGACCCCGACCGGCCGTGTTTGCTGGTCGCCCCGGCCTCGGGCTCGCGTGGTATTTACGGCGGCGTGCCGGTTGCCGGCCCGTGGGGATTGCCGCGCGGCTGCGCGATTGCCTATACCGACAAGGGCGCCGGCACCGACCTGTTCGACCATGCCTCCGATACCGGCGTGGCCCTGGACGGTCGCCGGGCCCGACGTGGCGAGCAGCCGCTGGGATTCGAACCCGCGCCGGCACCGTCTCCGCTGGTGTCGGTACCGCATGCCAACTCCGGCGACAACCCCGAAGCCGACTGGGGCCGCCACACCATCGAGGCTGCAAAATTCGGCCTGGCCATGCTCGGGCGGGCCTTTCCCGACCGGGCGCCGTTCAAACCGCGCGAGGTGCGCGTGATCGGGGCTGCCATTTCCAATGGCGGCGGTGCGGTACTGCGGGGCCTGGAGCAGGCCGAACCGGGCTTGTTCGACGCCGCGGTCGTGGCCGCCCCCAACGTGACGGTCGCAGGGGTCCGCCATTTGTACGATTACGCAAGCGAGGCTGCATTGCTGCAGCCCTGCCTGCTGGCCGATGCCGACAGGCTGCTGCAATTGCCGTTCGGCAACCCGGCGCTGTTGCCGATGGCGCAGCAGCGCTGCCAGAGCCTGGAAGCTGCCGGACTGATCGAGCGGGCCGACGCACGCTCGGCGCGCGCGGCAATGAAGGCCGGGGGCTTCGATGACGAGGCGCTGTCGCAGGCCGCGGTCAACGCCAGTCTCGACCTGTGGCGATCGGTGGCGGCCATGTATGCGTCGGCCTATACGCGTTCATCGGTCGACGCCATGCCCTGCAGATACGCCATCGGCGCGCTCGAAGACGGTCAACCGCAAGCGCCGAGCCAGGTGCAGCGCCGGCTCTGGTGGGCCACTTCCAGCGGCGTCGTCCCGGGCGCCGGCCTGGGCTGGATCGATCCGGCCGCCGCCGAAAGCCCAGCCGATCCCACGCTTGCCGGCCTTCAATGCCTTCGAGCGCTTTGGACCGGTGACAGCGATCAGGCGCAATCGCTGCGCCAGGGCATCCGCGAAACATTCGCCACGGCCATTCTGCCGGACCGGCCGGTGCTTGTCATCCACGGGCGTCAGGATGGCCTGATCCCGGCGGCGTTCAGCTCGCGCCCGTATGTGCAGGCAGCGCGCAGAAACGGCGCCCGACAACTGGCTTACTGGGAAATCGACGGCGCGCAGCACTTCGACGTCATCGTACCCTTCCCTGGCATTTCCAGCCGTTACCGGCCCCTTTTACCGTACCTGTGGGAAGGCCTGGATCGCATCGATGACGTACTCGATGGGCGCGCCGCGCTGGGCGGCGACCGCACGATCCATGCCATTGATGTCCGCTAGCATGATTCGGGACGAACGCGGCGGCTTTCCCGACTGAAACGCGCGTCGCGCCGAGTTATTCAGGGGTTCCCGAAGCACCTGGCTTGAACAGGCAAGCCGTTTCGCCGTGGTAAAAAATGCGCTTGAACTCGGCCCGGCTGACCGGGATATAGCGCTCGTTGCCGCCGATCTGGACCTGTGCGCCTTCGGTCAGTGCCCGGCCCTGGTCGTCGACGCGCACGACCATGGTTGCCTTTTTTCCGGTATGGCAGATCGTCTTGAGTTCCTTCAATTCATCGGCCCAGGACATCAGATACAGGCTGCCGGTGAACAGTTCGCCGCGAAAATCGGTGCGCAGGCCGAACGCCAGCACCGGGATGCCGAGCTGGTCGACGATTTCGCTTAGTTGGAAAACCTGGTCGCGACTCAGGAACTGGGCCTCGTCGATCAACACGCAGGCAATCTGCCCGCCCAGGGCGCTGGCACGGATCATTTCCAGCAAGTCATCTTCAGGCTCGAACACTTCGGCCGGAGCTTCCAGGCCGACCCGCGAGCGAATCACGCCCCGGCCGGCGCGGTCATCCAGCGCCGGCGTCATCAGCATCGGGCGCATGCCGCGCTCGCGGTAATTGTGAGCCGACTGCAGCAACATCGTGGTCTTGCCGGCGTTCATGGTCGAGTAATAAAAATAGAGCTTGGCCATCGGTCGACCTATTCGGGCAGCGCAACGCGGATCACGGTCGGATCATAATCCGGATGATCGTCGATCCAGTCATCCAGCGCGGCCTCGACCTGGTCGCAGGCCGGGCAGTCCGGCCGACGATACAAGACCATGGTAATCCTGCGCTCGGGCAGGTCTGCCGGAGTCAGAATCCTGCCCTCGGCATCGATGGCGTGCTCCAGCAAGAGCTCCAGCGGCGCCATCGAGCGCTGGACGCGAAAGTCTGAAATCATCAGGCTGAGTTCGCGCTCGAAGTTGCGCCGAACCCCCTGCATATGAAACGCAGGCGAATCGTCGGGGTGGTAGATGAACAAATGCGGCACCGAGCGAATCGCGCCCCTGGTGCGGGCCTGGGCGCGGGCGTTGCCTGGCAGACGCTGATGTTCGAGCACCACTTCAGGGTCCTGGGTCAATTCGAACACTTGTCCGGCAGACCCGCTGGCCGGCCAGGCCAGCCACAATGCCAAGCTTGAAAAAATCAATAATCGCATCCTCGCAGTATACGTGCGGACATGAAATTCCGGGTCGTCGAAAGTCGATTCCCGCCATGTCATTGATAACTATCCGGTTGCAAAAAAACATCCCGGATCGCGATCTGAAATGGCCGCGGGCCGGGTAGAATGCTGCGCCTATGTCCGGATTGAATCCCCAGCAGCACGCCGCCGTCAAGCATATCGATTCCCCGCTGCTGGTGCTGGCCGGGGCCGGTTCGGGCAAGACGCGCGTCATTACCGAAAAAATTGCCTGGATGATCGACCAGGGCCATTTTCGAGCCAGCCAGATTGCCGCGATCACGTTTACCAACAAGGCCGCGCGCGAAATGCGCCGCCGCGTCACGCGCAGAATCAAGCGCAAGGCGGCCGAAGGCCTGACGATCAGCACCTTTCACAGCCTCGGCTGGCTGATCCTCCGGCAAGACCCGGAGGCGGCCGGCCTCAAGCCCGGCATCAGCATCCTCGACCAGTACGCCGCCGCCGACCTGGTGCGCGAACTGTTGCCGGGCTCGACCAAAAGCGAGCAGGCCCGCTTCACCCAGTCTGCGCTCGGCAACCTCAAGGATGCCGGCATCGAGCCGGGCCGCGCGCTGGCCGACGCCCAAAGCGAAGGCGAAGCGCAGATTGCAACGCTTTACCAGGCCTACCAGCAGCGCCTGGCCGAACTCAATGCCGTGGATTTCGACGACCTGATCGCCCTGCCCGCGAAAATGCTCGAACACCCCGAGGTTCGGACCCGCTGGCGCGCACGCATGCGCTACCTGCTGGTCGATGAATACCAGGACACTTCGGCGGCACAGTACCGGCTGCTCCAGCGCCTTTCCGGAGAATCCGGCACCTTTACCGCGGTCGGCGACGATGATCAATCGATCTATGGCTGGCGCGGCGCGCGCCCGGAAAATCTCGACCAGCTCGGCGTCGACTACCCGCGCCTGAAGGTCATCAAGCTGGAGCAGAACTATCGCTCGGTCGGCAAGATCCTCAGCGCCGCCAACGCGGTCATTGCCGGCAACCCGCATACGCACGAAAAACGGCTCTGGAGCGAACATGGCCCCGGCGACAACATCATCGTGCGCCAGTACGGCGACGATGTCGAAGAGGCCGAGGGCATTGCGCGCGACATCATGAGTGCGCGCGGCGGCTCGTCGATGCACTGGAAGGACGCCGCGGTACTGTATCGCTCCAACTTCCAGGCCCGCGAGATCGAAAAGGCGCTGCGTGAGTACGGCATCCCGTACCGCGTCTCCGGCGGACCGAGCTGGTTCGATGCGCGCGAAATCCGCGACGGCCTGGCTTATCTGAAGCTGATGCTCAACCCGGACGACAACCCGAGCTTCATGCGCGTGCTCAATACGCCGAAACGGGGCGTCGGATCGGGCTCGCTGGCGCGCCTGATGGACTATGCGCGCGCAGCCCGGCAAAGCCTGTTCGAAGCCGCCACCGATGCCCAGTTCCAGCGTGAACTGCCCGAGCGCGCCGCCCGCGGCCTGCGCGGCTTTACCAACCTGTTGATCGATTTTTCCGACCGGATCCAGCGCGGCGAAAAAGAACAAATCGGGACGATCTATCGCGACCTGATCAAGCATATCGAATACGGCGAATGGCTCGACGAGCAGGCCGAAAAACCCGAACAGGCGCGCAGACGCCGCAAGAGCATCGAAGATCTCAGCGGCTGGATCGAGCGTTTGGCCATCAGCACCGACTCGCCCGAGGAACTGGTGGCGCGCATCTCGCTGGCATCGAGCCCGGACGATGATCGCAACAGCGATGCCGACGAGGTCAGGCTGATGACGCTGCACGCAGCCAAGGGGCTGGAATTCCCGCGGGTCTGGCTGGCAGGCCTTGAAGAGGGCCTGCTGCCGCACCGTCACAGCGTCGAGGAAGGGCGAATCGAAGAAGAACGGCGCCTGATGTATGTTGGCCTGACCCGCGCCGAACGACGCCTGAGCCTGTCCTACTGCGCCAGCCGCCGACAGTTCGGCGAGACCAGCAAACGCGAACCCAGCCGGTTTCTGCAGGAATTGCCGATGGAATTGCTCGACTGGCCCGGAAAAGACGGCCGCAAGCCGCCCGATGCCGCCACTGCGCGCAGCAATATCGCCGCGCTCAAGGCAATGCTGAGCGACTGAGCCGCATCAACGCTGTCTTGTTCACCACCGGCTTGAATGCGGCGAATGGCCGGTGAGCATGACGGGTTAAAGGCCGCTTCAGCTTTCGGCAGCATCAATACCGCGCAGGCCGCACCGGCCAGCCAGCAAAATCAGTCGTCCTCGATCACAGGCGACGGGGCTTCGGCTTCGGCTTCCGCGTCACGCAGTATCAACGGCCCATATTCGATATTGCCCGCAGGCACGCTCAGGTCACGCACCCAGTGGTTGAGAAATTGCAATTCTTCGCGCGCCTGGCCCCAGTATTGAGCGCCATCCTGCGATCGAAGGCGGCCCAGGGCATTGCCCAGGCCGCCCGCAGTCGAGGTCAAAGACGCCCAGGCCGCGCTGTCACGGCCGGAATCGATCTCGGAAACATTGGCGCTACCGTGACAGGCGCCGATGCGCGAGCCGGTGCAGCCGGCCACTTTGCGCTTGAGCAGATCGCGCCGGCGCTCGAGCAGGGCCTGGGTGCTGAAGTTGGCAAACAGCGTCTCGGCGCGTTCGGAGCCACGCGCATGCAGCGCCGGGTCGGCCGCGATCAGGCGCTCGGTCACGTGCTCTGCGTAGGCCTGGATTCGCGGGTCGTTCAACTCGGCCGCCACGGTGGCCCAGGCAAACGCTTCGGCCAGGTCGGACCGGCCGCCCTGGCCGTGCTCGAGCATGTAGGCAAGCCGATACTGCGAATATTTGTCGCCGCCGCGAGCCAGGTCAAGATAGGCCTGACGGGCCTTGTCGAATGTTCCTTCGGCGTACAGCGCATCGGCGCGCCGCTCGAGTTCGCGAACGCCGTCATCCTGCGCGGCCGGGTCGCCGGGTTCTGCGGTGGCCGCCGCCCACTGTTGCTGCAGCGAGCCCGGCATCGCCGGCCCCGACCCGCCAGGGCCGGCGGCGCAGCCGAGCAGCATGAAAAGGCCTGACCCGGCAGCGAGACCGATCAGCCTGGAAGCGGGTTTCTGCGAGAGTCGTGGCATCATTTGAGTCTCCGGGGACAGGTTTGCCGGCCTGGCGTCGAGATACCGCGAAACCGGCCATGACTGAAAAAGACCCCCGGCGCATCGTTTTGCTTGCAAGCAGGCCGGCCACGGCCTGTCGTCCGGGCACAGCGGGCCGGTCGCAAATGTCAGGATTTGCCGGCAAGAGCGGCTTCGGCTGTCCTGACTTCGCGCGCCAGGCGGTCGAGCACGCCGTTGACAAACGAGTGGCCCTGCTCGGCACCGAAGCGGTGGGCCAATTCAACCGCCTCATCGAGCACCACCCGGTAGGGGATTTCTGGATGGTTGAGCAGTTCGGCCGCACCGATCCGCAGGATCACCCGCTCCATCTGGTCCAGGCTGGTCTCAAGCCTTTCGATATGCGGCTTGAGCTTTTCGTCCAGCACATCACCCTGGGCCATGACCTCGCAAACCAGCTGCTGGAAATACGCCGAATCGACGCCTTCGAAACTCTGTTCTTCCAGGAACTGCTCGATGATGTGCGCCGCCGAATCGTCGTTGAGCTGCCATTGATACAGGGCCTGCAAGGCTCGGCGCCGGGCCCGGCGGCGCGGCTCGAAGGGGCTGACTTTTGCTTTGCTACTTCTCATCGGCCAAGGCCTCCGAGTCGATGCGCGCCTGCAAATCGATCATTTGCAGCGCCGCCAGCGCCACTTCGCCACCCTTGTTGCTGCGCTTCGGGTCGGCCCGTTCGCGAGCCTGCTGCCCGTTTTCGGGCGTCAACACGCCGAATGCGACCGGCACGCCCGTTTCCAGCCCGACCTGTTGCAGGCCACGCGCGCATTCTGCGCTGATGAATTCAAAGTGCGCGGTTTCGCCCCGCACCACCGCGCCGAGCGCGATGACGGCGTGAAAACGACCGCTCTGGGCCAGTTGCTGACAGGCCATCGGCAACTCCCATGCCCCGGGAACGCGGACCCGCACGATGTCGGATTCGCGCACGTTTTTTTCCAGCAGCAATTGGTGGCAGCCGTCGAGCAGCATATCGGTGATTTCGGCGTTGAAGCTTGCCACGGCGATGCCGATTCTACGGTCACGACCGTCGGCGGCCGGTTCGATTTCGATCATTGTTCGGACTCTTCCTCGGGTACGACATATTCGGTGATTTCCAGGCCAAAACCGTCCAGCGCATGCAGCCGCTTGGGCGCGCCGAATACCTGCATCCGGCGAATGCCCAGTTCGGCGATGATCTGCGCGGCAATGCCGTAGTTTCTCAGCTCGCTGGCCGCACGATCCTTCAGGTCGGTCTCTCCATCCGGGCCGCGCAGGCCGGCCAGCCGGTCGCTGTCGCTTTCATCATAGCCCAGTACCAGCGCCAGGCCGCGGCCGCGCCGGGCGATGTCGGCCAGCGCCACGTCCAGCGGCATGCCGAACGCCGGTTCGCTGATGCCGAGCACATCGCCAAGCAGTTCGGGCACGTGCACGCGGACCGGGAACGGCTGGTCGGCCGAGATCTCGCCGCGTACCAGGGCCCAGTGCAGCTTCTGGTGGATGCGATCGCGAAAGACTTTCAGCTCGAACGGCCCGTGCGCGGTTCCGACCGTCTGGCTGTGAATGCATTCGACGTTGCGCTCGGTCCCCAGGCGGTAGCGAATCAGGTCGGCCACCGAGCCCATCTTCAAGCCGTGTTCGGCGACGAACAGTTCCAGTTCGGGCCGGCGCGCCATGGTGCCGTCTTCGTTGAGGATTTCGACCAGTACCCCGGCCGGCTCCAGACCGGCCAGCAGGGCCAGGTCGAGACTGGCCTCGGTGTGCCCGGCGCGCGCCATAACGCCGCCGGGCTGGGACATCAGCGGAAACACGTGGCCGGGCTGGGTCAGGTGCTCGGGACGGGCGTCCGGGCGTACCGCGGTCCGGATGGTGTGGGCCCGGTCGTAGGCTGAAATACCGGTGGTCACGCCCTCGGCCGCTTCGATGGAGACGGTGAAGTTGGTCTGGTGGTGGCGGTCGGTATCGCGCACCATCAGCTGCAGGCCAAGCTGGCTGCAGCGCTCGCGGGTCAGCGACAGGCAGATCAGGCCGCGGCCGTAGCGCGCCATGAAATTGACGTCTTCGGGGGTGACCCGGCTGCCGGCCATGATCAGATCGCCCTCGTTCTCGCGATCTTCGTCATCGAGCATGACGACCATCTTGCCGGCGCGAATGTCTTCCAGAATCGATTCGATTGAGTCAAATTGCATGCATCATTTCCATTGTTTTGGCGCTTTGGGGCCGCCCGTGGCCGGCCCCCTGATTCTCAGGCCATTGTCGGTCATTGCCGACAAACGCTGTTGCCCATTTCTGCTCGAATAACCTTTTTATGTGTCCTGCAAACCGGCTCTTGCCTCCAGCAGGCGGTCGAGGTAACGCGCGATCTGGTCGACCTCCAGGTTGACCCGGTCGCCGGGCAACAGCCGTCCCAGCGTGGTGACCGATAGCGTATGCGGAATCAGGTTCAGCTCGAAACGATTGCCGGTGACCCGGTTGACGGTCAGGCTGACGCCGTCCAGCGTGACCGAGCCCTTGGGTGCAATATAGCGCTGCAGCGGCGCGGGCGCTTCAAAGCGCATGCATCGGTTATCGCCGTCGGGAACGGCTTCGAGCAGCATCGCGGTACCGTCGACGTGGCCGCTGACCAGGTGACCACCGAGCGCATCGCCGGCTTTCAGCGCGGGTTCCAGGTTGACCGTTGCACCGGTTTCGAGATGACCGAGCGTGCTCAATTTCAGGGTCTCGTTCGAGGCATCGATCTCGAAGGATGTCGGCTGCAGTTCCAGGGCCGTCAGGCAAACGCCGTTGACGGCAATGCTGTCGCCGCGGGACAAATCGAACGCGACCAATTCATCGGCTTCGATCCGCATTCGGCAGCCGCCGGAGGTGGGCTTGACTTGCGCCACGCTTCCGCGGCCCTTGACGATTCCGGTAAACATGCTTGCCGTCCTTCGAATAATAAACAGGCCACCAGGCCCGGGCCGGTGCCTGCAGCTTCAGACCACGCTCGGGGCAAAGCGCAAGCGCTGATCGCAGCCGACACGACGCGACTCCAACAGTTCTAGATGGAGGCGTTGATCCAGCTTTTCCACACCCGGAAGCGACAGCATCGCACCGCCCCGGCCACCGATCAAACAGGGCGCCTGGTAAACCAGCAGTTCGTCGACATGCCCGGCGGCCAGCAATGCACCGGTCAGGGTCGAGCCGGCCTCGACATGCAGTTCGTTGACCTCGTAGTCGGCCAGCGCTTGAAGCAGCAGGTCGAGCCGGATTCGACCGGACTCGTCGCTTGGCAGTTCGAGTCGCTCGAACGATCCGGCCGAGGCTGGTGCATCGGCCCGGCAGACCTGGATCACGCGAGCGCCGGTCCGGAGCAGGCGCGCGCTGTGCGGCAGCCGCGCCTGGCTGTCGAGCACAACGACCAGCGGGGTTTTGCGAAAACCGTCCAGCCGAACATCCAGCCGCGGGTCATCGGCCAGCAGCGTACCGATACCGGTCAGGATGGCGCCGGCGCGTGCGCGCCATCGATGGCCATCGGTGCGCGCAGCCTGGCCGGTAATCCATTGGGAGCTGCCGTCCGGACCGATGCTCCGGCCGTCCAGCGAGGCGGCGAGCTTGGCCCGCAGCCACGGCCGACCACGCTCGAAGCGGCTGATAAAGCCCGGATTGAGTTCGCGCGCCTGGGACTCCATCAGGCCGCAGCGCACCCGGATGCCACTATTGCGCAGCTGCTCCATGCCGGCCCCGGCCACGCGCGGGTGCGGATCCGGCATGGCGCAGACGACCTCGTAAATACCGGCCCGGCGCAAGGCGTCGACACACGGCGGCGTGCGGCCCTGAAAATTGCACGGCTCAAGGGTCACGAATGCACTCGCCCCGCGTGCCGCCTCACCGGCCTGGCCAAGAGCCGCTACCTCGGCGTGGGCCTGGCCGGCTTTCTCGTGCCAGCCGCGCCCGACTACATCGGCGCCACGGGCAATCACGCAGCCGACCCGCGGGTTCGGCTCGGTGGTGTAAAGCCCACGCCGGGCCAATCGCAGCGCCTCGGCCATCATGGCGTGATCGACGCCGTCGAAGCCAGTCCCCGGCATCGGTGCTGGGGACTGGCTTTCAGTCATCGGCCCGACCCAGCAGCGAAATCTGGCGCGTATCGATGCCGCGGGGGCTTTCACGTTCGAGCCGCTCGATTTCCTCACGAAATGCCTGCACATCCTCAAAGCGCCGGTAAACCGAAGCAAAGCGCACATAGGCGACCTGGTCAAGCCTGGCCAACTCGGAAGCCACCCACTCGCCGATCGCCTGGCTGGGGATTTCGGACTCCTCCAGGGTTCTGATCTTGCGCAGCAGATCGCGCAGCGCGCGTTCGACCTGCTGGGTTTCCACCGGCCGCTTTTCGAGTGCCCGCAGCATACCGCGGCGCAATTTGTCCTCGCTAAAAGCCTCGCGCGAGCCATTCGACTTGATCACGTTGGGCGCCTTGAGCGCCGGCAACTCAAAGGTGTTGAAACGCGCACCGCACTGCACGCACTCGCGCCGCCTCCGGATCTGGTAGCCGTCGGAGGTCAGGCGCGAGTCAACCACGCGCGTGTCGGTATGACTGCAAAACGGGCACCACATGGGAAATCGCCGATTCCGATTGAAAAAACGAAGTCAAGTTTAACCGCTTGGCCATAAAACATTCGTTTAAGCCAGCGTATTCACCCGCCAGCTACTGCAAAGCCGCCAGGCTCCGCGCTCGCGGCATCGTGGTGAACAAGGCGGATTTAAACCACCCGATTCGCCACCCCTGGTCCGCAAGGCGGCATCAGAGCCTGCCCTGGACTTGATCCGGGTCCTTTAGGCGGCTGGCAACCGAACCGCGCGCAGATGTTCAAAGAACACGGCCCCGGTTGCGGCGCCGCAGTGCGGCCGGTGATGGATCAGGCGGGTTTATTCGCGGCGCTGGCTAACGGCATGCCGCATCAAGGCACGCAAGGCGGCCGGCTTGACCGGCTTGAACAGCCAGCGGTATCCCAGCTTTTCAAGCTGACGACCGAGCGCATTGCTGCGATCTGCGGTCACGACCAGCACCGGAATCATCCAGCCGGCGGCCTGCTGGACCGCGCGCGCCAGGCGCAAACCGTCCTCGCCGTGCTGGAGGTGATAATCGGCCACGATCAGTTCCAGGCCGGTGTCGGCCAGTGCCAGCGCCTGCGCGCGCGACGAGGCGGTCGAAACCTCACAACCCCAGCGTCCCAGCAGCAGCTGCATGGCCTCGAGGATCTCCGGGTCGTCATCGATACACAACACGCGCAGGCCATCGAAGCCACGTCCGGCACTCAAAGCCGCTGCAAGCGGCACAGTTTCGGCATTGTCACGATGCGCCGACACGACCGGCACTTGAATTGAAAACGCGCTGCCGCGGCCCGGCGTCGATCGCAGATCCAGCGGCGCCTCCAACATGTGGCTGATGCGACGGCAGATGGCCAGGCCAAGTCCCAGTCCCTGATCGAAATCGTCGATTTCCTCGGGCCCTTCACCAAGCCGTTCGAACTCCTCGAAAATACGCTCGCGCTCGCTTTCGGCAATCCCCGGACCGGTATCCCATACCTCGATGCGCAGGCATTGCCCGCGCCTGCGGCAGCCGATCAGCACGCCGCCGCTGCTGGTATAGCGCAATGCATTGTTGACCAGGTTGAACAGGATTCGCTGCAATAACTTGACGTCGGTTCGAACCCAGGCATCAAAAAACCGCACGCGAAGACGGAGTCCGCGGCGTTCGGCCAGGTCGGAGAACTGTCGCTCGACCTTGGCCAGCAACTGGCGCACCGGGATTTCGGACCATTTGGGCTGCAAGGCGCCCTGGTCCATGCGGCTGATGTCGAGCAGCGCCGACAACAACTCCTCGGCCACGCCGAGGCTGTGATCGACGCGCCGGACCAGACGCGCCTCGTCGGAGGCCATCTGCTCGGCACGCTGGCTCAGGTTGGATGAAAACAGGCGCGCGGCGTTCAGGGGCTGCAGCAGGTCATGGCTGGCGGCTGCGAGAAAGCGGGTTTTGGTCTGGTTGGCGTGCTCGGCCTCACGCTTGGCCAGGCTCAGCGCATCCATGGCATCGTGCAGTTCCCGGGTCCTTTCGGTGACCTGCTGCTCCATCGTCTCGTAGGCGCTCTTCAGTTCGCGCTCGGTTCGCTTGAAGCCGGTGATGTCGGTATAGGTGGTGACGTAGCCGCCGTGCGGCATCGGATTGCCCCGGATCTCGATGACCCGGCCGTCATCGTCGTGGCGTTCAAACACATACGGTGTGCCGCGTCGCATGTGGTGCATGCGACGATTGACGCCGGCCTCGACCACGTCTGGATCGACGCCCGGTCTTCGGCCCAGGTTGAAGCGAATCAGATCATCGACCGCGCGTCCCGGGTAAACCATCTTCGGCGGATAGTCAAGCAGCTTCACGTAGGCCTCGTTCCAGCTGATCAGGCGAAGATCGGCATCGACCACGCTCACGCCCTGGCTGATGTGGTCCAGCGTTGCCTCGAGCAGGTCGCGGTTGAACTGGATGGCACTGGATGCCTCTTCGAGCAGCGACAGCGCATCGCCGGCATTCATGCCGCTGCGCTGCAGGCCTGCGGTCAGCACCGCGCGCGCCGATGCCGAGCCGATGCAGCCGGACAACAATCGCTCGGTAAAGCCCACCAGCTCAGCGTTTGCCGGCACCTGCTCGACGGCAACAAGATCCGGCACGCTTCCCGAATCAAGCGCATGCGCGAAGGCCAGGTCAACCCGGTCTCTGCCGATAAAGCTCATCGCCAGGCGCCGCAACTCGCCGATGGTCAACGGCCGGCCGGCCGCGCGCTGGCCCAACAGCGTCGGCAAGGTCGGCCGGCGTTGCCGCACCCACAGCGACACGGCTACCAGCGCCACGACATTGGCCGACAAATTAATCAGGGTCGCAGTCTCCAGGCCCGGTTGCAGCCAGGACGGCCAGGCCGGCCAGATCGACGGCAGGAAAATCATCAACAGCCAGCCGGCAAGTCCCAGCACCAGGCCGGTGATGGCGCCCTCACGGCAGGCTTCGCGCCAATACACGCCAAGCACCAGCGCCGGTGCGAACTGGACCACCGCGGCAAAGGACATCAGGCCAATCGACGCCAGTGCATCGGCCGAACTCAAGACCAGGTAATAAAACCAGGCTGCCAAAGCAAGCACGATAATCGCCAGCTGCCGGCTCAACAGCAGAACCCGGCCGAAATCAGGGCCGCGCTGGAGCCCCAGTCGCATCAATAGCGGCACGATCAGGTCATTGCTGACCATGGTGGCCAGCGCCACCGTGGCGACGATCACCATGCCGGTGGCTGCAGAGAAACCACCCAGGAACGACAGCATCGTCAGGCCCGGCTGACCGGCGCTGATCGGCAGGCTCAGCACAAAGGTGTCGGCATTGATTGCGGTGCCGGCAAACCGCTCCATGCCGGCCACGGCAATCGGCACCACCAGCAATGTGAATAAAACCAGGTAAACCGGGAACAGCCAGCGCGCAGTATTGAGGTCTTCGATGCGTTCGTTTTCGACAAAAGCCATCTGAAACTGCCGCGGCAGGCACAGGATCGCCGCCCCGCCCAGCAGCGTCTGAACCCAGAAGCCGCCCGGCAGCGACGAGGGACGGAACAGATCACGGTAGGCATCATTGGATGTGATCGTCTCGGCCAGTCCGGCCGGTCCGCCGAGCAGCGAAAACATTGCCCACAAGCCGACTGCGGCGAATGCAACCATCTTGACCAGCGACTCGAACGCAATCGCGATGACCATTCCACGATGGTGTTCGCTGGCCTCCAGCCGACGGGCGCCGAACAGGATCGCGAACAGGCTCAGCGCCAGGGCCAGCACGAGCGCCAGCGATGCCTCCGACAGGCCCGATGGACGATCGGACATGATGACCACGCCGACGGTCACCGCCTTGAGCTGAAGCGCGATGTAGGGAATGGCGCCGAACACCGCTGCCAGCGTAATCAATACCGCCAGCCGGCGCGAGCGGCCAAAGCGGTAAGCAATGAAATCGGAGATCGAGGTCAGGCGACGATCGCGGCTGAGCTTGAGAATCCGAAGCATCAGGTCATGCCCCAGCAGCATGACCAGGATGGGGCCGAGATAGATCGTGGCGAACAGCCAGCCATTGGTCACCGCGCTGCCCACGGCACCGAAAAAAGTCCACGACGTGCAATAGACCGCCAGCGACAGGCTGTAAATGACCGCGCGCGAGCGCCGGCCGAGCCGATGGTCGGGTATTCGATCGCCATACCAGGCAATCGCAAACAGCAGCCCGACATAGGTCAGCGCAAGAGCAGCGATCAGCGGCGGTGTGAACATGGGGCGTTCCCGGAAGCCTGGACCAAATGATAGCAGCCGGATCGAGCCAGGGAACCTGGCTCGACTAAAGTCGAAGCGCAATTTGCAAAACGCACTGCTACATTGCCAGCACGCCTGGAAAGAAACCTGGAGGGTTAAACATCATGTCGAAGCACCAAGAAAGCAGGGATGCCTACTGGAAAGCCAACCTCAGAATCATGGCGGGCTGTCTGGTCGTCTGGTTCATCGTCTCGTTCGGTTTCGGAATCGTTCTGGCCCAACCGCTGGACAACTTTCAGCTGTTCGGATATCCATTGGGTTTCTGGTTTGCCCAGCAGGGTTCGATCTATACGTTTCTGGTCCTGATCTTTTTCTACGCCTGGCGGATGAACAAGCTCGATCGCGAATTCGACGTGCACGAAGAATAAGGAGCCCAAACACATGGAACTTCAAACACTCACCTATATCGTCGTCGGGTTCACTTTCGTGGTCTACATCGGCATCGCCGTCTGGTCGCGCGCGCATTCGACCGGCGATTTCTACGTTGCCGGAAAAGGCGTTCACCCGGTTGCCAACGGCATGGCCACGGCGGCCGACTGGATGTCTGCGGCATCGTTCATATCCATGGCCGGGCTGATCGCCTTTCTCGGCTATGACGGCTCGGTCTACCTGATGGGCTGGACCGGCGGCTATGTTCTGCTGGCACTTTTGCTGGCACCGTATTTGAGGAAATACGGCAAATTCACGGTGCCCGCGTTCATTGGCGACCGCTATTACTCGAAGACCGCACGGGTAGTCGCCGTCATCTGCCTGATCTTCATTTCCTTTACCTACGTGGCCGGGCAAATGCGCGGCGTCGGCATCGTATTCTCGCGTTTTCTGGAAGTCGACATTCTCACCGGGCTGCTGGTCGGCATGGGCGTCGTATTCATCTACGCGGTGCTCGGCGGCATGAAAGGCATTACCTATACCCAGGTTGCGCAATATTGCGTGCTGATCTTTGCCTACACCGTGCCGGCCGTATTCATCTCGATTCAGCTGACCGGCAACCCGTTGCCGCAACTCGGCCTGGGCAGCGGTGTCGAAGGCGGCTCCATGTGGCTGCTCGAGCGGCTGGATCTGGTCGTACAGGATCTCGGCTTCGGCGCCTATACCGACGGCAGCAAGGCCATGATCGACGTGGCCTGCATTACGCTCGCGCTGATGGTCGGCACGGCCGGCCTGCCACACGTAATCGTTCGCTTCTTCACCGTACCCAGGGTATCGGATGCGCGCAAGTCGGCCGGCTGGGCATTGCTGTTCATCGCCCTGCTCTACACCACCGCTCCTGCGGTTGGCGCCATGGCCCGGCTGAACCTGATCGAAACAATCTGGCCCGGTGCGTCGACCGAAGCCCAGCCGCTGGCCTACGACGAGCGACCGGAGTGGTTCCAGACCTGGGAAGAAACCGGGCTGCTGCAGTTTGATGATCAAAACGGTGACGGCCTGATCCAGTACTACAACGACAACAATCCCGAGTACGTCGCCAACGTCGCCGAACCGCGCGGCTGGGAGGGCAATGAGCTCCAGGTCGACCGCGACATCATGGTGCTGGCCAATCCGGAAATCGCCAAGCTGCCGAACTGGGTAATTGCGCTGGTGGCCGCCGGCGGCATCGCCGCAGCGCTGTCGACCGCGGCCGGCCTGCTGCTGGTGATTTCCTCGGCCGTTTCGCACGACCTGGTCAAGGGCATGATCGCCCCCAACCTGGGCGACAAGGGTGAACTGCTGACCGGGCGCATCGCGGCTGCGGTGGCCATCTGCATTGCCGGCTACCTGGGCTACAACCCGCCCGGCTTCGTCGCCCAGGTGGTGGCCTTTGCATTCGGCCTGGCCGCGGCTTCGCTGTTCCCGGCCATCATCATGGGCATCTTCTCGACCCGCATCAATCGCGAAGGCGCGGTTGCCGGCATGCTCACCGGCCTGATCTTCACCTTCGGCTACATCATGTACTTCAAGGGTATCTTCATCGAGCCGATCGCGGCCAACATCCCGGAAAACTGGCTGTTCGGCATCTCACCGGAAGGCATTGGCGTGGTCGGCATGCTGCTGAACTTCGGCGTAGCCTTTAGCATCAGCCGCTTCACCGCCGCACCGCCGGTACACATCCGCGAGCTGATCGAGGACATCCGCGTACCGCGGGGTGCCGCGGGTGCCCAGGCGCATTGAAGAAAGTTCAATCCAGACCGCATCGCCCCGGCAAGCGGTCTTTTGCGGCGGCCCCCAAAGCCGCCGCTTTTTTTTGTTTTCCACAAACACAATTACAATTACTTCCCGAATCAATTGCGGCAAGGCATCACTGTATATAAACCCCAGCAGGTGACATGAAAAAATGAATCGCGTCCCTACCGATCTCACCGACTTTCTTCACACGGTCACGCCTTTTTCCGAACTGTCCGAAGCGGCGGTCGAACGGATCGCAGGCCAGCTGCAGATTCGGTATTCCAGCGAAGGCGAGTCGCTCGGTCGCTTCGAGCCGCCTGGCCAGGACGGCTTGTTCATCATTCGCAAGGGCGCCGTGGAATTGCTCGACAGCGACCAGCAGCGCCTGGAGCGCCGCAGCGAAGGCGAGCTGTTTGGCCATCGGATCAACTTCGATCCGGCGGTCGAAGGCTACCAAGTGCGCGCCATCGAGGACTGCCTGATCTGGAGCCTGTCGGCCGACCGGCTCGAAACCATCCTCAAGCACCACCCGGCCGTCGCCGAATTCCTGAGCGCCAGCCACGGCGGGCGCCTGCGCAGCGAGGCGTTTGCACGCCGATCGCTGGAAACGCTGGGCGAGTTGCCGCTGCGTCGACCCGTAACCGCGGGTCCGGATGACTCGATCGTCGAATGCGCCCGCGCCATGGCGCGAGAACAGGTCAGCTGCATGCCGATCGTATCGGACCAGGGCCTGGTCGGCATCATCACCGATCGCGACCTGCGCGCTCGCGTGATTGCCGCAGGCCTCGACCCGAACAGTGATGTCTCCCGAATCATGACCGGCGAGCCGGCAACCGTGACCACCCGCGCGCGAATCGACCACGCGCTGGTCGAAATGATGCGCCTGGGCATTCACCATCTGCCGGTTATCAACGAGGCCGGCAAGCTGGCCGGCGTCGTCAGTTCCGGCGACCTGATGCGCTCCCAGTCGCCCCACCCGTTGCGGCTGGTGCGCGATATTCAGCGCGCATCGGGGCCCGGGCAAGTCGCCGAACTGGCTCGCAAGGGGCCGGCGCTGCTGGCCGGCCTGGTGCGCGCCGACGGCGATGTCAGCCAGATCGGGCGCATCGCGGGAAGAATCACCGATGCCTGTACCCGCCGCCTGCTGGCATTGGCCGAAGACCAGTGGGGCCCGCCGCCGCGTCCCTATGCGTGGCTGGCCTTCGGCTCCCAGGCCCGGCTCGAACAAGGTCTGATCAGCGACCAGGACAATGGCCTGCTGCTGGCCGATGCTCCGGAAGACCAGCACCGGCAACATTCAACATACTTCGAACGACTCGCCAACTACGTCTGCGACGGGCTCAACGACTGCGGCTACATTTTCTGTCCCGGCGGGGTCATGGCCAAGGGTGAATGGCGCATGTCCTACACCGACTGGCGGCGCCGCTTCGAGGGCTGGATCCGCGAACCCGAACCAAAATCGGTGATGCAGTCGAGCATCTTTTTCGACCTGCGCGCCGTAGCCGGCGACCGTGAAATGGCGCGCCGGCTGCACGCCGACGTGTTGCAAAAAGCGCGCGACAGCGAAATTTTCCGGCGCTTTCTCGCCGCCGAATCGATGACCCACAAGCCTCCGCTGGGATTGTTCCGCCAGTTCGTCCAGGAGCGCGGCGGCGAGCAAAGCCACGGACTCAACCTGAAAAAGCGCGGCGTCATCCCGATCGTCGACCTGGCCCGCGTTCGTGCGCTGGAAGGCGCGGTCGGCGTCGTCCACACCGAGGAGCGGCTCCAGGCCACGGCGCAAGCCAGGCTGATCACCGAGCGCGATGCCGACGACCTGATCCATGCCTTGCGCTTTATCGGCAACATCCGCCTGAAACACCAGGCGCGCCAGCTCGAAGCCGGCGAAACCCCCGACCACCTGGTGGATCCTTCGGAGCTGTCCGGGCTTCATCGCCGCTATCTTCGCTCGGCATTCGGCATCGTCGACTCGGCCCAAAAAGCGCTGGCCCAGCGCTACCTGCTCTAAACCATGAAACTGCTCAAGCGCATTCGCTGGCGGCGGCTGGAAAAGGCCCGGGCAAAGGCCTCGAAAAAGCTGCCAGGATCCGAATGCCGGCACGCGCTGCAATCGGCACTGCCGGACCCAAATACCGCGGTCAGCGAAGCGCCGATGCTGGCGATCGACCTGGAGATGACCGGCCTGGACCCGGCCCGCCACCAGATCGTCAGTATCGGCTGGGTGCCGCTGACGGCCGGCGCCATCGAATTGGCCGGGGCCAACGAAGTCATGATGCGGCCCGACCCGAGCCATTCGGTCGGCTCATCGGCCACCGTGCATGGCATCCGCGATTGCGATCGCGGCGGCGGCATTACACTGGAACAAGGCCTTTGCGAGCTGCTGGAAGCCCTGCGCGGGCGGGTCTCGGTCTTTCACCACGCGCCGCTGGATGTTGGATTCCTGGATCGGGCGCTGCGCCGGTCATTCGGTTTCGGCTGGCTCAATCCGTGGATCGACACGCTCGACTGGCATCGCCGACGACAACTGCAGCGCGTCGATGAAGGCGCGGCCGCCGGAACCCGGCTCGACGCCGTGCGCATGCATTACGGACTGGCCCAGCGAGGCGCACATAACGCACTGGATGACGCGCTCTCGTGTGCCGAAATCGCGCTGGTCATGGCGCGCAAAAGCCGTGCCCGACTGATCGACATCTGTGCGCTGCCGAGCAGGTCCCGCCGCTGACAAGACGGGCTCGCTGATCCTGACCTGATGATTGAACCGGATTTTGGGCTGGAATCGCTACCGGAGCCATCGCGCCGCCGGGTCCAGGCCTTTTGCAGGCGCTCACGGCGACGCGGCGCTACGAACTGTTGAACAACGCCAGCCTCAACCCCGGATCGAATCGTCGGCTTGCTGCAGCTCGTCGGAGTCGACCGGGAATACGCGAACGAACGAAAGCCACTGCGCGGCGCCGATGAGCAGCTGAAAAAACAGCGACAGTATCATCGACACGAGCTGCGACAACATCTGTCCAAGTCCGCCCAGCGCCACGTTCAGCAATTGGTCAATCAAGCCAAAAACCAGACCGGCGATCAACAAGACGCCGAACATTGCCAGGCCAAAGCCGAGGAATGCAAGCCAGTTGACCAGCAGCGCCCGAAAGCTCCAGATCACGGCCGTCAGAGCCGGCCAGCGCCAGAAAAAGACCAGCGGCACGGAAAAATACAGCCCGCCCAGCACCGGCGCAAGCACCAGCGCAGCCGCCACGACGCCGCCAAACCAGTTGACATCCTGGAACACTGCAAAGAGCCGCTGTGCCTGCCCGGCGCTCGCTTCGGATTCACTCAAAACCGCATTGAGCGCGTCGGCATCCACCTGGGGCGCCAGCCAGCCGACCAGCACGGCCAGCGCCGCAGAAAGGCCAATCAGCAGAAACAGGCCCAGCATCAGCAAGCGCTTGCGCACAGACGGGTCGTGAAAGCCGGCCAGCAACAGGCTCGGCTGTGCCGGCTCGCCACGGCCAACCGCACGAAAGACATTCAACATGCCGGCAGTCAAGGCCGGCGATATGACGATCAGTGCAATCGCGCCGAGGATCGGGATCCATCGCAGCATCGAGAACAGCCATAGAACAAGCGCGACTCGAATCAGCGCCGGCCCGCCGCGAGCCAGCAAATTGCCGCCACCGGTCAGCCAGGAAACGCCGTCGCTGAATTTCGCCGTCGAGATGTTGGGTTTTTGAGCCATCGGGTTTCCTTACAGTGTTTCGGGATGCGGAGATCGTCGCCGGCTTTTCGTGCGGTTGAGCGCGCGCCCCAGGCACGAGCCTGTGATCATTGTGAGCCCTGCCAGCAACATTGCAAGAATAATACCCAGGCCAATGATGGCCGCGTCGCCCATGCCAATGGCTCCGTCCGACTGCGCAATTGCACGAAACAGGTCGTCGCTGCGCCAAAGGTCGGGGTCGCGCTCCAGCCGCGCCGCCAGCAGCCCGGAGGCCAGAATGGAACCGGACTCGTAATAATCGCCGGTCAGGGATATCAATGGTGCGGCCACAACCGGCATCGAGCCGCCGACGGCGATTGCGCGCGCCCTGGAAACCGGCTCAACCGCGTGCAACAGGCGCTGCAGAAACCAGAAACCCGGAAAGATCGTCAGGATGTACGGCATCAGCACACAGGATTGATAAATCCAGTCCGAGCCGCGGGTGTCGAAACCGATCAACTGGCCGGCGTAATCGGAGCCCGACACCACGAACGGCAACCAGCCGGCCAGCAGATCGCCGCCATACAGCGGGGCAAGCTCGAGCCTGCTGACCTCTCCGCCGGCCAGCAGGCAGCCGGCCACATGCAGCATTTCGTGTACCGGGACGTAAAGCCACCATCCGGCCAGCAGGCCGAGCATCAGCCAGACAAGACTTGCCGGACCCGGCAGCCGGCCCAGGAAATCGTAAAGTCCGCTCAGGTCACGCGCCAGGCTTTTCATCGGCCTCGACCGAAGCGAAGCCCAGGGCCTCCGTGCTCCAGGGCTCCACGGTCTCCAGCGCTTCGGGCACATCTTCGGGATGTTGCACGGTGTGCCACAAATCCAGGTGGGCCTGGCTCATGAATCGATGCTGCACGCTGTGACGCAAAAACTCCAGCAACAAATCGTAGTAGCCATCACAGTTGACCAGTATGATCGGCCCAAAGTATTGGCCCAGTCGTTTTAGTGTCATGGCTTCGAAGACTTCCTCGAAGGTGCCGCAGCCGCCCGGCAGCGTCACCACGGCCCGGCTGTCCTGCAACATGCGTTCCTTGCGAATGCGCATGTCGGCAACCACGTCCAGCGAGGTGAGATTTTGATGTCCTTTTTCCAGCTTCATGAGAAACTCGGGGATCACGCCATGCACATGGCCACCGGATTTTATTGCGGCATCGGCCATTGCGCCCATCAGTCCAGTACCCCCGCCGCCGTAGACGATGGAATAGCCGGCGTTGGCCAGCGAACGGCCAAGCCTGGCGGCCACGTCGATAAAATTCGGCGCCAGCGCCTGGCTGGATGCGGCGTAAACTGTAATTCGTTGAACCGACACGGCTGGACTTTCCTTTTTAAATGACAAGCGAAACAATTGCCTGCACAATCGGCCAAACGACAATCACACGATCATTCAGGTCAATGACAATCAAAAATAAATCAAAGCGCTATTGTAATCGCGTGGCAGTTGCGATCGTTGCCGGCTTGCTGCTGACTGCATGTTCCGGAGAACCCGCCGAGCCGCTGGCGCCCGGCCAGGCCGAGTACCAGAAGTATTGCTCGAGTTGCCACGGCAAATCCGGCGAAGGTCGAAGCCGTTCCTTTCCACCCTTGCAGGGGTCGGAATGGCTGGAGCTTGGCCCGGATGCGGTGGCGCTGGTCGTCCTGCGTGGCTTGCGTGGCAAGATCGAGGTGGCCGGCACCACCTATCGCGGCTACATGCCAACGATGCGCCAGGCCGGCGATGCCGAGATTGCCGCACTACTCGGCTACATCAGTGGGGCATGGGCGCAATGGCCAGGCGTGCCCAATGCGGCCCGCATTGGTCAACTGCGGGCAGGTGTCGGTGGTGCCGGCCCATTCGAAAGTCGTGCGGAACTTGAACGACAACTGGAGCAGTCTGCACCATGAGAACCAACCTGAACGGCCGCAAGACCGTCATGCAGCCGCCGGCGGCGCTGATCATCCTGGGCGCCACCGTCGTCGCCTTCCTGCTGCAATCGATGAACCCGATCGAGTGGATGCGGCTGCTCGCGCTGTGGCCGCTGGGCACCCCCGACCAGGTCCGGTTTGCAGACACCGGCGTGCTCGACACCGGCTTTGGCCCGTGGCAACTGGTCACCTACGCCTTGCTGCACGGCGGCATCGGCCACCTGTTTTTCAACATGTTTGCCCTGTACATGTTCGGCCTGCCCATCGAGCAGGCCTGGGGCAGCCGCCGCTTCGTCATTTACTACCTGGTCTGCGTCATCGGCGCCGGCATCGTCCAGCTCGCCACGGCCGCGATTACCGGTGGCGTTTATCCAACCATCGGCGCATCCGGCGGCGTGTTCGGCTTGCTGCTTGCGTTCGGCGTGATGTATCCGAACCAGAAAATCCTGCTGCTGATTCCGCCGATACCGATCAAAGCCAAGTATTTCGTTATCTTTTACGGATTGCTGACGCTGTTTTTCGGGATAACCGGCACCGCCGCCGGCGTCGCCCATTTCGCACACCTGGGCGGCATGGCCTTTGGCCTGTTGATGATTCTCTACTGGGGACGCGGTGATTACCATCGGCGCAGTTGACGGGGAACGCTAGTATGCCTCGAAGCGATTCGGCGACCTTGACAGCGTTCGCGCTCGGGCTGATGCTCAGCGTTTCCAGCCAATTGTCGGCGCTGAATCCCGACTGGCAGGCTTCGCAGTACCTGCACGACCACTTCGACCGCGATGACGGCTTGCCGGCCGAGATCGTCTGGAGCGTGATGCAAAGCCGGCAGGGCTATCTATGGCTGGGCACGCAAAATGGCCTGGTTCGCTTCGACGGCGTTCGGTTTTCAACCTTCAACAGCCAGACCGACAGCCAGTTCGCGACCAACGATGTGCGCGTCGTGGCCGAATCCCCCAACGGCGTCATCTGGGCCGGCACCTACGGCGGCGGAGCATTGTCCCTGGACAACGGCCAGTTCACGCAGCTGACCACCGACGACGGGCTGGCGCACGATATCGTCTACGACATCCACTTCGCCGCCGACGGCGCGACCTGGTTCGCGACCGCCGGCGGTGTCACCCGCAGGCACGAGGGCCGGATGCAAAGCTGGACCACCGACGACGGACTGGTGGCCAACCGGGTGTTCCGGATCGGCGAGGAAGCTTCGGGCAAGCTGTGGTTTGCCACGCTCACCGGCGGACTCAGCCACTTCGACGGCGAGGCATTTACCAGCCACGGCATCGAAGACGGGCTCGATTCGGTCCAGGTGCACCTGCTGATGTCCAACGACAGCGATGGCCTGATCGCCGGCACCTATACCGGCGGACTGTATCGGCTCGAAAACAACTCGGTTCAAGCGCTGCCGCGCGGCGCGTTGCCCGCCGAGCTGCCGATGCAATCGGCCGGGCGCGACCGCATCGGCAACCTGTGGATCGGCAGCTACGGTGGCGGGCTGTGGCGCAAGAACCCGGACGGCCGGGTCGAAGAAATCGTGCTGGCTCAGAACAACCCCAGCCATGTTTTCGACCTGATCGAGGATCGCGAAGGCAATATCTGGCTGGCGACCATGAACGGCCTGCACCGGCTGCGCGAAGGCCTGTTTCTGGCATTCGGCGAACCCGAAGGCCTGGCCGATTCGACCTTCGTCGTCATGCAGGATCCGGCCAGCGGCACGCTCTGGGCGGGCAGCGAGGGCCAGGGCCTGTTCGGCATCGAAGCCGACGGCGGGATCATCAACATCAACGTCGACGACGGTCTTTCCAGCAACAGCGTGTCGGCGCTGATGGTCGATTCTGCCGATCAACTCTGGGTCGGCACCTTCGGCGGTGGTCTGAATCGAATCAACGGCGACAGCATCACACAGATCAGCGAGAGCGACGGTCTGCCGAGCAACCACGTGTTTGCCTTGCGGGAGCATACCGACGGATCGATCTGGATCGCCGCCGAAGGTGGTGTGGCCCGCATGGAAAACGGCCGGGTCGAGACACTGACCCTCGAACAGGGGCTACCCGACGGGCTGGTTCGCCACATCCTCGAGGACCAGGCTGGACAGCTCTGGTTTTCAACGCCCAACGGCCTGGCCCGCTACGACGGACAGACCTTCAGGACCTGGACCGAACGCGATGGCCTGGCCAGCAACCTGGTCGCCACCAGCTGGCAGGACAGCGACGGGGCGATCTGGATCGGCATGCGAAATGGCGGCCTTGCGCGGCTACACGAAGACACGATCTTCCAGTTCACCGCAGCTCATGGGCTGCCCCAGCAATCGGTCCTGGCAATCGTCGACGACCAGGATGGCAATCTGTGGCTCAGCGGCAGCGCCGGCCTGGCCAGCATCGCGCGCAGCGAATTGAATGCGCTCGCCGACGGGCGAGCCGAGCACGTGACCGCACGCCTTTTCGACGAGGCCGACGGGCTGCGTTCTTCGCAGTTTCTCGGCGGCTTTCAGCCGGCAGCATGGCGCGCCACCGATGGCCGCCTGTGGTTCCCGACCAACCGCGGCCTGACCGTCATTGATCCGGCGGCCACCCATGTCGATTCGACCGAACTTACGGTGATCATTGAACAGATACGGGTCAACAACGAGGTCATGGCAAGCAGCCAGCCATTGCTGCAGTTGCCGGCCGACGCGCGTTCGATCGAGATCGACTACACCGCGCCCAGGCTCAGTGCCGCCGAGCGCATCGGCTTTCGCTATCGACTGGGTCCGGATGACAAATGGCAGTTTGTGGGCAACCGGCGCACCGCCTATTTCACGGGCCTGCCGCGGGGCGAGAATCTGTTCGAGATCCAGGCTTTGCAAGCCACGCCGGGCACTGCAGAACCGGTCGCCGGCGCGCAGCAGCGACTCTACAGGCAGCCGCTGTGGTACCAGACCGCCTGGTTTGCCGCGCTGGCCCTGACCACGACCGGGCTGCTCGGTTTCGCTGCCTACCGGCTGACCGTCAGCCAGCTGCGGGCGCGCCAGCGTCGCCTCGAGGTTCTGGTCGACCAGCGCACGCGGCAGTTGCAGGAAGCCTTGCGCAAGGTCGAGAAAATATCGCGTATCGACGGGCTGACCGGGGTGGCCAACCGGCGCTACTTCGAAGAAAACCTCGCACAGGCCTGGGGCCAGGCCATTACGACCCGGCAGCCGCTCAGCGTCATCATGCTCGACCTGGATCGATTCAAGCAATACAACGACAGCGTCGGCCACCAGGCCGGCGATGAATGTCTGCAGCGGGTATCCGCGGCACTGGAAGCTGGAATCGTGCGCGATCAGGACCTGGTCGCCCGCTACGGCGGCGAGGAGTTCATCATCCTGCTGCCGGGCGCGAACGAAAAGGCCACCTACACGGTCGCCGAACGCATCCAGGCGCTGGTCCGCGGGCTGGCGATCGTACACCCCGACAGCGAATCGGCAAACCAGGTGACGGTCAGCATCGGCTGCGCCACGGCGAAACCCGGAACTATCGACAGCCCGAGCGAATTGGTCGAACGCGCCGACAAGGCCCTTTATGTCGCCAAGCGCGCCGGTCGCAACCGCATCGAAACCGATTGATCGAGGAAACAGGCGAGATCGATCAACCAGGGAAGCATCGGAAAGCAGGTGTATCCAGGCTTACTGTTCCAGCCAGTCGCGCGGCACCAGGTAGTCGCTCAAACGCGCTTCGGCCGAGCCGGGTTCTGGCTGCCAGTCATAACGCCAGTGCGTCACCGCCGGCAGCGACATCAGGATCGATTCGGTGCGCCCGCCCGACTGCAGGCCAAACAGCGTGCCGCGATCGTAGACCAGGTTGAATTCCACGTAGCGGCCGCGGCGATAGCGCTGAAATTCGGTTTCCTGCGCACAAAAAGGGGTCTGTTTGCGCTTTTCGACGATCGACCGGTAAGCCTCCAGATAACCGTCGCCAACGGCTTGCATGTAGGCAAAACACGACTCGAAACCCCACTCGTTCAAGTCGTCGAAAAACAGGCCGCCGACTCCCCTTGTTTCATCGCGATGCTTGATATAAAAGTAGTCGTCGCACCATTTCTTGTGCTCGGCATAAACCGATTCTCCGAACGGTGCGCACAGGTCGTGCGCGCGCTGGTGCCAGTCGCGACAATCTTCGTCGAACGGATAACAGGGCGTCAGGTCGAAGCCGCCGCCAAACCACCAGACCGGCGCCTGGCCGGGCTTTTCGGCAACGAAAAACCGGACGTTGCAGTGGCTGGTCGGCACATAGGGATTGATCGGGTGCATGACCACCGAGACGCCCAGTGCCTGGAAGCTCCGGCCCGCCAGTTCCGGACGCCGGGCGCTCGCCGCCGACGGCAGCGCATCTCCGTGCACCATCGAATAATTGACGCCGCCTTTCTCGAACACCGCGCCATCTTCGATAACGCGCGTCCTGCCACCGCCACCGGCACTTCGTTCCCAGCGATCCTCGCGGAAGCCCTGTCGGCCATCGGCTCGCTCGAAAGCTTCGCAGAGCCGGTCCTGGAGACCATGCAGCCAGGTTTCGACCCGGCCGACCATTTCATTGCTGTCCGTCATGGATACACTCGACTTTGGTATTTCACGAAAGCTTGCTGCTATCAATAGCGATGAATCTCGACCCGCTTATTGCGGAACTTCATGCTAGCCGCCTGTCGGACTTGACCGATCTTCGCTGAGGGAAAGCCGGTTGGCGTCAGATTTTTCGGTCTTTTGAGGCGAATAGTGAGCCTGGTTAACGATAAAGAGCGGAGAATCTGGCCCAATCCGGCTTTTCCGCAGTAGATTAGCGTTAAGTCCGACAGGCTGCCAGCCAACCGGTATCACTGCCAGCTTGAAAGCAGCGTCGGGATCAAGTCGCTACCGGGTCAAGTGGCCAGTTCCGCGCCAGCGGTTTTTGTTGCCGACTTTTTCGCAGCCGACTTTTTCGCAGCCGATTTTTTCTTTGCGAGCTTCTTGCCGGAAGTCTTCTTAGAGGCCTTCTTTTTCGATGCCTTTTTCTTTGAAGCCTTCTTCCTTTTGGATGTTTTCTTTTTGGAGGCCTTGTTGCCGCCGGATTTTTTGGATGCCTTTTTCTTGCCAAACTTGCCACGGCGGCCCTTCTCGGGTGCCTCGGCCAGCATTTTCTGGCACTGCTCCAGCGTCAAATCGGCCGCTTCGACATCCTTGGGCACGCTTGCATTTTTCTTGCCGTCGGTCACAAACGGTCCGTAACGGCCCTTGATCAACTCGATGCCCTCGTCATCGAAGGTCTTGATGACACGTTCCTTCAGCATCTGCTTGTGCTGTGCGACCAGTTCAAGCGCCTGTTCGAGCGTGACATCGAGTGGGTCGACGTCCTTGAGCGATACGAAATTGCGCTGGCCGTAACGGATGTACGGACCAAAACGGCCGATATTGGCCTGCACCGGTTCGCCCTCGGGGGTTTCGCCGAGATTGCGCGGCAGCTTGAACAGCTCCATCGCCTCATCGAGCGTGATGGTTTCCATCTTCTGACCCGGACGCAAGCCTGCAAACGCCGGCTTGTCTTCATCTTCGGCCTGGCCGATCTGGGCAAAAGGACCATAGCGACCCAGACGGACGATCACCGGCTTGCCGGATTTCGGATCGGTGCCCAGTTCGCGCGCCTGCTGGGCCTCCTTGCGGCTGACCGATTCATTTTTTTCGTGGACCCGCTCGATGAACGGCTGCCAGAATTCCTGCAGCAACGGCACCCACTCGTGCTCGCCGCGGGAGATGGCATCGAGCTCGTCCTCGAGGCGCGCGGTAAAATCGTAGTCGACGTAGCGGTCGAAGTGCTGCGAAAGAAAATTGGCCACGACCCGGCCGGTCGATGTTGGCGTGAAGCGCCGATTTTCCAGTTCGACGTATTCCCGGTCCTGCAGGGTCTTGATGATCGACGCATAGGTCGACGGTCGCCCGATGCCGTATTCCTCCAGCGTCTTGACCAGGCTGGCCTCGGAAAAGCGTGGTGGTGGCTCGGTAAAATGCTGTTCCGGACGGATTCGCTGCAAGACCACCGAATCGCCTTCGTCGAGCTCGGGCAAGCGGTTGTCCTTTTCGGCCTGGCTGTCGGCGTAGACTTTGAGAAATCCGGCCTCGATCAGCGTCGAGCCGTTGGCGCGGAAGGTGGCATCGCCGACATCGAACTCGGCGGCCACGGTGTCGTAGACCGCCGGGGTCATTTGGCAGGCCACGGTGCGGTTCCAGATCAACTGGTAAAGCTTGTACTGATCGTCGTTCAGGTAGGCTTTGAGACGAATCGGCGTCAACTCGGCCGAAGTCGTGCGAACGGCCTCGTGCGCTTCCTGGGCATTGCGGCTTTTGGACTTGTAGTAATTCGGCTTTTCGGGCAGGCTCTTTTCGCCGTATTCATGGCGAATCACCTTGCGGATTTCGGTCAGCGCGTCCTGGGCCAGCGCCACCGAGTCGGTACGCATGTAGGTGATCAGGCCCTGGTTTCCGCTGCCAATGTCCACGCCTTCATAGAGCTGCTGGGCGATGCGCATGGTGCGCTGGGTGGTAAAGCGCAGCCGGCGCGCGGCCTCCTGCTGCAGCGTCGAGGTGATGAACGGCGGCTGCGGACGCCGGCGCCGCTGCTTTTTGTTGATGCGCGCAACTTCAAAACGGCCTGCCGCAGCCTGTTCGACGGTTTTGGTGACTTCGAGCGCGCGCTGCTCGTCGATAATATCGAACTGTTCGAACTTGCCGCCGTCGAGCTTGACCAGGTTGGCGGTGAACGGCGCGTCGGCATCCGAGCCCAAATCGGCCTCGATGGTCCAGTATTCACGGGCCTCGAACTTTTCGATTTCCTCTTCGCGCTCGACGATCATGCGCAATGCCGGCGACTGCACGCGGCCGGCCGACAGCCCGCGCCGGACCTTCTTCCACAGCAACGGCGAGAGGTTGAAACCCACCAGGTAGTCGAGCGCACGGCGCGCCTGCTGCGCGTCGACCAGCGAATAGGCCAGGCCGCGCGGGTGCTCCATCGCGTGCTGGATCGCCTTGGGCGTGATTTCGCTGAATACCACGCGGTGAATTTCCGTTTTCTCGTTGATGCCCCGGCTTTTCAGGATTTCGGCGATATGCCAGGAAATGGCTTCACCCTCGCGGTCAAGGTCAGTCGCCAGGTAGACCGCCTCGGCTTTTTTGGCCGCCTTGACGATGCGATCGACGTGTTTCTTGTTGCGCTCGATGATGCCGTAGTGCATGGCGAAATTGTCGTTCGGATCGACCGCACCTTCGCGCGGCACCAGGTCGCGCACGTGGCCATAGGACGCCAGTACTTCGAAGTCGCCCCCGAGGTACTTGTTGATGGTCGTGGCCTTGGCCGGCGACTCGACGATGAGAAGATTCTTTGCCATAAACAATCGTGCAACTCGATTGCGCGGCGCGCAGTGGCCCGGAAATATCCGGGAAAATCAGGCGCGCGGCCAATCAGTGCCGATATTCCCCCTCTTCATCGAACATCAGGTCTTCCATCCAGGCGTAGTTGGCTTCCTGTCCGGGCTGGTTGAACAGCACCATCAAGATCACCCACTTGAGGTCCTCGATGCCGATCTCTTCGGCATCGAGCGCCATCAACCGGTCCAGAATCAGTTCACGGCGCGGCGCGTCGAGCACCCCGACGTTTTCCAGGTACATGATGAAGCCACGCGCCTCGACATCGATTCGACGCGATTCTTCGGCGTCGAACAGCCGGATCGGATCGTCGGAATGACTGCTGACGTCCGGCAGCTGCCGTTGCTCGGCCAGACCATCCAGCCAGCCGAAGGCATGGTCGATTTCACCGGCCGAAAACCCGGCCTGTTCCAGGCTCTCGCCCAGCGATTCCCGGTCGGGCTCGGCTTCGGGTTCGTCGTAGATGTAGTTTTCGAACAAGTACATCAACAGATCCAGCACGTTTTCTTTCATCAATAGGTTTCCTGATCCTTTCCGGTCCGGCTGTAACGACCACCGCCGTGAGGAGCGACCTGCCCTTGCAGCTCGAGCATCAACAGCATGGACGATACCGCCTGCGTCGTCAATTGTGTTCGTTGGATGATTTCGTCTACAGAGGTGGGGTCATAACCAACAGCATCCAACAGCAGCCGGATTTCCGGGTCATCGTGGCCCGGGCGCTGCAGCGAACCATCAAGCGCCCCGGCGGTTTCGGCCCGGGCGCCAATTTCGTGTTCAAGCAACCCTCTCAGTTCTCCGGCCAGCTCGTTGATCAGCGGGCTGAGCTCGGCGACAACTTCGTCGACCGACTCCACCAGGCGGGCGCCATCGCGAATCAGCCGATGACAGCCGCGGGCCAGCGGATTGCGTATCGAACCGGGCACTGCGAAGACTTCGCGCCCCTGTTCGCCGGCCAGGCGCGCGGTGATCAGGGAACCGGACCGGGTACCGGCCTCGATCACCACGACCCCGGCACTCATGCCGCTGATAATCCGGTTGCGCGCCGGAAAATGGCCCGGGCGCGGCCCGACCCCGGGCGCAAAACTGCTGATCACGGCGCCATTATCCACAATTTTGCGCGCCAGATCACGATGGCGGGCCGGATAGACCCGATCCGGCCCGGTGCCGCCGACGGCGATGGTCACGCCACCGGCGTCGAGCGCCGCGCGATGCGCCGCGCCGTCGACGCCACTGGCCAGGCCGCTGGTGATCACCAGCCCGGCACGGCTCAGCCCGGCGGCAAATTCGCGCGCAATTTCAAGACCGCCGGCCGTGGCGTTGCGACTGCCGACAATAGCGACCTGGGGATGCAACAGCCAATCGGGCCGACCATTGACGAACAGGGCCAGCGGCGCGTCGGCAATCCGGCGCAGCAGCGGTGGGTAAAATTCGTCATTGCGCGTAACAAGGTGATGGTTCGCCGCGCTCAGCCAGTGCTCGCAGGCAGCCAGCTGATCGGGATCCGGATTTTTCAACGCCTTGATCGCGGCAGCCGAAAAACCCGCTTCGGCCAGTCGCGCTGCAGGCCAATCGGGCACGTCGGCAATTGCTTCCGGCTCGATTTCCAGGCTGGCCACACGGGCCGGTCCGACATTGCTTGCCAACAGCAGCCGCAGCCAGCCGCGCAACTCGGGCGCCTGGCCCGGGCGCTCAGTCATTTCAACGCGACATTCGGCGTGACCGGCGTCGATTTACAGTCGACGATCGGGATGATCGATCAAATCCCCGACGCGCACGCCGCGCTTGCCGGTCATGACCAGCGCGTAGCTGACCTTCTCGAAGCTTCGAAAAACCATGATTCGCCCGGTGAACTGTTCCGGCAACTGCACCGAGCGGCCACCGATTGAACTGCCCGTCGGCGCCGGGCGACCGCGCAGACCGTCGTAGAAATCGTCCTCGACTTTCCTGCCGCGATGAAAGACCGAAAACGTGTGCCCGGGCTTGACGCCGACGTTGCTGCCGATATCCAGGGCCACGATCTGGTAATGGCCGACCGCGGCCGAACCGCCTTCGATACCGATCACGCTGGCTCCGGCCGGTATCTCGAAATCGGGCGCACCGGGAAAAAAGGTCAGATCGTACAGGTAGGGATCGATCGGCAGGACATAGTCGCCGGCACGGACTTCGATGTCTGACTCGACGATTTCCAACGTCGCCGGATCGCCGGTCGCGAGCACCTCGGCCCGGGCGACTTCCCACAACTGGTAGCCGATGATCTTGCCGTCGCGCGAGAACGGATTCAATCGGCCACCGACCTTGATCGGTCGCTGGTCGGCCGGTACCGCGCCCATATTGCCGCGCATCAGGTTCTGTCGCACCGCGTTGCGGCCGTTCAGCTCGATTTCATGAAACTGAAAGCTCAAGCGGGAAATGGTCACCTGGTCGCCCTTTCGGTTGTCGCTCAGGCCGCGCACGAAGACCCGGTTGGGCTCGGCGGCGATGTAGCGCAGCTCCTCGTTGGCGACGACATAAGGCAAGGAGGCCAATTCGTCCCGGCCGACGACCCGCGGCTTGACCAGGAATGGCTCGATTGCCGCGAGCGGCACCGTGGTGATCGGTCCGGTGGTCGGCGTTGCGCGAATTTCCGGCGACAGCCGGCGGCTGCCGTCGCGAACCAGGCGCGGCTGACCATCGATATAGACCAGCGAAAGCCGGTCGCCGGGATAGATCAGGTGCGGGTTGTCGATTTCCGGGTTGGCCTGCCAGATCGCCGGCCATTGCCATGGGCGGGTCAGGAAACGACCCGCAATATCCCACAGCGTATCGCCCTCCTGAACCACGTATTCTTCAGGATGATCTTCCCGAACTTCGACTTCCTGAGCGAGCAGCGGCAAAGCCACCAGCAAGGCGATCATCAGTATCCAGAGCTTTTTCATTTGTTATCTCCCAGGCACGCCGGCGTGCATTGCCCCAATTGGTTCGACCATCTTCATACACTCACCTGCGCTATCATACCCATAATTGGTGGGTTTTCCACCCTTGATTTCATTGAAATTCTGAGCCTTAACTCACATTGTTCATGTCATGACCCAGTTAACAATCCTCCAATTTCCCGATCCGCGGCTGCGAAACATCGCCAGACCGGTCGATGAAGTCACCGAATCGGTGCGGCAACTGGCCGACGATATGCTTGAAACCATGTACGCCGCGCGCGGCATCGGCCTGGCGGCAACCCAGGTCAACCGGGATCTTCGCCTGGTGGTGATGGACCTGAGCGAGGACCGCAACCAGCCCATGACCCTGATCAACCCGGAAATCACGCATCGCGACGGCAGACAAATCTGCGAAGAAGGCTGTCTTTCGGTTCCCGGCGAATATGCAGAAGTGGAGCGAGCCGAGACCATCGGCGTTTCGGCGTTGGACCGGGACGGCCAGAAATACGAGTTCGAGGCCGATGGCCTGCTGGCGGTCTGCATCCAGCATGAAATCGACCACCTCGACGGCAAGGTCTTCGTCGACTACCTGTCGCCACTCAAGCGACGGGTCATCGAAAAGCGCATGAAAAAATCACGCCTGCAGCAAGAGCGTGAACCGGCGCACCAGGCACTCTAGTGGGCCACGCGGTTCATTCGGCAGCCCTTAGCCATCGCACAAGCCGAGCTTGAGCAAGCCGCGCATTATTTTTGCCGGCACACCGGAATTTGCCTGTCCGTCGCTCAGGATGCTGATCGAAAGGCAAGCGCCGGTCGCGGTATTGACCCAGCCCGACCGCCCGGCCGGACGCGGCCGCAAGCTCAGCCCGAGCCCGGTCAAGCAACTGGCGCAAGACACCGGCATCACGGTGATGCAGCCGCAATCGCTGAAAAATCCCGAAGCCAGACGGCAACTGGAATCGCTCGCACCCGACCTGCTGATCACCGCCGCCTACGGCCTGTTGCTGCCGCAGGCAGTATTGGACCTGCCTACGCACGGCTGCTGGAACCTGCATGCATCGCTGCTGCCGCGCTGGCGTGGAGCCAGTCCCATCCAGCAGGCCATCCTGGCCGGCGACGCGGAAACCGGGATTTCCTTGATGCAGATGGATGCGGGCCTGGACACCGGCGATGTGCTGCTGACTTGCGCAACCGCGATTGACGATGATGAAAATGCCGGCCAGCTCGGCGAGCGCCTGGCGCAGATGGCGGCTCGATTGCTGGCCAAGGCGCTGGAACAGCTTGAGCTCGACTGCCTGCCGGAGCCAATAGCGCAGGACGATGCTCGTGCAAGCCATGCGCCGCTGATTCGCAAGACCGATGCACAACTGGACTGGAACCAGGACGCCGAACTTCTGGCTCGACAGGTGAGGGCCTACAACCCATGGCCGGTCGCATTCGGCCTGATCGCCGACCAGACCGTCCGGGTGTTCCAGGCCCGTCCGGTGCCGCTCGATTCTGCCCCCGCCGGCACGGTCCCCGGCGACTTGCTGACCGACGCCGGCCACCGAGTCGGCATTCAGGTGGCCTGCGGCCGCGGCGCGCTGGAAATCCTGGAACTCCAGGCCGCCGGGCGACGCCGCATGTCGGCCCGCGAGTGGCTTAACGCGAAGCCCCAATGGCGCGGCTGACATCACTGGAAGCAGAGAACTGAAATGACATCCAAACCCGGCACACAAGGCGCCGCCGCCCGACTGGCCAGCGCACGCGCACTGGTCGAAGTCTTCGATCGCCGGCGCAACCTGGGCGCGGCGCTGTCCATGCTTGACCGCGATCTCGGCCATGGACAGGATCGGGCCCAGGTGCGGCGCCTGTGCAACCGCGTGCTGCGCGACTACCCGGCACTGAACTGGCGGCTGGAACAATTGTTGAAAAAAGCGCTCCCGCGGCAGGCCCGCGTGGTGCATTTTCTGCTGCTCTCAGCCATCGACGAACTGCGCGAGGACCGCGAGCCGACCGCCGCGATCGTGCATGCCAGCGTTGCCGCGGCGCGTCTGGCCGGGCAGCACCACCTGAGCGGCCTGGTCAATGCCGTGCTGCGCAACCACCAGCGCCAGGCGCTGCAGCTGGACCAGTCGATGCCGGCAGACCCGGCCCTGCAACTGGGATACCCGGACTGGCTGCTCGAGGCACTGCGCAGGGACTGGCCGCAACAGTGGCACCAGATTGCAATTGCCGGCAACCAGCCGCCACCGCTGTGGCTGCGGGTCAACCGGCGGCGCAGCAGCGTGGCCCGGCTGCAGCAGGAACTGGCCGCGGCCGGCTGCCAGGGCAGCGTCGACAGCCGATTTCCCGACGCGATCAAGCTCGAACATCATGCCCGAATCAGCAGCTTGCCCGGGTTTGACCAGGGCCATTTCTCGGTCCAGGATGCCGGTGCGCAAATGGCCGCTCGATTGCTCGAGCCAGGCGACGGCCAGCGCGTCCTCGATGCCTGCGCCGCGCCCGGCGGCAAGGCGGCCCATTTGCTCGAGTGCGCCGAACTCGATTTAACGGCCGTGGAAATGGATCCCGAACGCGCCGGCCTGATCGCCGGGACCTTCGAGCGCCTCGGGCTGAGCGGCAACATCGTGATCGGCGATGCCGCCCGCCCGGAACAATGGTGGGACGGCACACCCTTTGATCGCATCCTGATCGACGCGCCGTGCTCGGCGACCGGCGTGCTCAGGCGCCATCCGGACATTCGCTGGCTGCGTCGGGCCGGCGACATCGACGAAAGTATCGCCCTGCAGCGGCGAATGCTGCAGGCCCTGTGGCCCTTGCTGAAACCGGGCGGTTTGCTTGTTTACGCAACCTGTTCGATACTGCATGGCGAAAACCGCGACCAGGCCAGGACCTTTCTCGAAAACAATGCCGACGCCGAGCTTCAAACCGCGATGGTGGCCGATCAAGCCAATGCCGGCACCGCCACGGCGGCCGACGATGGCATCGCCGACCTTGACTGGCTTGGCATCGAGGTCCAGCCAGGCAGGCAAATCCTTCCCGGCAACCTGGATCGCGATGGCTTTTATTACCTGTGTTTGCGCCGGATGCGGTGATGCTGGCAACCCCGAGGCTGCCCTTTCGCTCGATCCTGTCATCGAATGGAACGATGACCGTCTGGTGATCGAGACCGGCATCGAATTTCAACCCAGCGAAGCGATGCGCGAAGCGCTCGAACGCGGCGTCGATCTTGAGTTACAGGTCCTTACCCGCGTCAGTCGACGGATCGGCCCAATCGCCCACCTCAGCGAAAAACGCAGCTGGCCGATCGGCATCCATTTTTTGCCGCTGACCGAACAATGGCAGCTCAGCCTTGCCGGCTACCGGCAAACCTATCCGCGGCTGTGGCTGCTGCTCGATGCGCTGGCCGAGCCGCAAGTTTATGAGCCTGGATTCAGCCGTGATTTTCAGCAGCGTGGCGCCTGGCAGGTCCAGATACGGGTCGTCTTCAACCGCAATGCATTGCCGCCGCCAATGCATCTGCCGTCGCTGTTCCTGCGCCAATGGCGCCTGGCCGAGCCCTGGCACACGTGGCAATTCGACCGCTCCTGAAACGTATCCTGCGCATCCTGCCGCTGGCCTCGGTTGCCGGCCTGCTGCTGATCGCGCTGTTTCTGGTCGCCAGCGTCGAGCAGGAAGACAGCCAGCTGGGCAGCATGAGCCTGGCCATCTTTTTGCTGACCGCGCTGGCACTGCTGGTGTTGCTGGCGGCGATCGCGCAGCGACTGGTCCGGCTGGTCCGACAGGCCCGCGCGCACGCGCCCGGGGCCCGCCTGCGTGCGCGCCTGGTCGCGATTTTCATCGCCCTGGCCCTGCCACCGGTGATCGTGGTCTACCTGTTCTCGGTCGAATTCGTCAACAATACGATCGAGGGCTGGTTCAACACCGGCGCGGAACCGGCGCTGGCCGACTCGATCGAAATGGCCCAGCTGTTTCTCGACCTGAGAACCCGCCAGTCGCGCGACCAGCTCTCGCGCATCGCCGCCGGCCTGCCAGACACCAGCGACGAAGACGCGCTGCTGGATTACCTGTTCTCGCGGGTATCATCGAGTGGTCCGGTCGAGCTGGCCCTGCTGACCCCATCGGGCCGGGTCGACACGCTGGTGCATATCAATCCGCAACTCATGGTGGCCAATCTGCCCACGGCATTCGCGCTGTCCCAGGCCGTTCGGGGGCAGGAATACAGCGCCGCCGAACCCGGCCAGGATGGCTTGCGCATTCGGGTGCTGATGCCTCTCGACGCGCCTTCGGGCGCCGGGCCGGGCCTGATCCTGCAGGGTATCTTTCCACTGCCGGAGAATTTCTCCAGCCTGGCCGCGGGCATCGAGCAGGCTTACTTCCGCTTCGAAAATACCTCGTTTTTGCGTCAGCGGCTGCAGCAAAGTTTCATCCTGATTCTTTCGCTGGTACTGGGTATTACCGCGCTGCTGGCGATACTACTGGCTTTCAACGCCGCCGGACGGCTGGTGCGGCCGATCCGCGATCTGGCCGCGGCCACAGAGCTGATGCGCGACGGACAATTTCCCGAAACGCTGAACGTGACCAGCCGCGACGAGCTCGGTTTCCTGGTCGAATCATTCAACAACATGGCCAGCGAACTCCAGCAAACCCAGCAACAGCTCGAAGCGCAGCGGCAGTACCTGGAAACGCTGCTCAGCCGACTGTCGGCCGGCGTCATCGCGTTTGACAGCCAGGCCCGCCTGGCCGCTTCCAACCAGAGTGCTTCCGACATCCTCGGCATCGACCTGGCAGCCCGCCGGGGCCAGCAGCTGGAGCAACTGCGCGAGGAATTTCCGGAGTTCAGCCCGCTGTTCGAGGCCATCGGGCGGCGCATCGACGAGGACAGCGACAGCTGGCGCCAGGAAATCAAGCTCGAGCGCGCCGATCACGCGCTGGCGCTGGTCTGCCGCGGATCATCGCTGCCCGACCGACCCGACTCGAAGCAACGCGGTCACGTGGTCGTGTTCGACGATGTCACCATGCTCGACCAGGCCCAGCGCCAGGCCGCCTGGGCCGAACTGGCCCAGCGCCTGGCCCACGAAGTCAAAAATCCGCTCACGCCGATTCGGCTGGCGGCCGAGCGTCTGCAGCTGCGCCTGGCCGACCAGCTCGAGCCGGCCCAGGCCGAACTGCTGCGAAAATCCACCAACACCATCATCAACCAGGCCGATGCACTGCGCGGCCTGGTCGATGCCTTCGGCGACTATACCCGGCCCGGCAAAATCCGAAACGAAGCGCTCGATATCACGACCCTGATCACCAGCAACGTCGAGCTTTGGACCGCCGGGGCCAGCGGCGTCAGTTTCGAGCTGCAACTCGATCACGGCCAGGCACGTCCGTCGGGCGACGCCGGCCGATTCGGCCAGGTGCTCAACAACCTGGTCCAAAACGCCAGGGAGGCCCATCCCTCGGGTTCACCGCATTTGCGGCTGCAATCATCGGTCATCCATGAGGCTGATCGCGACTGGCTGCAGCTGCGAATCACCGATGACGGCCCGGGCTTCAGCGCCGAGATATTGCCGCGGGTTTTCGAACCCTACGTCAGCACCAAGCCGCGCGGAACCGGCCTTGGCCTGGCCATCGTTCGCCGCCTGATGGAGGAAATGGGCGGCCGCATCCAGGCCGGCAATGCCGTCGAAGGCGGTGCCTGCCTGACCCTGCAATTGCCGCTCCGGACTCCTTGGAACCAGGCCAATGCGCTATCCTCTCGGGCTGACCTGTAACTTGCGAAAGCAATTTCGATGACGGCAACCATACTGATCGTTGACGATGAACCGGATATCCGCGAATTGATCGGCGAAATCGTCACCGACGAAGGCTTTGAGCCGGTGCTGGCAGCAGATGCGGCACAGGCGCGCCAGCTTCGCGACCAACACCGGCCGGACCTGATCCTGCTCGATGTCTGGATGCCCGACCAGGACGGCGTCAGCCTGCTGCGGGAATGGCGCGATAACGATCAGCTCGAGTGCCCGGTGATCATGATCTCCGGCCACGGCTCGGTTGAGGCCGCGGTTGAAGCCACGCGCTGCGGCGCCAGCGATTTCATCGAAAAGCCGGTCTCGATGGCGCGCCTGCTGGCGACGATCAAAAAAGCGCTGAGCGAAACATCACAGCGCCCGAACTCGACCGACGATGCCGAAGGCCCGCCCGAAGCTTCCGACCCGATCGGGCGCAGCGAAGCGACCGAAAAGCTGCGTGCCGACCTCAAGCGCACGCTCGGCACGACGCAGAACATCCTGATCACCGGCGAGCCCGGTACCGGCCGGACCAATCTTGCGCGCTGGATCCATAGCCGCGCCGGCAAGCCCGGCCAGGAATGGATCACCGCAACCGGCGGGTCGGTCGGCAACGCCCTGAATCAGGTCATCGAACGCCTCGACAGCGCCAGGCGGCCGACCGGCACGCTGCTGGTCGAGCGCCTGGAGGCAAGCACCAGGGACGAGCAGATGCAACTGGCCACGCTGCTTGCGCGGCTGGACAGCACGCAGACCCCGGGCCTGAGAATCATCGCCACGAGCGTGGCCGGGCTCGCAGACAACGCGGCCCGCGGGGCGTTCGACACGGCGCTGTTCCACCAGATTGCCGAAATCCGGATCGGCGTTCCCACCTTGCGCGAACGACGCGAGGACATCCCCGAACTGGTGCGCTGTCTATCCGAGCGTCTGCCGGCCCGGGAGGGCCTGACGTACCGATCGATCCCGGTTGCCGCACAGAATCGGCTGCGCCAGCACGATTGGCCCGGCAACATCCGCGAGCTGTCCAACCTGGTTCGCCAATTACTGCTGACAGAACGCGACGCACCGGTCTCCACCGAAGAGGTCGAACAGCTTTTGGCGTCCAGTGATCGCCGCGATCCCGACCAGACGTCGGCGCTGAATTCCCCGTTATTCGACCTGCCCTTGCGCGAAGCCCGCGAAGCATTCGAGCGCCAATACCTGATCGCGCGACTCAAGCGCGTCGACGGCAGCGTCGGCCAGCTGGCCGAAGCCGTGGAAATGGAGCGCACCCATCTTTACCGCAAGCTCCGGCAACTCGATATCGATCCCAGGCAGATCCAGGAGAACAAATAAGTGCGCATCATTATCTTGGGGGCCGGCCAGGTCGGATCCGGCATGGCCTATTCGCTGTCCCGGGAAGAGAACGACATCTCCGTCGTCGACACCGACCCGCAGCGCCTGCGCGAACTGCAGGAAAAACTCGACATCCGAACCGTGCTGGGGCATGCCTCGCATCCGGAAACGCTGATCCGGGCCGGCATCGAGGATGCTGAATTGCTGATTGCGCTGACCAACTCCGATGAAACCAACATGGTCGCCTGCCAGGTCGCCTATTCGCTGTTCAATACGCCAACCAAGGTCGCCCGGATACGGGCCACGGACTACCTGGCACACCCGGAGCTGTTCAACCGCGAAAACACACCCATCGACGTACTGATCAGCCCGGAAAAGCTGGTCGCCGATCACGTCCAGCGCCTGATCGAGTATCCGGGCGCGCTGCAGGTGCTCGATTTTGCCGACGGGCGCGCCCAACTGGTGGCGACCCGCGCGGTGCGCGAAGGCAAGCTGGTCGGGCGCGCGCTCAACAGCCTTCCCGACGAACTGCCGCCGGGCGTGGATGCGCGCGTGGCCGCCATTTTTCGTCGCGACGAAGCGATCATTCCCGAAGGCGACACGGTCATCGAAGTCGACGACCTGGTGTTCTTCCTGGCCCCCACCGACGAAATCC
Source organism: Wenzhouxiangellaceae bacterium (assembly GCA_032251235.1). GTDB lineage: Bacteria > Pseudomonadota > Gammaproteobacteria > Xanthomonadales > Wenzhouxiangellaceae. The sequence goes on from JAVVET010000004.1 coordinate 75,262, forward strand.
GCGAGGTCATGGCCACCTTCGGCACCACCTCGGGTCCGGCCCGTCGACTTTTGCTGGCCGGCGGCGGCAATATCGGCGCGTCGCTGGCCCGACGCATGGAACGCAATTACCACATCAAGCTGATCGAAGCCGATCCGGCCCGGGCCGAGCAGATCGCCGAGGTCGTCGATACCACCATCGTGCTGGTTGGCGACTGCGCCAACGAGGAACTGCTGCGCGAAGAAGGCGTCGACGAGATGGACGTGTTCTGTGCCCTGACCAACGATGATGAAGCCAATATCCTTTCATCCATGCTGGCCAAGCGCATGGGCGCACGCAAGGTCATCACGCTGATCAACCGACCGGCCTACGTCGACCTGGTTGAATCCGACCGCATCGACGTTGCCGTCAGCCCGCAGCAGATCACCATCGGCGCACTGCTGGCGCTGATCCGCAAGGGCCACATGGTGCGCGTGCACTCGCTCAGGCAGGGCGCCGCCGAAGCCATCGAGGTGGTAGCCCACGGCGACCCCGGCCGGTCCAGGATCGTGGGCCGCGAGATTGGCGCAATCCCGCTGCCGAAGTCGACCAGCATCGGGGCCATCGTGCGCGGCGACGAGGTGGTCATCGCGCACCGTCATGTGACAATCGAGCCCGAAGATCACGTGATCCTTTTCGTTGCCGATAAGCGCGATATCGCCGAAGTTGAGCGTCTTTTCGCGGTAGAGGCCATGTTCGTCTGATGCGCGCCTACGCTCCGGTCCAGCGTGTCGTTGGGCTGCTGCTGATGTTCTTGAGCATCAGCTTCGTGCCGCCGCTGGCGTTTGCCTGGTTCAACCATGACGGCGCCGCCGGCGCCTTTCTGACCAGCCTGGTAGTGGTCGCCGCCGTCGGCGCGGGAATGTATCTGCCGGTGCGCAACAACCGCCGCGACCTGCGCGTCGCCGACGGCTTCCTGGTCGTATTCGCCTGCTGGGCCGCGGTTTCGCTGGCCGGCTGCATCCCCTTCTTACTGGTACTCGACGCAGCGCTGGCCGACGCAGTGTTCGAGACCGTATCCGGCATTACCACGACCGGCGCCACGGTCTTCACCGGCCTCGACGACATGCCGATCTCGATTCGATGGTACCGACAGCAGCTGCAATGGCTGGGCGGGCTGGGCATCATCGTGCTGGCCGTGGCCATCCTGCCCATGCTCAAGATCGGCGGCATGGAGATCTACCGCGCCGAGGTCACCGGCCCGGTCAAGGAGAACCGGCTCACACCGCGAATCGCCGAAACCGCCAAGGCCCTGTGGCTGATCTACCTGGGCCTGACGCTGCTGTGCGCGCTGGCGTTCTGGGCGGCCGGGATGACGCTGTTCGACGCCTTTGCCCACAGCTTCACAACCATCGCCACCGGCGGCTTTTCCACCCATGACGCATCGATCGGCTATTTCGAGAACCCGATCATCGAATGGCTGGTGATATTCTTCATGTTCGCCGCCAGCATCAATTTTGCGCTGCACTACCTGGCGACCCGGCGCGCGACCATGCAGGTCTATCTGCGCGACCCGGAAATCAAGCTGTTCGTCTGGCTGCTGCTGATCATTGCATCCCTGATCACGCTCCAGCTCTGGCTCGAAATCGAAGGCCCAGGCTTCGGCGAGACCCTGCGAACTGCTACCTTTCAGACAGTCTCCTACGTCACGACCACCGGCTTCGGCACCGCCGACATCAGCGCCTGGCCAGGCGCCCTGCCACTGTTGGTTATTTTGGTTTCGGTACTGGGCGGCTGCGCCGGGTCGACCACCGGCGGCTTCAAAATCGTCCGCATCTACCTGGTGTCCAAGCAGGGTCTTCGCGAACTCAGGCGCTTGATCCACCCGCGCTCGGTACTGCCGCTGAAATTCGGCGGCAAGACGCTGCGCGAGGAAGTGGCCAACGCGGTCTGGGGTTTTTTATCGCTCTATATCGTGTGCATCGTGGTCCTGACGCTGATCGTGGCCAGTATCGAACAGGACCTGATCACCTCGGTCTCGATCGTGCTGTCGGCCATGAATAACCTCGGGCCCGCTCTTGGCGATGCATCAGCGAACTGGGGCGGACTCAACGGCGCCACCAAATGGCTGATGAGTTTCGCCATGCTGCTGGGTCGGCTGGAAATCTTTACCGTGCTGGTCTTGCTGACGCCAACCTATTGGCGGCATTGACACAAATGCCGCCAGGCAAAAAAAACAGGTGAAGCATGAACCCCGAAGCCATTGAAAAGCTGATCGAAAAGGGTCGCGATTCGTATGAGTCGCGGCTGGCTGCAGGCCAGGCACGACTGAAAAACGGCGACCTGGAACCGGCCATCGAACATTTTCGCAAAGCCACCGAATTCAATCCCCAACACACCACCGCCTGGCAGGAACTGGGCCGGGCCCTGAAAGCAGACGACGAACTGCCCGCGGCTCGCGAGGCATGGAAAAACGGCCTCTCGGCGGCCAGGGCCAACGGCGACAAGCAGGCCGAAAAAGTCCTGCAGGTCTGGCTCAAACGACTCGACAAGACCGACCCCGCCTGACGCAATTCATCGGCTTACGGTAGTTCGGAAAACCGCCGGTATTGCCAAAGATACTGCTCGGGGGCGCGCCGAATCACCTGCTCCAGTACCCGGTTCATCGCGGTCGCGGCCACCACCGGATCGGCATCGTCGGCGCCCGGCACCGGGTCGAACACGATGCGCCAGCCGCGCCCGTTGGGCAAGCGCAGACAATTGCCCATGACCACGGTACAGCCGGTGCGCTGAATCAGGCTGTGCGGCAAGCGCATGGTGGCCGTCGGTTGTCCGAAAAACGGCGCGCACACCGAATGGCCACCCTTGGGCAGCTGATCGAACAGCATCCCCACTGAATCACCGGCGCGCAACGCCCTTAGCGCCCGACGCATCGCGGCCCCACCACTGGGCAGCATGACGGCACCGAATCGACTGCGAAAATCGCCAAGCAGCGCGTCCACCCGCGTCGATTTCGGCGGCTTGTACAAGTAATTCATCGGCATCAGCCAGCTGCCGTAAAGAATCGACAACTCCCACTGGCCCAGGTGGCCCCCCAGCAGCAAGACACCGCGCCCGAGGCTGCGGGCCTGTTCGAGGTGCTGCACGCCGTCGACCGAGACGATGCGGGCCTCCAGCCATTTCCGGTCACGGTGCCACAATTGCGACGCTTCCAGCGCGGTCGAGACCATCTCCACGGCATTCGCGCGCGCGAGTCGGCGCCGGGCAGACGGTTCCAGTTGCGGAAACGCCCGGGCCAGGTTCTCCTGCACGCGCAGATTCCGACGCCACGGGAGCAAGCCGATTCCCCAGCCGGCAATCACGGCAATCGCACGGCTCGCGCCAAGCGGTAATCGCCCCAGCATTCGAAGGCACAACAGGGCGAGCGTAATTTTCATGGACTGGAATGCTACCATCGCTTTGCGCGGACCATAGTCCGTCGCGCATCGGCAATACACGGAATGCCATTTCCATGATCGGACTGATACAGCGCGTCGACAGCGCAAGCGTTGCCATCGACGGACATCAAACAGCCGAAATCGAGCGCGGCATTCTGTTGCTCGCAGGCTTTGTCCGTCGCGACGATGCCGGGCAAATCGGACGTTTCCTCGAACGAGTCCTCAACTACCGCATATTTCCAGATTCGGCCGGGCGCATGAATCGCAGCCTGCGCGATATCGATGGCGGCTTGCTCGTCGTGCCCCAGTTCACGCTGGCCGCCGATACCAACTCGGGAAATCGCCCCAGCTTTACACCGGCGGCGACGCCGGAACAGGGCCGGCAGCTATTTGAAGGACTATGCGAACTGGCAGCCGAGATCTGGCCGAATACAGGCTTCGGCGTCTTCGGTGCCAATATGCAGGTGACGCTGGTCAACGATGGACCGGTCACTTTCTGGCTGGAGGGTTGAGCGTGGAGCTTCAAGGCTGGGGACCGCCGGCAGGCAACGGTCGTTTTTTGATTGTAATCGTCCGCCACCCGGAACCGAGAACCGTTCTCAACGGCTCCAGTTCCGGCCTTCAGCTTCCGCTCATCCCGGGTTTGGGTGCAGCCTGGAGTGCTGGCGCATGAAAAATGTAACGCTCTCGCTTTCCAGAACCTGCCCCGCCGAGCTTTGTACCTCGACGGTCAGGCTGTGCTCGCCGCGAAAGATCTCGGACAGCGTCGTCGACAGCGCGCGGCTGGTTTCCCTGATTTCACCATCGATGCGATAAACCATCTGTGCGCCAGACGGCAAGCGGCCATCCAGTGCCGTCTGTACTTCCAGCCGATAGGCGGTATTTTGAATCGTCTCACCGGCCTGTGGCGAGAGAATTCGCAGACCGGGCCGTGACCCCGTGTCTTCGCCGTTGCCGTCTTCGGAATCGCCCAGTACCGCTTCTACGTCGCCAAGATCGACCGGATCGACGACCGTGAGCTTCCGCAGCACCACAGGCTCGGCGTCTTCGCTGGGTTTTTGATCGGTGTAGACGGTGTTGCCGTTTGCATCGACGGTTTTATAAATTTCCTGTGCCGAAACTGCCATGCAATACAGCGCGACAACCATCGCGAGCAAGAAGCGAATCTGCAGCAGACCAGTCGTAGCCATAATCGGTTCCTCAAATAGAGTGGCTTGTTGGATCGTGAATCAGGGGGGTAGTTCCCGGACCCGGTACAAGTGTTCAGCCGACTCCAGGGGAACCGGCCGAATCCTTGCTTCATTGATCCTGCATCAACAACTACACCGAATAATACATGTCGAATTCGACCGGGTGCGTCGACATCCGAAAACGCGTGACTTCCTTCATTTTCAACTGGATAAACGCATCGATGAGATCGTCGGAGAATACATCGCCGGCCTTGAGAAAGTCACGATCTCCGTCCAGTGCTTCGAGCGCCTGGTCGAGTGCGTGGCAAACCCTGGGAATGTTGCGTTCTTCCTCCGGCGGCAGATCGTATAAATCCTTGTCCATCGGGGAACCCGGATCGATTCGGTTGAGAATGCCGTCGAGACCCGCCATCATCATGGCCGCGAAGGTCAGGTAGGGGTTTCCTGCCGCATCGCCGAAACGGACCTCGATGCGCCGTGCCTTGGCGTTGGCCACCCAAGGCACGCGGCAGGACGCGGATCGATTGCGCGCCGAGTACGCCAACAGCACCGGGGCTTCAAAACCCGGTACCAGCCGCTTGTAGCTGTTGGTGGTCGAGTTCGAAAAGGCGTTGATCGCACGGGCATGCTTGAAAATCCCGCCCACGTAATGCAGTGCGGTTTCCGACAGCCCGCCGTACTGGTCGCCGGAGAACAGGTTGGTGCCCTCCTTGGCCAGCGACTGGTGCACATGCATGCCCGAGCCATTGTCGCCAACCAGCGGCTTGGGCATGAAGGTTGCCGTGCGGCCGTGCAGGTGGGCGACGTTGTGGACGATGTACTTCATCATCAGCATTTCATCGGCCTTGCGCGTCAACGAGTTGAAGCGCGTGCCGATTTCGCACTGGCCGGCGGTGCCGACTTCGTGGTGATGCACCTCGACCGGAATGCCGCAGGCTTCCAGCGTCACGCACATCAGCGAACGCAGGTCGGCCAGGCTGTCGACCGGCGGCACCGGGAAATAGCCGCCCTTGATTCCGGGACGGTGGCCGATGTTGCCATCGGTGTATTCCTTGTGCGTATTCCAGGCTGCCTCCTCCGAATCGATCTGGTAGGAACAGCCCGAAATGTCGTTTTTCCAACGCACATCGTCGAACACGAAAAACTCGGGCTCGGGACCGAAAAAAGCCTCGTCGGCGACACCGGTCGCGGCCAGGTAGGCCTCGGCCCGCTTGGCCAGCGAGCGCGGGCAGCGCGTGTAGGCCTGCAATGTGTCGGGCTCGAGCACGTCGCAGGTGATGTTCAGCGTTGCATGCTCGCTGAACGGGTCGACGAAGGCAGCCTCGGTATCGGGCATCAGCACCATGTCGGATTCGCTGATGCCTTTCCAGCCGATGATCGAGGAGCCGTCGAACATCTTGCCCTCCGACAACAAGTCCTCGTCTACGGCCGAAACCGGAACGGTAACGTGCTGCTCTTTTCCAAGCGTGTCGGAAAATCGCAGATCGACAAATTCGATATCTTCATCCTTGATCCGTTTCAGGATGTCTTGAGCGCTCATGTGATGGGTCTTCCTTGGTGAGAATTTGGGTGCTGAAGTTGCACATTTATGGTATCGGATTGAGCATCGGAAGATGTGACCATGTTCAATTCGGCCAGAACCAGACCAGCAGAAAGGCGCCGAGAATCAATCGGTAGACTACGAAAGGCGTCATCCCGGCGCGCCGCAGCCAGGCCAGGAACGCGGCAATCGTCAGCCAGGCAAACACGCCGGAAATACCCGCGCCGAGCAGGAATTGTCCCAGTTCAAACGAACCGCCCCGCCGCATGCCCTGCAAAAACCCCCAGCCACCGGCCGCGGCAATGATCGGGATGGACAACAGAAACGAATAGCGGGCCGCCGCTTCTCGGGTCAGACCCAGCGCCAGCGCCGCGGTAATCGTGACCCCCGAGCGCGAAGTACCCGGCACCAGCGCCAGCACCTGGGCCAGGCCAATCATCAGCGCGCTCTTGAGCGACAGCGATTCGATCGACTTGCTGCGAACACCCAGGCGATCGGCCACGCCCAGCGCAAGGCCGAATACGATGGTGGTCGCTGCAATCAGCAACGGGCTGCGAAGCGATGTCTCAATGATGGTCGAAGCCAGCGCCCCGACCAGCAGGGCCGGCACGGTCGCCAGGGCCAGGCCAATCAACAGCGTACGCTGGACCGGATCGGACCCGCCAAGCCCTCCGCGCAGCAACTTTGCCAGATCGTGGCGAAAATACAAAATCACCGCCGCCAGGGTCCCGGCATGCACGGCAGCATCGAAGGCCAGGCCCTGATCCGCCCAGTCCGAGAAATGGCTGAACAGCACCAAATGAGCTGAACTGGACACCGGCAGGAACTCGCTGACGCCCTGGATCAGGGCCAGCAAAACGATTTGTATCGGAATCAATTTCGAATACCGCTTGTTAGTGGAATTTCAGTCCAGCCGTTTGGTCGTTTGGTCGTTTGGTCGTTTGGTCGTTTGGTCGTTTGGTCGTTTGGTC
>JAVVET010000005.1:0-74912 GCA_032251235.1 Wenzhouxiangellaceae bacterium
GGGATTCGGGGATTCGGGGATTCGGGGATTCGGGGATTCGGGGATTCGGGGATTCGGGGATTCAGATTTAGCGGGGATGAATTCGGAGCCTTCGTTGTCCGCTGGCTGCCGAATGTTGCGCCGCGTGGTCAGGCGTTGGGTTCGAAGCCGTCGGCGAATACGGCCCCGCTGTCCGGGTTTTCGATCAGGCAGCCGGCGGTGGCGACTTCGTTGCCCATCTCCTGCAGGCTGCAGGCGCTGAATTGCTGCGAGCCGTTGATCGATGGGTTCATGATGCCTTCGAAGGTTTCATTGGCGCAGGCGCCAAAACCATCGTGCGGGGCGTTGAAGTTGTGGCCGACTTCGTGGGCATAGACCAGGCTGTTGGTGGTTTCGTTGCTCAGGTTCCAGTCCACGCCGAAGCCGAAAGATGAATTGCAAAGCGCGCCGAGATAGGCGATGCCGGCCGTATTGCCGTCGCGCGTGCGCGAGGTGAACAGGTGGGCCAGGCCCTGGAACGGGATGGCGCTGCCGGCGCCGCTGCGCATGAAGTCACCGAACTGCTCCAATAGGTCTTGGGCGTCGGTGGCCGTGAGCGTACCGTTGCCGGTCAGCGGTTCGTGGTGGAACAGCGTGATGCCGGTGCCGAGCTGGCTGGAATAGATGCCGTCGATGAAATTGGTGCGCCCGGCGACGGTCGAGGCGGTGCTGGCGCCGAAGGTGGCGCCAAAATTGGCGTCGGTGACGACCGTGATCGGCATCAGGAACAGCGCCTCGCCGGCCTGGGCGACTTCGCGCAGGTGGTCGATGAATCCGCCGTATTGGCTGGTGGCCGGCCGGGCCGGGGCGGCGATCAGCGGCTCGTGGCCGATTACGTCGCCGAGTTCCAGGTCGGAGAAGCGATAGGCGATCAGCTGCCCGGGCGCCGCGCTGCGGCCGGCGGGCAGTTCGAGGCTGCCGCGTCGGTCGACCAGGTAAAGCTCGGTACCGTCGTAGAATCCGCCGCTCCAGGCGCCGTCAATCCAGTTCAGACGAACCCAGGAGCCGTCGATGCCGTCGATCGAGCCTGCGAAAAAGCGATCGTCGCCGGCGCGCAAGGCGCGCACCGCGTCGGCGTTTAGCCTGCCGAACAGTTTTCGGTTGTCGTTCAAGCGAAGCCGCCAGTTGTTGCCGAATGCCCGCAGACCTAAAACATTTTCGCCGGCTGGCATCGGTGCGGCAAGATCGATCCGGTCAAAATGATTGATCGCCGGTTTTTTTCCGGCGAGAGCGCTTGCCGGCAAGACAAGCGCGAAGAACAGCACGTAAAACTTGATGAGTGGTGAATTGGCTGACACGGAGAGCTGCCCTGGACTGCAAAAAGTGCATGCAGTCTAAAGCAGGTGAAAAAGTCATGTATTGAACGGATTCACATTTTCAGCGGTTCGATCGGTCCCGGTCCCCGCAGCCCGGATTATTCACCATCGACCTACTGCGGCGGCCCCAGGCCCCGTGCCTACGGCGTTTTGCTCCGTCGCGCATCCTCCCCGTACGGGTGAGTACGCGGCCGGTGCGCTCGGTTGCGAAAACGCCGTATCCACAGGGTCTGGAACCTCCTCGTGACGATCGGGCGGTAAATAATCCGGGGTCAAGCCGGCATCGTGTGGCCGAATTCAACGGCGAATCGCTGCCGGATCTGATCGGGCTCGAACTCGAAGCCTTGCGGTGCCGAGTGTGCAATCTTGATCGAGCCCAGCAGCGAGCCCAGGCGTGCCGCATCGGCCGGATCCCAGCTGCGTTCGAGCCCAAACAGCAGGCCGGCGCGATAGGCGTCGCCGCAACCGGTCGGGTCGGCGATGCGTTCGGGTTTGACCGCCGGAATATGGCATTCGCCGCCGTGGGTGAGCATTTGCGAGCCTTCGCCGCCGTGGGTAACGATCAGCCCGCCTTTCAGTCCGCTCAGGACTTCACCGCGGCTCCAGCCGGTCTTGTTGACGATCATCTCCCACTCGTAGGAATTGACGGTCAACCAGTCGGCGTCGGCGATCAGACCCTTCAGTTCGTCGCCGGAGAACATCGGCAAGCCCTGGCCGGGGTCGAATACATGCGGGATGCCGGCGGCCTTGAACTGGTCAGCGTGGCTGAGCATGGCCTGCTTGCCGTCCGGCGCCACGATGCCGTAGGTGATGCTGCCGTCGACCGGCACGTCGTTGCGGTGGTTTTCGTTCATCGCGCCGGGGTGGAAGGCGGTGATCTGGTTGTCGTCCAGGTCGGTGGTGATATAGGCCTGGGCCGTGAAATACTGATCGTCGCGCAAGACGAATTGCTGGCTGATGCCGAGTTTATCGAGCCGCTCCGAGTAGCGGTCGAAATCCGCGCCCACGGCGGCCATGGGCAGCGCCTGGCCGCCCAGTTTGTTCAGGCTATAGGCGATGTTGCCGGCGCATCCGCCGAAATTCCGGCGCATTTCAGGCACCAGGAAGGCCACGTTGAGCATGTGGGTTTTTTCGGGGATGATATGGTCCTTGAAGCGTTCGGGAAAGACCATGATGGTGTCGTAGGCCAGCGATCCGCAGATGAGAATGGACATGGATATCTTCTGATTCGGGACAAGCCGACGAGTCTAACGTAAAACCCGGATGGACTTGCAGCAGTGGAAGCGGAGGACATGACCGTCGCGCATTCAGACCCACAGAAGCGTCGAGCGTGTGCCGGCAAGGTCGTGGCTCGCGTCGAGACCCGGCATTGCCGGGCTCCTCGCGGTTGTGCAATCAGGCCGGCTGGATTCGCAGGCATAAAAAAAGGCCGCGGAGTCCGCGGCCTTTTTTTGGAAGCGTCGATCATCCGACGCCATCCTGATGCTTCGATCGATCAGAAGCGTTGGACCAAACCCAATGTCCAGACCCGACCGAATACACGGTGGTTGGACTCGTCGATGTTGCCGTTGAAGGCCGCATCGATGAACGGAGGGTTGTTGTCGGTCAGGTTGGTGATGCCAGCCGTGAAGTCCATGTCCCACGGTGCCGACCAGGTACCCTGAACATCGTGGTACAGCTGGCTGGGAACTTCCTGGCTTCCGCCGAAGAACAGCAGATCGGCATCGTAGCTGCCTACGAACTGGGCGAGGTAGTCGAACTTGAAGTCGCCGAAGTTCCAGGTCACGGTACCGTTGAACTTGTCCTCGGCAAAACCTGAATCGCCGTCTCCGTCGAAGTTGCCTTCGAGTACGGTGACGTCGCCGGGGAAGTTCGAACGTTCGCGCTCGAGCAGGTGGGTCCACTGGCCGCCGACCGAGAACAGGCCGAAATTACCGGCGTTGTAATCGTAGGAGAAGCCAAGATCGAGACCTTCGCCGTCTTCGGAACCGATGTTCTGGGTGTTCGACAGCACCAGCGAAATTTCACCCGGGTTGGTCGGGTTGTTCCGTTCGATCAGGTCACAGACGCCACCGACGCCGCCGACATCAAGACACTGTTGCAGGATGGTGCCGGTGTCGATGGTGTTGAGTGCGTCGTCCAGTTCGATCTTCCACCAGTCGAGGCTCAGCGTGAAGCCGGGGACGAAGGTGGGCGAGAACACGAAACCGGCGGTGTAGGTATCGCCACTCTCAGGTCCCAGATCCGGGTTGCCACCGACACGGGTACGCGGCTGCGGGTCTGCTCCTACGACGCCGCCGGCGGGTACGCCCTGGTTGAAACAGGCTTGTTGTTCGGCCGCACTCAGCTCGCCGAAGTTGCTCGCTGAACAAGGATCCTGGGCCTGCTGGAAGTTGTCGGCCAGCGGGGCAAACAGGTTTCCAACACCCGGCGATGTGAAGACTTCGGACCAGGTGCCGCGAAGCAGCAACCCATCCATCGGCTCCCAGCGAACGCCGACTTCGAACGAATCGTTGTCGAATTCGCTGGTCGGCTGGATGCCTACGCGAGGATCGAGATCGGTTTCGAAGTCGTCGAAGCGGTAGGCAGCCTTCACTTCAAGGGTTTTGGCCAGCGGGAAATCGCGCAACAGCGGCACGTTGATTTCGGCGAAGAACGAGGTCACCTGCTCGCTGCCACCGTTCTGGCCGAAGACGTTGCCCGAGATGCCGTCGATGGCCTTGTTGGAGTCCGGCGTGGTCAAGAAGCTTTCGTCGCGGAACTCGCCACCGAAAGCAGCGGCTACCGGACCGGCCGGCAGGCTGATCAGATCGCCGGCAAAGCTGACGTTCCAGATTTCCTGGTCGCTGGTGACACTGTCGACGGCAGGTACGCTGACGAAGTCCAGCATTTCCTGCGTGATCGTGCCGGGGCCGCCGAAGAAGTTGATCGGCACACAGCCGGAGATCGGGTTGTCGGGGGTACCGCAAACCGCGTTGCCGGAATCATCGAAGAACGACGGGCCCATGGCCTGCTCGAGACGCGCGCCGATCAACTGGCCACGATCGATGCTGCTGTTGTTGCGCTCGCCGTAGTTCAGGCTGGCATCGTAGGTCCATGTGGGTGCAAACGGAATTGCGCCACGCAGCCCGATAACGGCCTGGAACTGGTCGATGTTCTGCTCGAAGCGACGCTCGCCTTCGATGATACGACGACGAACCCGAAGCACATCCTGGCCAAACGGGTTGAAGGCGTTTTCAGCCGGGATGCCGGGCACGGTGCCGACGGGCTCCCCGTCGTCGTTGAAAACATTGACCGGGAAGCCCGGATCGAACAGCGTATCGAACGGCGAGGGTGCCAGCAGTTGCTGGGATTCGCGCGCGCTGTAGCGACCTTCGAAGTAGATTTCGGCATTTTCGTGCAACTCGTAGCCGGCGTGCGCGAAGAAGTTCTTGGTTTCGAACGGCGTCTGGATGAAGTTGAACGGGTTGAAGTTGAAGCTGTCGTTGGTCGGCGAGCCGAGACCGAAATCCGGGGTACAGAAGCCGGTATCCGGGTCGTTCGGGCCAACGCCGCCGCTATTGGGGCAGCCGTTTGCCAGGGTCCGGCCGTCGCGCAGGCTGAAGGCGCCTTGAGGCGTACGCGAACTGCCGAGGAATACGGTCGAGTCCGGGTCGAACGGATCATTGCCGCTGGCGGCAAACGCTTCGGCATCGAATACCAGGCGCGGCTCTGAGAAAAACCTTGGATCGTTGTCGAAATCGCCCTGGGTGACCGGATCCTGCTTGCGGCGTTCGAAGCCGACGTTGGCGTAGCCCTTGTCGTTGGCGATGCCGAAGATGCCGCCGATGGTGCGGTTGTCAGCACCGCCGCTGAAATCTTCCGGCCGCTGGTAGCTGGCGGTGAATTCTGCGCCCTGGAAGTTGGTGCGGGTAATGACGTTGACCACGCCGGCTACGGCGTCAACGCCGTATACAGCCGAGGCACCGGTCTTGAGGATGTCGACGCGCTCGACCATTGCCAGTGGCATGGTCTGGAAATCACCGCCGTCGACGATGCGTCGGCCGTTGATCAGGACCAGCGTACGGCCGAAACCGCGCAGGTCGACCGTGACCGCGCCGTTGCCGCCGTTGTTGGTCTGGGTGGTCAGCGGGCTGCCGGTATTTTCAGTTGCCAGGCGCTGGATCAACTCGCCGAGGTTGGCCGCACTGGTGCGGGTCAGGTCTTCGCGGTCGAATACGGTAACCGGGTTGGCGGTTTCGACTTCGGTACGAAGAATGCGCGAACCTGTGACCTGAACCTGGCCCAGATCGGCGGTGTCATCGTCCTGGGCGACGACCGGGGCGGCCGTTGCTGTCAGGCCGGCAACCATACCCGCGCCAAGCGCGTAGCGGATTGCCGTTGCAAGTAGATTACGATTATCTTTCATTTAAAGACTCTCCATTGTCTTGGTTTATTGCTTTCGATACTAGTATCGACGGCTGTCGATGATAAGCAAACGGTCGCCGGGAAGGCATTGCGGCCCGGTCGAACGTGAGCATGCTCCGAATGTTAGCACCCATCACGGCAAATGAAAAGGTTTCGTTAAGTGACTGTGAAATTTTTTGCGGGGGAGCGGTTTGGGCCCGTATACCCGGGCCGCAAGGTGCCGTAACTGAGAGATTGATAACATTTCCTGCCCCATGCCGTGCTCGGCAGCACCTCATTATGGCTTGTACCACGGCCCGCAGTAGAGGGTTGGGATCGGTCGGGCTGCTCGCAGCCAAAAAAAATTCTGTCCAGAGCTGGTTCAGCCGAGTATTTCGTGCAGTTGGCCGACAATCCGCTCGACGGTCAGCCCGAAATGCTCGTACAGCTCGGGCGCCGGTGCCGAGGCGCCGAAACTATCGACGCCGATGACCCGCCCGGCGTTTCCGACCAGGCCGTGCCAGTACTGGCTGACCCCGGCCTCGATCGCGATGCGCGCCGAAACCGAGGTCGGCAGAACCCGCTCCCTGTATTGGGCATCCTGGTTCATGAAGCGGCCCGGGTTGGGCATCGATACGACCCGAACGGCGAGCGCCTGGTCCGAAAGCTGCTCGGCGGCGGCCATTGCCAGCTCCACTTCGGAGCCGGTGGCGATCAGGATGGCCTGCGGTGTTTCGCCGGCCTCGCGCAGGATGTAGCCGCCGCGGCGGATTTCGGCGACCTGGGTCTCGTCGCGGGCCTGGTGCTTGACGCCCTGGCGCGTCAGCACCAGCGCGCTGGGGGCGTCGCGGCGCTGCAGCGCGCAGCTCCAGGCCACCGCGGTTTCGGTCTTGTCGCACGGGCGCCAGACATCCAGGTTCGGAATCAGGCGCAGGCTGGCGACGTGCTCGACCGGTTGATGAGTGGGTCCGTCCTCGCCCAGCCCGATCGAATCGTGGGTGTAGACATGGATGGCCCCGGTGGGGATCAGCGCCGACATGCGCACGGCGTTGCGAGCGTAATCGGAAAACACCAGGAAGGTACCACTATAAGGAATGAATCCACCGTGCAGGTGCACGCCGCTGACGATGGCGGTCATGCCGAATTCGCGTACACCGTAGTAGATGTAGTTGCCGCGCTCGGCCGATTGCATGATGTCGATGCTGCCCGACCAGTCGGTATTGTTCGAGCCGGTCAGGTCGGCCGAGCCGCCGAGCAGCTCCGGCAGCACCGGCCCGAAGGCTTCCAGGCACTGGCCCGAGGCCTTGCGCGTGGCAACCTTGCTGTCGTCGGCCTGCATCTGCCCGATGATGGCGGCCGAGCGGGCGGCGAAATCCTCGGGCAGTTCGCGGCGCATGCGCCGGGCGAAGTCGGCCGCCTCGGCCGGGTATTTTTCGCGGTACTGGTCCAGCAGCGCGTTCCAGGCCTGTTCGCGCGCCAGGCCGCGGTCGCGTGCATCCCAGCTGTCGCGGACAGGATCGGGAATTTCGAACGGCGCGTGCGGCCAGCCCAATTCGGCGCGTGCGGCGGCGATTTCGTCATCGCCCAGCGGCGCGCCGTGGGTGTCGGCCGTGCCCTGCTTGTTGGGCGCGCCGAAGCCGATCGTGGTCTTGCAGCAGATCAGCGTCGGTCGCTGGTCATCGGCGCGGGCCTGCTCGATGGCCGAGCGGATGGCGACCGGATCGTGGCCGTCGACATCGGCCACGACCTGCCAGCCGTAGCTTTCGAAGCGCTTCGGCGTGTCGTCGGTAAACCAGCCGCTGACCTGGCCGTCGATGGAAATGCCGTTGTCGTCGTAGAAAACCACCAGCTTGCCGAGCTTCCAGGTGCCGGCCAGCGCGCAGGCCTCGTGCGAGATGCCTTCCATCAGGCAGCCGTCGCCGGCAAAGACCCAGGTGTGGTGATCGACCAGCTCGAACGCGTCGCGGTTGAAGCGGGCCGCCATCAGCTTTTCGGCCAGCGCCATGCCGACCGCGTTGGCCAGGCCCTGGCCGAGCGGCCCGGTGGTGGTCTCGACCCCCGGCGTGTGGCCGTATTCGGGGTGGCCGGGGGTTTTTGAATGCAGCTGGCGGAAATTTTTCAGCTCGTCCATCGAAAGCGCGTAGCCGGTCAGGTGCAACAGCGAATACAGCAGCATCGAGCCGTGGCCGTTGGAAACCACGAAGCGGTCCCGGTCCCACCAGTCCGGGTTGGCCGGGTTGTGGCTGAGGTAATCGTTGAACAGCACCTCGGCGATGTCGGCCATGCCCATGGGCATGCCCGGATGGCCGGAGTTGGCGCGTTGGACGGCGTCCATGGAAAGGGCGCGGATGGCGTTGGCGAGCTGGCGGCGTTCGGTCATGTCGTTTAAAAGTCCTGATGCGTATGGATGAATGTCGGAGCGTTGTAGAGAGCGGCGGCGTGGCTGCGCAACGGCCTTGGCGGGCAGTCGGCGTCCAGCCGAATTGCCGGACCCGGCGAATTTGTCGCGATGGCCTCAGAGCCACCTTTTGATTTTCGATCCTGTCCGGTCGCGACAAACGATAAACAAGCTCAGGCTGATCTGAACCCGGGCCTTGCTGAATTTTCGCGAATCGCTGTCCGGCACAATCGCAAGAGCGCTATTTTAGCCGAATACGCGCTTGATCCTGTTCCCGGCCGCGCAACCGGAATGGTCAGCTGTAACAGGTCTTCTGGACGGGCCGGCTGAAAAACGGCCGGCCGGCTCGCAGGGGCAGCATCGACTGCGCGCCATAAATCATCAGGAAGTCGAGTAAGTATGTCGAGTAAGTATTGCCTGAAGGGCTCTCTACCGGTTATAATCGACGGGATTTGTCGGGCTCCCAGGGTCCTGCATTTCAAAATTCACACGCATTCCGTCACATCGGGCGGGGTTGCCGGACTGAGGCGCCATGGACAAACGCGAACACAAGCGCGTATTTTCCAGGCCTGCAGTCGGGTCGCCGGATGGGGAATTGCGGAAGCCTTAAACCATGCCGGGACCAGCCAATTGCCCGTGCACATAATCAGGAAACCAACATGCCTAACGTAACCATGCGCCAGATGCTTGAAGCCGGCGTTCATTTCGGTCACCAAACCCGCTATTGGAATCCAGGGATGGAACCCTTCATCTTTGGTGCCCGCGGCAAGATTCATATCATCAACCTCGAACGCACGCTGCCGATGCTCAAGGAATCGCTGGATTTCATGAGCCGCATGGCCAGCAAGCGCGGCACCATTCTTTTTGTCGGCACCAAGCGCGCGGCCGGGCAATCGGTGGCTGAAGAGGCCGAGCGCTGCGGCATGCCTTACGTTTCGCACCGCTGGCTCGGCGGCATGCTGACCAATTTCCGCACCATCCGCCAGTCGATCAATCGCCTCAAGGAACTCGAAGCGATGGAAAGCGACGGCAGTTTCGAGAAGCTGGTCAAAAAGGAAGTGCTGGAACTGACCCGCGAACGCGACAAGCTCGAGCGCAGCCTGGGCGGGATCAAGAACATGGACGGCCTGCCCGATGCGATGTTCGTGATTGACATCGGTCATGAAGACATCGCCGTGGCCGAGGCCCGCAAGCTGGGCATCCCGGTCGTTGCTGTGGTCGATACCAACAACAACCCCAAAAACGTCGACTACGTGATCCCGGGCAATGACGATGCGATCCGTTCGGTGCGCCTGTACACGCAACTGGCCGCCGATGCGATCCTGGAAGGACGCGCGTCGGTGCCGCAGGTTGCCGGCAACAAGGACGAATTCGTCGAACTCGACGCCGAGGGCAACCCGATCGAGGCCGCTGAAGGCGCCGCGAAGCCGGCCAGGAAGCCGGCCAGCAAGAAGGTTGCCAAGAAGGTCGCCAAAAAGACCGCAAGCAAGGCAGCCGAAAGCACCCCCGAGGCAGCACCGGGTGAAAAACCCCAGAGTGCGCCTGAAACGGCCGTCGAGGCCACGCCTGAAGCGCCGCCTGCAGCTACGCCCGGAGCCGGTCCGGCTGAAAGCACCGAAAGCACCGAAAGCACTGAAAATGAGGAAAAGTCATGAGTATCTCCGCGTCGCAGGTCAAGGAACTGCGCGAGCGCTCCGGCGCCGGCATGATGGAATGCAAGAAGGCGCTGGTCGAAACCGGCGGTGACATCGAAGCCGCGATCGAGCACTTGCGCAAAAGCGGCCTGTCCAAGGCCGACAAGAAGGCCAGCCGGGTTGCCGCCGAAGGCACGATCGTCGAAGCCGCCGATGCCAATGCCGCGGTCGTGGTTGAAATCAATTGCGAGACCGATTTCGTGGCCAAGGACGAAAATTTCGTCGGCTTTGCGAATCGAATCGCCGAACTTGCGCTGGCCACAGGAAGCGAGGACGTCGCGGCCCTTGCCGATGCCGAATACGCCCCCGGCGAAACAGTCGAGTCACGCCGCCAGCAGCTGGTGGCCAAGCTGGGCGAAAACATCCAGCTGCGTCGCGTCCGTCGGGTGAATGCCGACGGCGGCGTGATCGGCGGCTACATCCACGGCGGCCGGATCGGTGTGCTGGTTGCGCTGAGCGGCGGCGATGCCGACCTGGCGCGGGATATCGCCATGCACATCGCGGCGCTGAACCCCCCTTATGTCGATGCCGATTCGGTGCCCGGCGACGTGCTGGAGAAGGAAAAGGAAATTCTGCGTGCCCAGGCCGCGGAATCCGGCAAGCCACCGGAAATCATCGAGAAAATGATTGTTGGCCGGCTCAACAAGCACCTGGCCGAAATCACGCTCCTGGGTCAGCCCTTCGTCAAGGACCCCGATCAGACCATCGGCAAGCTGGTCAAGGCCCGCGATGCGAAAGTCAGGGCGTTCGTGCGCCTGGAAGTGGGCGAGGGCATCGAGAAGGAAGAATCCGACTTTGCCGCCGAAGTGATGCAGCAGGCCCGCGGCAACTGATTGGTGTCGACCTCGGATCCTGCCATGGGCGCGCCGCTGTACCGACGCATTCTTCTGAAGCTCAGCGGAGAGGCATTGCTGGGCGATCATGACTACGGCATCGACCCGAAGGTCAGCTCGCGCATCGCGCGCGAAGTCGCCGATGTTGTCCAGAGCGGGGTCCAGGTCGGGATTGTCATCGGCGGCGGCAATATCTTTCGCGGCGCAGGGCTGGCGTCGGCCGGCATGGATCGGATAACCGGCGACCACATGGGCATGCTGGCGACCGTCATGAATGGCCTGGCGCTGCAGGATGCACTCGAGCGGGCCGGTGTGACCACTCGCGTGATGTCGGCCATTTCGGTGCGCGAGGTCTGCGAGGACTACATTCGCCGGCGCGCGGTTCGGCACCTGGAAAAAGGTCGGGTGGTCATTTTTGCCGCCGGCACCGGCAACCCGTTTTTTACCACCGATACCGCGGCCAGCCTGCGCGCCGTCGAAATCGGCGCCGATTTGATGATCAAGGCGACCAAGGTTGACGGCGTCTATTCAGCCGACCCGATGATCGATCCCGATGCACGCCGCTACGACCGAATCAGTTACGACGAAGTGATCCAGCACAAGCTCAAGGTCATGGACACCAACGCGATGGTGCTGTGCCGCGATCAGTCCATGCCGATCCGGGTGATCGGGCTTGGCGAAAACGGCAATCTGGCACGCTTGTTGAGTGGCGAAGACATCGGCACCCTGGTCGAGTAGTGTTTTGCCGGCGGGTTCGTACTGCAATTTGTGCATTTCAGGTAACTGCAGGAAATCGGCAGGACTCGAGCGATCGTAGAGGCCTCGACCGCCTGGAATCCGAATTTCCGGTCTTTTGAATCGAACGTCGATTCTGGGCAACGAAAGAGATCCGAGAATACGGGCTCGACCCGACTTTCCGAGTTTCATTGACGATCAGATCGGGGTCCGACAGACTCCGGATCGGGTTTCAGCCGGGTTGCGAGGCCTGTGACCAGCTGCTAAACCGGCCGCGAGGACTGTTACAATCGGACGCTGCGCATGGCCGTGCCGGCAGCCTGAGAGGCTGTCCCAGGACCTGAAAAACAAGATCTCAAAGACAGACACGACAGACAGAAACGACGGAAAACACCAATGCTGGCAGAAATCAAGAAAGATTCCGTAACCAGGATGGAAAAGAGCCTGGAGGCCTTGCGCGCCGAACTTGCGAAGATTCGCACCGGGCGGGCCCATCCGAGCCTGCTCGAGCATGTTCACGTTGATTTTTATGGAGCCGAAGTGCCGATCGGCCAGGCTGCCAATGTCTCGGTCGAGGATTCGCGCACGCTGACCGTGACCCCGTGGGACAAATCCATGGTCGGCAAGATCGAGAAGGCCATCATGACCT
Source organism: Wenzhouxiangellaceae bacterium (assembly GCA_032251235.1). GTDB lineage: Bacteria > Pseudomonadota > Gammaproteobacteria > Xanthomonadales > Wenzhouxiangellaceae. The sequence continues at coordinate 12,030 of JAVVET010000005.1, forward strand.
CCGATCTCGGTCTGAACCCGAATACTACCGGCACCGTCATTCGCGTGCCGCTGCCGGCACTGACCGAGCAGCGCCGGACCGAATTGTCGCGCGTCGTGCACAGCGAGGGTGAACAGGCCAAGGTTGCGATTCGCAATATCCGCCGCGATGCCAACCACCAGGTCAAGGAGCTGCTCAAGGAAAAGGAAATTTCCGAGGACGACCAGCGACGCGCAGAAACTGAAATTCAAAGCCTGACCGACCAGCACGTCGAGCGTGTCGATGCCATGGTGGCCGAAAAGGAAAAAGAGTTGATGGAGATCTGACCGGATGTCGGCAACCGGTGATTTACCACGCCACCTGGCGATTATCATGGATGGCAACGGCCGTTGGGCGGCGCGCCGCGGCAAGCCGCGCACCTATGGCCACCAGGCCGGCACCGAAGCGGCACGCAATATCGTTCGCGCGGTCGCCGAGCGCGGCATATCGACGCTGACGGTTTACGCGTTTTCGACTGAAAACTGGTCGCGTCCGCGCCACGAAGTCCAGCGCTTGATGAGCCTGTTCCGCAAGGCCCTGGACCGTGAGGTCGACAAGCTTCACAACAACAACGTGCGTCTGAACTTCATCGGCCGGCGCGAGGCCTTTTCCAAACGCCTGCAGCAGGGCATGGCGCGGGCCGAATTGCTGACCCGCGAAAATACCGGCCTGGTGCTCAACATTGCCGCCAATTACGGTGGCCGCCCGGATATCGCCGACGCCGCACGCGGCCTGGCCGAGCAGGTGCGGCGCGGCGAACTGGAACCCGAGCAGATCGACGAGGCCCGGCTGGCTGCGGCAATGGCCCTTGGCAAGCAGCCCGAGCCGGACCTGTTTATTCGTACCGGCGGCGAGCGCAGGCTTTCCAATTACCTGTTGTGGAACCTGGCCTACACCGAATTGTACTTTTGCGACACGCTGTGGCCGGATTTTACCGAGCTCGATCTCGATCTTGCCCTCGATGATTATGCCCGGCGCGAACGCCGCTATGGTGGCTTGGCCGAGCAGCCCCTGAAACATGCTTAAGTCCCGGGTCATCACCGCGGTGGTGCTCGCGGCGATCGCTGTGGCGCTGCTGTTCCTGTTGCCGTCAACGGCATTTACCATCGTGATGGCGGCGATTTTCCTGGGTGTCGGCGGTTTGGAAGGCGCAACGCTGGCCGGCCTGAACGGCGTGCCGGCCAGGATTGGCTGGATTGCCGTGCTTCTCGGCGGTGGCGCGCTGGCGGTCTGGGCAACCCATTTAGAGCATGCTGTGGGCTTGCTGTTCGGGGCCGCGACGCTGTTATGGATTGTTCTGATTCCGTGGTTGATGTTCCCCGATCTCGGCCGGGCCGGCGCACAGCGCTTCCAGCCGCTGAAGCTGACCGTGCTGGGCCTGATTCTGCTGTCGAGCTTCGTTGCGATTTCGTGGCTGCATTTTTACAGCCCGTGGCGCGTCGTTTTCCTGGTCCTGGTGGTGGCGGCGGCTGATATCGGTGCCTTTTTCACCGGCATGAACGTCGGTGGCCCGAAGCTGGCCCCGCGAATCAGTCCGGGCAAGACCTGGTCGGGTGTCGGCGGCGGGCTGGTGGTGGCGGCGTTGGTGGCGGTCGTTGCCGGCCACTGGATTGTGGACGTGCCGTTTTCATGGCTGCAGGCGGCAATCGCGGCGCTGTTGCTGGCATTGATTTCGGTCTGTGGCGACTTGCTGATCAGTTTGATGAAACGTCACCGCAATCTGAAAGATACCTCCTCGCTGCTGCCCGGACACGGCGGCCTGCTCGACCGCATCGACGGATTGGCCGCAGCAGCGCCGATCTACGCGTTGATGACTTGGCTGAGCCTGACCGCGGTACAGTAGCGCCGAATCGAGACGGCCCGGCCTGGTTGCCGTCGAACCCATAGAATATGCAGTCGGCGGATGCCTGAGATCGCCTCAACCGCCTTTGCATTTGGAGACTAATGGAAATTCTGGGATCAATTTGGTGGCTGGCCGTCGCACTCGGCTTGCTGGTCACTTTTCACGAGTTCGGACACTACTGGGTGGCCCGGCGCTGCGGCGTGCGCGTGCTGCGCTTTTCGGTCGGCTTCGGTCGTGCCCTTTGGCGTCGCCGGGGCAAAAACGGCGTCGAGTTCGTGATCGGCGCGATTCCGCTGGGCGGCTACGTCAAAATGCTCGACGAACGCGAGGCGCCGGTACCCGAAAACGAACTCGACCAAGCCTTCAATCGACAGTCGCTGGGTCGCCGCACGGCCATCGTTGCCGCCGGGCCGGTATTCAATCTGATTTTTGCCGTGGCCGCTTTCTGGCTGATGTTCATGATCGGGATTCCAGAGTCCCGCCCGCTGCTTGGCGAGCCCTCGGGCATGGCCGAGCAGGCCGGGCTGGAACGCGGGGACCTGATCGTTGCCGTCGGCGACTCGCAAGTCGAGACCTGGACCCATGCCGTGCTGCAGCTGATTCCACGCGCGCTGGACCGCCGACCGGTTACGCTGCGGGTCGAGGACGCCCAGGGCCGGCGGCGCGAGTTGACGCTACCGCTGGATCAATTAGGCCCGGACTTCGACGAAGCCCGGGCGCTGGAGCAGATTGGCCTGCAGCCGTGGCGGCCGGATCTGGAGCCGTTGGTCGGCAGCGTGTCCGAGGGCTCGCCGGCCGAGCGCGCCGGATTGCGCGAAGGTGATCGTATCGTCTCCATCAACGGTCAGCAAGTGACCGGCTGGCAGGACATCGCCGCGCTCATTCCGAGCGCCGCTGCCGATCAGCCGACGATTCAGCTGGGCATTCTGCGCGAAGACCGGAATCGCAAAATTTCAGTGACGCCGGAAAAAAGCGACGGTCGCCTGGTCATCGGTATTCGTCCGCCCGAGCCCGATGATGCGACCCGTCGCATGGCCGAACGCGGCTTTACGGTGCTGCAGTTCGGTCCTGTCGCCGGCCTTGGCGAAGCTTTCGAGGAAACCTGGAAACTGACCTCCGGCACGCTTGGCATGCTGGGCCGGATGGTGACCGGCAAGGCATCCCTGAGCAATCTTTCGGGGCCGATCACGATTGCCCAGATGGCCAACTCATCGGCCGGGCTGGGTGTGTCGCGATTTTTGTTTTTCCTGGGCCTGATCAGCCTGTCCCTTGCGATCATCAACCTGCTGCCGATTCCCGTGCTCGACGGCGGGCACTTGCTGTACTTCGGGATCGAGGCGGTCAAGGGCAGTCCGCTGTCGGAGCGCGGCCAAATGATAGGCCAGGCCATCGGCATGGCCATGATCCTGGCGCTGATGACGATCGCGATATTTAACGATATCTTACGGCTGTTCCAATAAACTCCGGAGCCCGCTTCCTTTCTCTCGAAAAATGGTCTGAAGAATCCTGATGAGAATATTGCTTTTTGCGCTGGCGCTGGTCAGCATGCCGCTGGCGGCACAAACGTTCACCGTCGAAGAAATTCGCGTCGATGGGCTGCAAAGAATTTCAGAGGGTACGGTCTTCAGTTTTCTGCCGGTCGACGTCGGCGAGCGCATGACGCCGGCACTTGCCCGCGCCAGTATTCGCGATCTTTACCGAAGTGGCTTTTTCAGGGATATTTCGATCGGCCGCGAGGGCGATATCCTGGTCATCAACGTGGTTGAGCGGCCGGCAATCTCGGCCGTGCGGCTGCAGGGCAATAAGAAAATTCCGACCGACTCTCTGCTGCCGGCACTGGCCGAGATCGGCATCGCCGAGGGCGAGGTGTTCAGCCAACTGGCGATCGATCGCATCCAGCAGGAACTGGTGCGGGAATACTTCAACCAGGGCCACTACGCGGTCGAGGTCGACCCACAGGTTCAGGAGCTGGATCGGAATCGGGTCACGATCTCGATCGATGTGACCGAAGGCGAGCAGGCAAAGATCCGCCACCTCAATGTGGTCGGCAACGAAACCTTCAGCCAGGACGAACTGACCGAGGAGTTTGAATCGGCCACCCGCTCGGGCCTGTTCTTCTGGCAGGGCAAGAACAAGTACACGCGCGAAAAACTTTCCGGCGACCTCGAGCGTCTGCGCGCCTATTACCTGGATCGGGGCTACATCGATTTCGCGATTGAATCGACCCAGGTGTCGATCAGCCCCGACAAGGAAAGCATTTACGTGACCGCCAACGTGCGCGAAGGCGAGGTGTTTACCGTATCCAGCGTTTCTCTGACCGGCGACCTGGTGATCAGCGAAAACCGGCTTCTGCCGTTCGTTCAAATCAGCGAAGGCGAGGTATTTTCCCGTCGACGCGTGGAAAGCACGGTCGAATCGATCACCGCGCTTCTGGCCAATTTTGGCTATGCCTTTGCCAACGTCAATCCGGTGCCGCGGACCAACAACGACGACAAGACCGTCGATATCACGTTTTTTGTCGAGCCCGGCAAGCGCGTCTACGTTCGACGCATCGAGTTTCGAGGCAATACCGTGAGCAAGGACGAGGTGTTGCGCCGGGAAATGCGCCAGTTCGAAGGCGCCTGGTTTTCGCAGGCCGCGGTCGACCGCTCGAGGCAGCGGCTGCAGCGAATCGGATATTTTGAAAACGTCAATGTCGAGACCCCGGCGGTTGAGGGCAGCGATGACCAGATCGATATTATCGTCAGTGTCGAGGAGCGCTCGACCGGCAGCTTCCAGATCGGCTTCGGCTTCTCGCAGCTGCAGGGCCTGATCGCGTCAATTTCGGTGCAGCAGGAAAACTTTTTGGGCTCCGGGCGCACGATTGGTCTCGGTATCAGCCGAAGCTCGATCAGCCGTTCCCTGAATTTGAGCTATACCAACCCGTTCTGGACCGATGACGGCGTCTCGCTGGGCTATTCGTTCAACTACTCCGAATTCAACCAGGGACGTGCCAACATCTCGGCATTTTCGACCAGCCAGCTCGGCCTGGGTGTCAATCTCGGCTTTCCGGTGACCGAGATCGATTTTGTTCGCGTCGGCGCCAACATCCGGCGCCAGGACATCAGTATCGGTTCACTGGTGCGCGTGCCGGTGGATCCGGAAGACCCGGAAGGCCCGACCGAGTTTCGATTTGCCGTGACTCGGCCACTGGCGATTTCGCTCGATGAAAACGGCGACGGCTTCCTGAGTTCGAGCGAGCGCCAAATCGATTCGGCCTTCCTCAATGGCAGCTGGAGCCGCGATACGCGCAACCACTTTTTGACCCCTACCGCCGGTTCGCTGAACCAGTTGAGCCTGAATTTCGCACTGCCCGGCAGCACCCGCGAGTACTTTACCGCAACCTATCGCGGCCGCAAATTCTGGCCAATATTCGGGCAAGTCGCGTTTGGCACCCGGGCCAATATTTCCTTTGGCGACAGTTACGACAACAACGACGTCTCGGTCGATCCGGTGGAGCCGCAACGCCTGGCCGGCGATTGCAAGGTCGACGAGATCGTGACCTCCGACAGCGGCCTGCCGTTCTGGGAGCACTTTTTTGCCGGCGGCGTGTCCGATGTGCGCGGCTTCGACGACAACACGCTCGGTCCCAAGGACCAGTTCTGCCGTTCGGTCGGCGGTGATTTCAAGGCCACCGGCGGCATCGAGATCGCATTCCCGTTGCCGTTCGTCGAAATCGGCGGCACGCGCCTGTCCTGGTTTCTCGATGTCGGCAACGTATTCGAGGATGTCAGTTCGATCGAAACCGAGCTGGTCCGCGCCTCGACCGGGATTTCGCTGACCTGGGAGGCACCGGTCGGCCCGGTCGTGATCAACCTGTCGATGCCGCTGCAGGAACGCGATGGCGATGAGACCCAGTTGCTGCAATTTTCGTTTGGATCGCAGTTCTGAGCGCTGGGGTACTTCGGTCTCCGGTCTTGCCTTCAGGGCCAACCGAGGCACAGCAGCCAAACCCGGGCGCCTGGCGGGCAAGGGCCTGAATCGCCCCAAGCCTGTCGGACAGGCGCTGTGAATTGTAGTCAAACCACTCTATGCTGTATTATTGGCTCTGATTGTCTCGATTTCAGGGTCGCCGCGTGCGTTTTTTAGTCTTCATTTCAATGCTGCTGATGGTCGGGGCCGCATCTGCCCAGACCGATATCCGCATTGGCTACGTGGACATGAAGCGGCTTTTGGATAATGCGCCGCAGGTGATTGCCGGCCGTGCCCAGCTGGACATCGAGTTCCGGCCGCTCAACGACGCGTTGATGGAAGACGAGGCGCGGCTGCTTGAAATGGAGCAGGCGCTGGCTTCGGCGATGGGCTTGACGGCTGAACGGATCAACGCCCGTGAACGCGAAATACGAAACCTCCAGCGCTCTATCGAACGGCGTCGCGAAGACCTGGCCGACGACCTGAACTTCCGGCGCAATCGGGAAATCAAGGACCTGGGCGAGGAGATCGAGCTTGCGGTACAAACGGTGGCGCGCCAGGAGGGCTACGACCTGGTGCTTTCCAGTCCGGTGGCTTATGCTTCCGAGACCATCGACATCACCGCCGACGTGCTGGCTTTCCTCGAGCTCGACTATCAACGCCGGAGCCAGCGCTCCGGCCAATGAAAGTTTCCGAACCCCGGATCCGTCAAGCCGTCGCACTGGGCGAACTGGCCGATCGGCTGGAATTGCCGCTGCATGGCGATCGCAAAGTACCGATCGAGTCTGCAGCCACGCTTGCACGAGCCACCGCGGGCCAGATTTCGTTTCTCGCCAACCCGGCTTATCGCGAACAGCTTCGCAGCACGCAGGCCGCGGCGGTGATCGTTTCTGCGTCGGCACTCGATGACTGTCCGTGTCCTGCGCTGACCAGTGAAACCCCCTACGCGGCCTGGGCGCGTCTCCTCGGCATGCTTTATCCGCCCGCCCCGCTGCAAGCCGGGATCGATTCAAGCGCGCGCGTGAGCGCTTCGGCGCAGATCGATTCGAGTGCTGAAATCGGTGCATTTTGCCAGATTGGACCCGGCGCGCGCATTGGCCCGGATGTGTTGATCGGTCCAGGCTCCATCATCGGCGCCGAGGTCGAGATCGGTGCCGGCTCGAGACTGGTCGCCAGGGTCTGTGTCGATGCTGCGGCAAGGCTTGGCGAGCGGGTGCTGATTCAACCCGGTGCGGTGATCGGGTCGGATGGATTCGGCCTTGCCATGCATGACGGTAAATGGCTCAAGGTGGCTCAGCTCGGGTCGGTTCGAATCGGCGATGACTGCGAGATTGGAGCCAACACGACCATCGATCGCGGCGCGATCGAAGACACCGTGCTTGGCTGCGACGTCCGTCTCGACAACCAGGTGCAGGTTGCCCACAATGTTCAAATCGGCGACCATACCGCGATTGCCGGATGCGTCGGCATTGCCGGGTCCACGTCGATCGGAAAATATTGCATGATTGCCGGGGCCTCCGGAATCGGCGGCCATTTGCGCATCTGCGATCACGTCGTGATCACTGCGATGAGCGCCGTCCTGCACTCGATCGAATCGCCGGGCCAGTATGGTTCCGGCATTCCGGCCCGGCCGATGCGATCGTGGCAAAGAATACTGGTACGCCTGAGCCAGCTGGAACGACTGTTCCGGCGGCCCCGGCCATGAAGTCTTATTTTCAGGAGTTCTGATTCATGAGCGTTTCGCGCGAAGTTGACATCGAGCATATTCTCCGCCTGCTGCCGCATCGATATCCATTTCTGCTGGTCGATCGGGTGCTGGACTGGAGCGACGAGCCGCCACGAATTCACGCGATCAAGAATGTGAGCATCAACGAGCAGTTTTTTCAGGGACATTTCCCGGGACACCCGGTAATGCCCGGGGTTTTGATTCTCGAGGCCATGGCCCAGGCGGCCGGCTGCCTGGCGCACCTGGTGCGCGAGCAATCGGGCATCCCGGACCAGCTGTTCTACCTGGTCAAGATCGACAAGGCGCGTTTCTCACGCACCGTGGTTCCGGGTGACCAGCTGCACTTTCACGTGCAGCAAAAGCGCATGATGCGCGGCATGGGCCTGTACCAGGCCGAAGCGCACGTGGACGACAAGCCGGTCGCCGGTTGCCAGATGCTTTGCGCGGCCAGGCCCAATGCCTGAAATGATCCACCCGACAGCGATCGTCGGTGCCGGCGCCGGCATTGCCGATGATGTCGAGATCGGCCCCTATGCCATCATCGGCGACCAGGTTGAGCTGGAGCAAGGCTGCCGGGTCGGCCCGCACACGGTAATTACCGGCCGCACCCGGATCTGCCGGGATACCCGGATTTTCCAGTTCGCTTCGATCGGCGAGGCGCCGCAGGACAAGAAATATGCCGGCGAGGACAGCGCGCTGGAGATCGGCCGCGGCAACACGATCCGCGAATTCGTCACCATCAACCGCGGCACCGCCGACGGCGGCGGCGTGACGCGCATTGGCGACCATAACTGGCTGATGGCCTATTGCCATATTGCACACGATTGCCAGGTTGGCGACCATTGCGTGTTTGCCAACGGCAGTACGCTGGCCGGTCATGTCAGGGTCGGCAACCACGTTACCTTCGCCGGCTACTCCGGCGCCCACCAGTTCTGCAGCATCGGCTCGTACGCGTTTCTGGGCATGTATGGCGGTGTCGGCCAGGATGTGCCGGCCTATGTCATGGTCTCGGGGCGACCGCCGCGGCCGCGCGGCATCAATGGCGAAGGGCTCAAGCGAGGCGGCTTCACGCCCGACCAGATTCGTGTGATCCGACGCGCCTATCGGACGGTCTATCGGCGCGGCCTGGCGCAGGAGGAGGCCTTGGGCGAATTGCGTTTGCAACTGGCCGAGCAGCCCGAACTGGCGCTTTTCATTCAAAGTATCGAGCAGGGCTCTCGCGGGCTGTTGCGGTGAGCATGCGGCTGGCCGTTTCGGCCGGTGAGCACTCTGGAGACCAGCTTGGCGCCGCATTGGTCGGCGCCTTGCGCGAACAGCAACAGTCTCTGGAATTGATCGGCGTGGCCGGTCCCGAACTCCTAGCCGCCGGCGTCGAGCCGCTGGCCTCGATGGATGAATTGGGCGTCATGGGCCTGTTCGAAGTCATCGGTCACCTGCCTCGGCTGTCCCGCTTGAGGTCTCGGCTGCGTCGCCAGATTCTGGATCGGCGGGTCGACGCCTTCATCGGCATCGATGCGCCCGACTTCAATCTCGGCCTGGCGCGCCGGATCCGGCGTGCCGGGGTGCCGGCGATTCAACTGGTCGCGCCTTCGGTGTGGGCCTGGCGACAATACCGCATTGCCAAAATCGCACGCTCGCTGGATTTGCTTCTGACCTTGTTTCCGTTCGAGCCGGCGCTGTTCCAGCGTGCCGGGCTCGACGCCCGCTTTATCGGCCACCCGCTGGCCGATGTGCTGCCGTTTAAGCCCGACCGGGCCGCCGCCCGCGCTGAATTGTCGCTGGCGCCGGATGCGACGGTCGTGGCCCTGCTGCCGGGCAGCCGCGACGGCGAACTGGCCCTGCATGCGCAGCGTGTCTCCGAGGTCGGCAGGCGCTTGATCGACGAAAACGGCGTGCAAGTGTTGTTGTTGCTGGCCGAAGCCCGGCACCGGCGGATATTTGAACAGTTTTCCGGTGCCGATCCCGAGCAACAGGGCTTTCGGCTCCTGACCGGCCAGACCCGCCGCGGCCTGGCGGCAGCCGACGTGGCACTTGCCGCATCGGGCACGGTGACGCTGGAGGCTTTGCTGACCAAGACGCCGATGGTGGTGTTTTATTGCCTGGCGGCCTCGACCTACCGGATGGCACGGATGTTCCGGCTGGTCAAGTCACGCTGGATCTCGCTGCCCAACGTGCTGGCCAATGCCTCGCTGGTGCCCGAGCGGATCCAGCATGCGGCCAGCACCGACCAGCTGCTTGCCGACGTTCGAGACTGGCTGGACCGGCCTGCCCGGGTGGCCGAGTTTCAGCGCCGTGCGCTGGAAATACACCATGCGCTGGCCTGCAACGCCGCCCAGACCGCGGCCGGGATCATCCTGGAGCGCATTGGCCGGCCGCGCGGTCACAGTTGAGCACGACCGGCGCGGAAGGGCCAGGCCGGATCAATCAAGCCGTTACAAACCCGTCGGGCGCTTCCTGCTCGTCGGCTTCGGTGCATGAAACCTGTCCGACGCTGGCCTGTTCGGGACCGTGCTTGAGCCATTCGGACAATTGTTCGACGGCGTCTTCAGCGCCGCAGGCAAGTACCTCGACCCGGCCATCATCGAGGTTGACCGCATGTCCGGTCAGCCCCAGTTCGAGCGCCTTGCTGCGCGTGGATTGGCGAAAGAACACGCCTTGAACGCGTCCGGATATCAGGAACTTTCGACAAGTCATTGCACCACTGCCTCCTCACGGCCCGGTCGTACAGACTAGCCGTTGTCGATACGGTTTTTGATGATTTCGCTGGTAATCGGCCCGATCCAGGTTTCGACCATTTCGCCCTGCGGGTTGACCAGGTAAGTGGTCGGCAGCGCGCGCGGCGCGCCCAGTGCTTCGGGCGGGTTGTAGACATCGACCAGCAAAATCGGGTAACTGGCCGGGTATTCGGTCAGAAATTCCTCGAAGGCCTCGACCTGGGTGTCCTCGAAGGCCAGGCCCAGCACCGTAATGTCGTCGCGCGAGTCGTGCATCTCGGAAAAGTCCGGAATTTCCTTGCGGCAAGGCGCGCACCAGGTGGCCCAGTAGTTGACCACCACCCATTGGCCCTGCCAGTCGCTGAGCTTGCGGCTATGACCTGCCAGGTCCGGCAATTCGAACTCGATGGCGTCGGCTTCACCGGCGTCGGCGGCAGCGGCCTGCTGCTCCGAACACCCGGTGATCGAGACCAGTGCCAGTAGAAGGGTGAAAGTTGCAGCGAAGGCTAAACGGATCAAGTTGATGCTCCAGCTTTGGATTTGAGATTCACGGAATTCGCGTCGGCTTTGCCGCGGCCCAGAAACGATTTTAACGGTTGTTCGAACAGCGGACCGGCAACGGTGCGGATTTCGCGCAGGGCTTCGATGAGTTTCTGGTCATGGATGCTGTTTTCAGGCAGTGATTCGATTTCGGTCAACGGCAGCACCAGCGGCATCGAGCGATACAATTCATCGAGCGTGACCTCAGCAAGATCGACGCTCAGGAACCAGTCGCCGCTGTCGTCACGCTGAACCATTTCGTTTTCGTGCAGGCGCCCCAGCAGCAGATGCAGCTCGGTATCGGTTGCGGCCAATTCAAGCGACAGCAGCTTTGCCGACGAAAGCGCCTTGCCGCGGCGCTGGGCCTGCCACAAATGACCGATGATGCGGATGCACAATAGCAGGTAGTGGCGCGGATTCCAGTGCCATGATACGCGTCGAAAGCGAAACGTTGTCAGTGCGGCCGAGAGGCTGGCGCCGAGCAGGATGACGATCCAGGATACGTAAATCCAGATCAGGAAGATCGGAATTGCGGCCAGCGCGCCATAAAGCTTCTCGTAGGTCGGAAAGTTGCTGACATACAACACGAAGCCCCGTTTGGAGATTTCGAAGGCCAGCGCCGAAAATGCCGCGCCGGCCAGCGCGTGGTGCCAACTGACGCGGCGGTTGGGCACGATCATGAAAATCAGCGTAAACGCCAGCAGCGCCACCAGGAACGGGGTCAACGCCAGCATGCCGGCCTGGATCCAGCCGCGTGCGAACTCCGGCGCCAGCAGTGGCAGCGCCGCAACGTACGATGTCAGGCCCAGGCTTGCGCCGAGCAGCAGCGGCCCCAGCGTCAGTACGGCCCAGTAGACGATGATTCGGCTCGATGGCCGGCGCGGCTGGTCGACGCGCCAGATCCGGTTCAGGATCTTCTCGATCGTCGACATCAACACGACCGCCGTGACCACGAGAAACAGCGTACCCATGCCGGTCAGGCCGCTGGCCCGGCTGATGAATTGATTCAGGTATTCCTGGATCGTATCGCCGGCGGCCGGTACGAAATTCGAGAAAATAAAGTCCTGCAGTTGCTCGACGCCATAATCGAACACCGGAAAGGCCGAAACCACGCCCAGCATCACGGCCATCAGCGGCACCAGCGCCAGCAAACTGGTGTAAGTTAAGGCCGCCGCGGCTTCGAAGCAATGGTCGGACCGAAAGTGCTGCCACAGGTGCCGGCCGAAGGCCTTGAGCCAGTGCGGATCGAGCAGGGCGGCCACGGGGCCGGGTTCACGCTCGGGCCGCGTTGACGTCGATGTTTCAGAATTCATGAAAGTTTCAACATGGGAAATTTCAGTAAGTGTCGATTCGAGTCATTGCGATGACGATTTTCTAGATGCTTCATTCAACCACGTGCGTCGTTCGAGCAAGGCATTCAACCGGGAGACCAGGATGCAAGTAACTGTCTATCATAATCCGCGCTGCTCCAAGAGTCGCGCTACGCTCGAGCTGCTGGAGCAGCGCGGCGTCGAGGCCACGGTCATCGAATATCTGAAGACCCCGCCGGACGCGCAGACGATTGCGCGACTTGCGGCCGGGCTCAACGCCCCGCCGCGCGAACTGCTGCGAAGCGGCGATGCGGCCTGGAAGGCGCTGGGGCTGGACGTCGACGAAATCGACGAGACGCGGCTGTTCGAAACGCTGGCGGCCAATCCGGCGCTCCTGCAGCGCCCGATCGTCACGGCAGGCCGGCGAACGCGCATCGGTCGTCCGCCGGAATCGGTCTGCGAGATCCTTTGACATGAAAGAAATCCTGGTGCTGGTCCACAGTGTGCACGGAAACACCTTGAAGCTGGCGCGCGAGATCTGCCGCGGCGTCGATTCGGTGGATGGCTGCGCGGCCCGCCTGCGCGCGGTCGAGCCGATGACCTCGGCGCTGGAGCCCAAAATCGTCGAGCGGTCCGACGACGGGCCGGCGCTGGTCGAGCATGCCGACCTCGACGACTGTGCCGGGCTGATCCTGGGCAGCCCGACGCGCTTCGGCAACATGGCCGCGGCGGTCAAGCATTTTCTGGATTCGACCGGCAGCGAGTGGTTCTCCGGCACGCTGGCCGGCAAACCGGCGGGCGTATTTACCTCGACCTCCAGTCTGCATGGTGGCCAGGAATCGACGCTGCTGTCGATGATGATCCCGCTGCTGCATCACGGCATGTTCATGGTGGGTATTCCGTATACCGAAAAGGGCTTGCTGACGACCGCCGCCGGCGGTACGCCTTACGGGGCCAGCCACTGGTCGGGACCCGACAGCAACCGTGCGCCGGATCCAACCGAGCGACGCCTGGCGCGCGCGCTGGGCGCGCGCGTGGCCGGGCTGGCGGCACGCCTGTGATCCCGGTTACGGCCACTCGCTGGGCCTGGCTGGCGCTGCTTGGCTTGATGCTGGCCCGCTTTGGATGGCAGCTGCAGGCATCCAATCCCGACCGGGCCATCCTGGTCTCGTTGCTGGTGTTGCCGCTGCTGCTGCCGCTATGGCCGGTCTGGCGGCTGCGGCATCGGGCGCTGGTGGTCGGCGGCATGATCCTGCTGCCGTATTTTTGCATTGCCGTGGCCGAGGTCTGGCTGGCCCCGCTTGTGAACTGGCCGGCATGGCTTGAAATCGGCCTGATCGCTGTCTATTTCGGCGCGCTGATGTCGAGCCGCCGCTCCAGTCCAGTCGGAACATTGAATTCCAATTCAAGCCCGGATTCGAATTCGGACCGATATACTTGAGCCGTACCTCAACCGGCTGATCGTCATGTCCGACAAGCAATCCCTGTCATTTGTCCAGCCCGAACCCGAACTGGGCAACGAATACCACCAGGACTGGCTGCTGAAAGCGTGGCTGGAATGCGAGCTTCCGCCAGCCCTGCTGGGCCAACAGCAAGCGGTCCTGTCCGAACTCGGCGAGCGCTCCGGCGGCGAATGGTACCGCCTGCAGCAGGCCGACCGGCTCAACGAGCCGCGGCTGACCCAGTGGAGCCCCTGGGGCGAACGGATCGACCACATCGAACTGACCCCGGTGTGGCAGCAGGCGCAGCGCTGGGCGGCCGAATACGGGCTGATCGCGGTTGGCTACGACACGTCGCTAGGCGCGTACGCACGAACCCTGCAATTTGCCAGGGCCTGGCTGTTTATCCCGTCGACCGATTTTTACGGCTGCCCGCTGGCGATGACCGATGGCGCGGCCCGGATCATCAGCGATGCCGGCAACGCCGAACTGAAAGAGCGCGCGCTGGGCCATCTGCTGTCGCGCGATCCGGAGCAATTCTGGACCTCCGGGCAGTGGATGACCGAAACCATCGGCGGCTCGGACGTCAGCCGCACCGAAACGACCGCGCGCCGGGACGAATCCGGCCAGTGGCGCCTGACCGGGCGCAAATGGTTTACGTCGGCCGCGACCTCGGAAATGGCGCTGACGCTGGCGCGTCCCGAAGGCAACCCGGAAGGCTCGCGCGGGCTGGCGCTGTTTTACGTCGAGCCGCACGATGCCGACGGCCGGCTGTGCAATATCGAAATTCTGCGCCTCAAGGACAAGCTGGGCACGCGCAAGCTGCCGACCGCCGAACTGTGGCTGGACGCCGCCCCGGCCATCCCGGTTTGCGGGCTGGAGCGCGGTGTTGCCGCGATCACACCGATGCTGAACCTGACCCGCACCTGGAACGCGGTGACCGCCTGTACGCTGATGCGCCGCGGCCTTGCGCTGGCCAAAAGCTACGCCAGGCGGCGCGAAGCTTTCGGCCGCAAGCTCATCGACCAGCCGCTGCATCGCCGGACGCTGGCCGACATGGAGGCCGATTTTGCCGCCGCCTCCAGTGCCACGCTTGCGATGGTGGCCGAACTCGGTCGTGTCGAAAACGCAGAGGATCCGGCCAGCCCGGACTTGCTGCGCATCCTTACGCCGATGATCAAGCTCGGCAGCGCGCGCGACGCGGTGGCACTGGCCTCGGAGACGCTTGAATGCTTCGGCGGCGCCGGTTACGTCGAAGACACCGGCTTGCCGGTGCTGTTGCGCGACATGCAGGTGCTGACGATCTGGGAAGGTACGACCAATGTACTGGCGCTGGACTTGTTGCGATCGCTGAATGTCGTCGGCATCGAGCCCTGGCTGCAGGCGATGCACAAGCGCGTCGGCGCACTGGGCAACGAGCGAACCGCGGCATTGGCGCAGCGTTGCGCCACGGCACTGGCCCGGGTGCCGGAATGGCTGGACAACGACGCCGGCGTGCTGGAAGCCAACGCGCGAGTCCTGGCGCTGAACCTGTATCGGATTACGGCGCTGGTCGAATTGACCGGACTGGCCGAGCGCAGCCTGGCGCGCGAAAACGACCAGCCGCTGGTCGCGGCCAGACATTATGCGCAGAATCGGTTTTTGCTGGCCGACCTGGACATTGGGGGCCTCGGACAGCGATTGGTCGACTGAAGCCGGCTTTTGCATCGGGTAACAACAAGCGATCAGCGTTAACATTCGACCGGCGCCCGGATATCAAACTGTACGCCGGCCGCGCATCGTGCCGGACTTTCCCAATTGCGACGGAATTCCTGAATTGAAACGATTACAGATCATTACCACCGGCGGGACGATCGACAAGATCTACTTTGATGAAAAATCCGACTACCAGATTGGCGAACCGGCGATTGGGCGCATCCTGACCGACCTGCACTGCGCGTTTCGCTGGCACATCCAGCCCTTGCTGCGCAAGGATTCGCTGGAATTGAACGATGCCGATCGGGACCTGATCCGCAAGGCCGTGGAGGCCTCCGATGATCGCCATTTTCTGATCACCCACGGCACCGACACCATGGTCGAGACCGCCCAGTCGCTGGCCGGGCTCGAAGACCGGGTCATCGTCCTGACCGGCGCGCTCAACCCGGCCCGCTTTCTCGGTACCGACGCGGTCTTCAACATCGGCTGCGCCGTGGGTGCGGTGCAGACGCTGGCAAGCGGCGTATGGATTGCCATGAACGGACGGATCTGGGATCCGCGCAAGGTGCGCAAGAATCGCGACGAAAACCGCTTCGAGGCCATCGGGTAGATCGAATCCGGCGGGCGCCCGCGTTGGTCAGCTCGCCGTGTTCGCCACCTGCTCGTCGTAACGGTACATCGGTGTTTTGCGAGCGAGTGCACCAGCGTAAGCGGCTCACCCGACGGTCAACAACAGCCGGGCGTGATGGGCCTGACCGCCAAGCGCGTGGGATGCCGCCGTAGCGGGCCGGCGGGTCGATCAACGGGCTGAGGACTCGAAGCCGTCGGCGAAGATCAGGTCGGTGGTTTCGCCGGCAAAGCGCAACAGCGTGCTGTCTGAAAGCACGAATAGCTTGCCTTGTTCGTCCTCGCCGAACGAACGGATGCTGCCGATACTCTGGAACAGCTCGGTCTGCCAAACCCCGCCGTCCTGGCGCGCGAACCAGACGTTGCCGCTGCAGAAATCGCCGTATACGTAGCGGCCCTGCAGGCTGGTGACGGGGCCGCGGTAGCGGTAGCCACCGGTGACCGAACAATTGCCGTTGTTGCGTTGATATTCCAGCACCGGCAGAACCGAATCGGCCAGGTTGCACGGCGTGCTGGTCGAGCCGCGCAGCCAGCTGGCCTCGCAAACACTCCAGCCCAGGTCGTCGGCGCCGGCCAGCGGCCATGCGAGCCGGTCGATTTCTTCCCAGGTGTTCTGGCCGACATCGCCGATCCACAGATCGGCCGTGGCGCGGTCGAAACTCCATCGCCACGGGTTGCGAAGCCCGTACAGTAAAACCTCGCCGCAGCGGTCGGCCCGGCCGGAGAATGGATTTTCCGTCGGAATCGAATACTCGGCCGAGCCGTCGCCGGCCGCGGCGCACAGGTTGTTCTCGCCGACCGGCGTGGTCTGGTCGACGTCGATGCGCAGCATCTTGCCCAGCAGCGCCACGCTTGGATTCGATCGGCAGCCGTTGCCGGTGATGATATCGGCCGGGTCCAGCGTCCGGGCGCGGTTGCACGGATCGTTGCCGCTGCCGCCGTCGCCGAGGCCGATGTACAGGTAGCCGTCGGGGCCGAAACGCATCTGGCCGCCGTTGTGATTGGAAAAATCCTGGGCCACGCTCAGCATGACCCGCTCGGGCGAGGTGTTGGGAAGCCCCGGGTCGCCGTTGTCGACGAACTCGGCAACGATGGTGTCGCCGCTGGCAGTGCCGGCCGGCCGGTTGGCGCCGGCCGAGTAGTGCAGGTAGAACAGGCCGTTGGATACAAACAGCGGATGAAAGGCAATATCCAGCAGGCCGCGCTCGGCGCCGCTGGTGACCAGGCTGCCGAGGTTGACGAATGGCGTTGCAAGCAGCGTACCGTCGCCGCCGATGACCCGGATCGTGCCGCCCTGCTCGACGATGAACAAACGGCCGCTGCCGTCGGCGGCGTGTTTGATGCCCAGCGGCGTCGACAGGCCGGATACGCCGGGCACTGTTTCCAGCGACACATCGGCCGGAATCTCGGCTGCAGCATGCGTGGAGAGCAGAAAAAATATCAGAAAAATTCGCTTGAACACGAGCAACTCCCGGTACCCGTTCAATGGGTCCATGCAATGATTAAATTCAATGCCGGAGTATAGAGTGCGTGCGCTTGCCGGACATCGTTTCGCGCAGGTCGGACATGATCCGACCGCATCCGGGATATCGAAACCGCATTTTCCGCCGCATCCGGCAAAATAGGATATATGACTGATTCCATCGCCCGGGTCGCCAGCGGCCATCCGCAAACGACCGCCGCAGCCGCGGCCATTCTGGAGGCGGGTGGCAATGCAGTCGATGCGCTGCTTGCTGCTGCCTGGTCGGCCTGCGTAGCCGAACCGATCTTCTGCTCGCCTGGCGGCGGTGGCTGTGCGCTGCTGCGCTTGCGCGGCCGGTCGCCGCAGCTGCTGGATTTCTTTACCCAGACCCCGCGCGCCAGGCGCCTGGACGGCATCGATTTTTACCCGATCCAGGGCAATTTCGGCACCGATGTGCAGGAATTTCATGTCGGCATGGCGTCGGTGGCCGTGCCGGGCATGGTTGCCGGCCTGTTCGAACTGCATCGCCGCTACGCCTCGATGCCGATGTCCGAGCTTGCCGCCCCGGCGACCGAACTGGCCCGCAACGGCGTGGAGCTGAACGCCGCACAGGCACTGGCGCTGGTTATTCTCGAGCCGATCGTAACAGCGAATGCTGAATCGGCCCGGATTTTTGGCCTGCAAGCGCCGTGTTCGGCATTGCCGGGCCTCGGCGATCGGATTGTCAACCGGGACCTGGCCCGATGCATCGAAGAGCTGGCCTGCCGTGGTCCCGATCTTTTCTATCGCGGTGAGATTGCCGCGGCCATCAGCGCAATGTCGGCCCGCGGCGGCGGGCATCTTCGGCCCGACGATCTTTCCGGCTACCGCGTGGCGTGGCGGCGTCCCATCAAGTGGCGCCTTGGAGAAGTGCAGCTCTGGTCCAACCCGCCGCCGGCCTTCGGCGGGCTGATGGTGGCGCTGATGACCCGCGCGCTGGAGCGTCGCTTGTCCGCCGATGCCGAATTCGGCAGCCCGGCGCACCTGGACGCGCTGATCGGTGCGATGCGTGAATCCGAAAATCGGCGGCTGGAACTGGAGCGGCCGGAGACCTTGCGCTGCGATCGCCTGTTGATGCGATCGTTCGAGAAACTGGTCGAACCAAAGCTCGAAACGTCCAAAGGCACGACACATATCAGCATCAGCGACGCGGCCGGCAACCTGGCCGGCATGACCCTGACCAATGGCGAGGGCTGCGCGCGCGCGGTGCCCGGCTGTGGCTTCATGCTCAACAACATGCTTGGCGAGCAGGACCTCAACCGGCTGGGATTTCACAACTGGCCGACCAACCGGCGTTTGTCGTCGATGATTGCGCCGACCCTGCTGAGTCGGCACGGGCGCTTGCTGATGCTGGGCAGCGGTGGCTCCAACCGAATCCGCACTGCCATCGCGCAGGTCGTGTGCAACATGATGCATTTCGATATGGGCCTGGACGAGGCCATTCGTGCGCCGCGCGTACATCTCGAAGGGATGCGGCTTTCGCTGGAAATCGACGCCGATTTCTGGCCGCCGCAAACCGCTTCCTGGCTCGAAGACCAGCCGATGGCCGAAGTTCGCCGCTGGCCGCCGCACAGTCTTTATTTCGGCGGGGTGCAGGCGGTATCCGATCACGCCGCGGCGGCCGATCCGCGCCGCGGCGGCACGGTCTGGCAGCGCTGAGAGGGCTTGACCGCTTGCCAGCGGCTTCGATATCGTGCTGTCGAGCGCTTGCAGTATGATCCATCCTCGTTCATCACCTCTGCCACCGCAAGCCCGTGCATCGGCAGCGTTTCGGCGCCAGGCGCATGCTTGCTGTACAGGTGACTGCCTTTCCGCTGCGCCCGGTCGAAAAAAAACGCCATACCGAATGACCAGGAGCCGACTCGCGACGAATCGATTGCGAAGGCGGCATGGTGGTTTTTTGTGAACGACTGCGCGACGGGTGTATTATTTTCCCGACAATGATGAGTCAACGCCTAAAATCGGCAGGAGCGCTTTGTCATGTTGAAACAGCCCACGTTCAAAAACCTTCGATGGATGGCGGCAGTCGCGGCTGCAGGTTTTCTCACCGCATGTGCAACCGGTCCGGAGCCCCATTACGCTCGTGACGAGCTTTCCGGCTCCAACCACTACGTCAATCAGGTCGTCGGCGCCTCGCGCAGCCAGGGTATCGATGTCTACTGGGTCAACCCACCGCGGTCGCGCGACAGCGCCGAGTCGGCTGAAACCGTGATCCGGCTCAAGGCCAAAGACGACTCGGACGGCTGAGCGCGCCGGAGCCGAACCCGCGAGCCTGTCGGATTGGCCGGTGATCGGTCTCGTGCCTTTCGGCCGCACGCGGTCGCAAAATCGCTATTGACCGGGCCGGGCCGGGCCAGGCCCCGTGCGAACGGCAATATGCCAGCGGACGTTAACCGGGTTCAGAGTTCGAGCGGGTCGACATCGAAGTGCCAGCGCAGCTGTCGCGCGGCCGGCATGCCTTCGATTTGTTTGATCAGCGCCTGGATTTCACGCGAAAGCGCTTTCCGGTTTTCGGCCATCATCCATAACTGGTAGCGCCAGTAGCCGGCTCGACGCTGCAGGATTGCCGCCAGCGGCCCGGCGATGCGGATGCGTCGCGTATCGATGGCAGGAACCAGCGATGCAAGGAAATCGCGCGCCTGCGCCGGGTCGCGCGATTCGGCGCGCAGCATCGCCAGGCTCCAGCACGGTGGCAGGTCGGCCATTTTGCGTTCCTCGAGCAGCAGTTTGGCCGAGCTCAGGTAATTGCTGTTGGCCAGCATCTGGATCAACGGGTGTTCGGGATGACGGCTTTGCAATATGAATTCGCCGGGCTGTTCGCGTCCGGCCCGTCCGGCTACCTGGACCACGGCCTGGGAAAGCCTTTCGGGTGCCCGGAAGTCGGCGCTGAACAGCAACTGGTCGGTATCGAGGATGATGGCAAGACCAATGCCGGGCAGGTGATGACCCTTGGCCAGCATCTGGGTGCCGACCAGGATGCACGGCTTGCCGGTCGAGACCTGGTCGAGTAGCTGCTCGAAATCCTCGCGCTTGCGAATGCGATCGCGGTCGGCGCGCAATACCGGGTAGTCCGGGAAATGCTGCTCCATCGCTGCCTCGATCCGCTCGGTGCCCGCACCGAGTGCTTCGAGCTGCGGCGACTGGCATTCCGGGCAGCGCGGCGGAGCGGCCCGCCAGGAACCGCAGTGATGGCAGTTCAGTCTTCGTGCGCCGCGATGCCAGGTCAGATGCGCGCTGCAATGATCGCAATCGGCCTGCCAGCCGCATTCGTTGCACATCAGCACCGGCGCGAAACCGCGGCGGTTGCGATAGATCAGCACCTGCTGGCCCATTTCCAGGCGCGCGCGGATCCGTTTCCTGAGCTCCTCGGTCAGGCCATCCTCGATCGGCTGGCCGCAGGGGTCGTGGATATGCCAGCGCGGTTGTGCTGCGGTACCGGCGCGCTTGGGCAGTTCGAGCAGCTGATAGCGTTGGCGCTCGCAATTGAGCAGGCTTTCGAGTGAAGGCGTGGCCGAGCCCAGCACGATCGGAATACCCAGCCGGCTGGCGCGCAGCACGGCCACGTCGCGGCCGTGATAGCGCATGCCGTCGAATTGCTTGAACGAGCTGTCGTGCTCTTCGTCGACGACGATCAGGCCGGCCGCCCTGAGCGGCAGGAAGACCGCCGAGCGTGTGCCCACCAGCAACCGCGCTGTGCCGTCTTGCGCGGCCTGCCAGGTCGCCAGTCGTTCGCCGTCGGAAAGTCCGGAGTGGTAGACCCAGGCCGGGTGCCCCAGGCGCGACTCGAGGCGGCGCACGAACTGCGGCGTCAGGCCGATTTCGGGCAGCAGGATCAGGATTTGCCGGCCGCGCCGCAGCAGGTGACGTGCCGCTTGCAGGTAGACTTCGGTCTTTCCGCTGCCGGTGACGCCGGCCAGTACCAGCGCCTGGAAGCGTGAGCGTGCTCGAAGAATCCTGGCCAGCGCCAGGCGCTGATCGCGATTCAGTTCGGGGCCCGGCTGCGGTACAGCCGACGGGCGCGTGCAGGCCTCGATCAATCCGGCGGCGAGCATTCTTCGGAGCGCGTCTGCGCTGGCGCCGTCGGCCAGCAGTGCTTCGCGCTGCAGCGGCCGGCATCCAAGCAAAGTCTGGACCCTGGCCTGGCGCGGTGCCCGGTCAAGCTCCGCAGCTTTGCCTTTTTCAGTGATCCGGAACCAGCCCGGCGGCGGCGCGCGCACGGCAATTGTTTTTCTCAGTGCCCGGGGCAGGATGTGTCCGACCAGTTCGCCCGGCGGCGCGGCGTAATAGCCGGTCGTCCATTCCAGCACGCCGAGCAGTTCGTTGTCGATCAGTTCGTAATCGAGCACCTGTTCGATCGGCTTGAGCGTGAGCTGGCTGTCGTCGAGCGGCGGCCGCTGCCCGACGACGATGCCGACCAGCATGCGCCGACCGAACGGGACCAGAACGCGCGAGCCCCGGCCCGGCGAAAGCTGTTCCGGCGGCGGCAGATAATCGAACAATCGGTACAAGGGCACCGGCACGGCCACCTGCACGACGCCGGGACAGGCCGTCGAATCGGAAGCAGGCAGGGAAGTGGCGGCGGCATCTTGCACGTTGGCAGGATACTGGATCGTGAAGCTTCATGGCAGCCGGAACCTGCCGGGCCGAAGCCCAAACGGAGCCGACTCGACTCCAAGGCCTGCGCAAGCTCAAAGAGCGACGGCCTTTTGTCGGTTCGACAGTTCCTGCCGCGACCGCGACAGGAACTGCTTTCAGGTGTTTGCGGGGGGCAGCGGAATTACTGCACGGAACCCGGTTCCAGCGGGCTCTGGACCTGAACCAGCCGATGCTGGTCTCGATCGAGTTCGATCAGGTCGGCCAGTACGCGCGCCGACTCTTTCAACATGATGTCCGGGCCTTGGGGTTCTTGCTCGCTTTCCGAATCGCCCTGGTCGTTATCGGTCGGGGCGTCGCCGCCTTCGCCATCAGCCATTTCGATGTCGCCGAGTCCGCTGTGGTCGGGATCGGCGAGGGCAAAGCGCGCGGCTCTGCGCTGCTCGGCTTCTTCCTGTTCCTTGATGCGCTCGGATTCCAGCAGCGAAACGCTGTGGCGCTGCTCGAGTTCGGCGAACCGTTCGAAATCCTGCAGCAGGGACTTGAGCTCTTCGCTGGACTCGCGCCGGGCCATGTGGCGTTCGCGCGCGGCCGTGATCAGCGGCGACAGGTCGGCCACCCGCTTGAAATCGACCCGCTCGATTTCGCTCCAGGCCAGCGCATAGTCGAGCCCGCTCTCGCCGTATTCGGCAGGGTCGCCGTAGCTTGGCAGTTCGATATCGGGCAGTACGCCGCGCTCCTGGGTCGAGCCGCCGTCGATGCGGAAAAACTTCGCCATGGTCAGCTTGATCTGACCCAGCCGCTTGTCGTCGGAATTGGCGTAGTTGTCGAGGTTGAACAGGTTCTGCACCGTGCCCTTGCCGAACGTCGGTTCGCCGATGATGATGCCGCGGCCGTAGTCCTGGATCGCGGCGGCGAAAATTTCCGAAGCCGACGCGCTGGCCCGGTTCACCAGCACCGCAAGTGGCCCGTCCCAGGCCACGCCGGGTTCGAGATCTTCTTCGACGTTGATCCGTCCGCCGGCATCGCGAACCTGGACCACGGGTCCTTCGTCGATGAACAGGCCGGTCATGGTGGTGGCCTCGATCAGGGCGCCGCCGCCGTTGTTTCTCAGGTCGATCACGAGCCCGTCGACGCCATCGGCTTCGAGTTCCTCGATCAGCCGGCGCACGTCTCGCGTGCTGGAACGGTAATTGGGTTCATTGCGCGCCCGGCCCTTGAAGTCGACGTAAAAAACCGGCAGGTCGATGATGCCGATGCGCTGGGTCTTGCCATCGATGTCCACTTCTTCGATCGATGCATGGGCCGCCTGCTCCTCGAGCTTGACTTCGTTGCGCACGATGTCGATGACCTCGGGCGGACCCTTCATGCCGGTTTCGGCCGGCAGAATTTCCAGCCGTACCCGGGTTTCGCGTTCGCCGCGGATCAGGTCGACGACGTTATCGAGCCGCCAGCCGACAACGTCGACGAAATCCTCGTCGTCCTGCGCAACGCCGATGATCCGGTCGCCGGCCTGCAGCCGGCCATCGAGATCGGCCGGGCCGCCGGTGACGACTTCCTGGACTTCGACGTATTCGTTTTCGCTGCTCAGCAGTGCGCCGATGCCGTCGAGCGAAAGCTTCATCGAAATCTCGAAATTATCGGCAGATCGTGGCGACATGTATGACGAGTGCGGTTCGATCGAGTGGGCAAAAGCGTTCATGAAGATCTGAAAAACATCGTCGCCGTTGAATTCGCCGACGCGCTTGTCGATCATTTTGTAACGCCCGTCGAGGGTCTCGCGGATGTCGTCGACCTTGCGTTCGGCCAGTTTGAGGCCGAGCCAGTCGTTCTTGACCCGCGTGCGCCACAATTCATCGAGTTCGGCCTCGCTTTGGCCCCACTCGGCTTTTTCTCGATCATAGGTGTAGCGCTCGTCGACGGTAAAATCGAATTCCTGGTCCAGCAAGCCCCGGGCGTGCTCGATTCGCTGCTCGACGCGCTTGCGATAAATGTCGAAGATCAGGAACGCAGGATCGATTTCGGCCGATTTCAGCGCGTCGTCCAGGTGCGTGCGGTAGCGCTGCAGTCCGTCGATATCGGATTGCAGAAAATACATTCGACCGGGGTCGAGCATTTCCAGGTATTGCTCGAAGATGCGCTCGGAAAGCGCATCGTCGAGCTTTTGACGTTCGTAGTGATAACTGGTCAGAAAGCGTGAAGCCAGGCGCGTGGTAAAGCGCTGCTCGGTGGTCGGTTCCAGGTTTTGGAAGGCTGGTTCCGCTGCACCACTGGCCGTACCGGCAAAGGCCAGGGCCGCGAGGAATGCTGTCAAACAGGCAATTTTCATTTTCATGACTATTTAGGACCCGTGTTCGCTAGTCTTTGTTTCATCGATTTGCCTCGAAATTTCAGATATCGACGCCGCTCATGTGCCTAAAAAGCGCCGCGGCAGCGTTTGACGCTAACGATCGTTTGGCTCCGAAACTGGCCGGCGAGGCTGCGTCGATGCCTGCCGGGTTTTTGCGTCGGAGCAATCGAGCAGCGAATGCAGCGGATGATCATCATCATGTCCTGCTTCGATCACCCAGTCAATTCCAATCAAATCGGCCAGCGTCGCTGTAAACCGCTGTCCGACCCCAACGATACCGCCTTCTAGCACCGCATGATCGCACAGCCGTGTCATCGGCTGGTTGGCATAGCCGCAGGGGTTGATGCGGGAAAACGGCGCCAGGTCGAGATCGAGATTCAAGGCCAGGCCGTGAAAGGTGCAGCCGCGCCGAACCTTCATCCCGATCGATGCGATCTTGGCGCCGTCGACAAATACGCCCGGCGCACCCGGCTTGCGCGAGCCTGTCAGCTGGTCATCGTCGAGCAGCCGGATGACGACTTCTTCGAGCGTGGTCACCAGCTTGCGGATGCCGATTCCGAGTCGTTCCAGGTCGAACAGTGGATACACGATCAGTTGGCCGGGGCCGTGGTATGTCACCTGGCCGCCGCGGTCGCTTTGAATCACGGGAATTTCGCCGGGATCGAGCACATGCTCGGGCTTTCCGGCCAGGCCCTGGGTGAAAACCGGTGGATGTTCGAGCAACCAGATCTCGTCGGGCGTATCGGCGCCGCGCTGATCGGTCAGCGCGCGCATCGCCGTCCAGATCTGCTGATAGGGCTGGCAGCCGAGTTCGCGCACGAGCACTTTCGAGGGCCGGGTCATAGCGTCATGACGACGATATCCAGCGTTCGAAGATCGGCGTAAATTGTTTCCAGCTGATCACGCGATTCGGCCTGGATTTCTGCAGTAATGCTCTGGAAGCGGCCGTTTCGGCTGGGTCTGACCTGCACGCTGGCCGGGTCGAAGCCGACGTCGTGGCGCGCGATGACTTCCAGGACCCGGGCCGTTGCAGCCCGGTCGGCATGGGTCATGGCCTTGACCGGATAGCGGCACGGGAATTTCAGGTTGCCCTGATCGTCGAGCTCCATGTCGGGTTCCTTCAAGTCGACACTAGTCGTCGGATCCCAGCAGGCCCGAGAACCACAGGCTGATGCCGTCGGTGGTTCGGCCCCACCAGCCGGCGGCCGGGATCTCCTCGGGCACGGTCAAGGGCTGCTGGATTCGGATCTCACCGTCGAAAAGAATCTGTAGCTCGCCATAGTTCTGGCCCTGGGCGAACGGTGCGATCGACTGCGCCGGAATCTGCAGTTCGGCGGCAAGCTCGTCCTGCCTGCCGCGCGGCACGCTGGCGTAGATATCGCGGTCGACGACAAGCTGCATTTCGTCGACCGCGGCTTTCCACACCGGTACCGTTGCAACCACTTCGCCGGCCGAGTACAGCTTGAAGGTTTCGAAGAAGCGGAAGCCGAAGTTCAGCAATGACTGGCTGGCTGCGGCCCGTGCGTCTTCGCTGGCGGTGCCCATCACGACGCTGATCAGGCGCATGCCGTCGCGTTCGGCCGAGGTTGCCAGGCAATAGCCGGCCGCCTCGGTGTGGCCGGTCTTGAGCCCGTCGACGCTCGGGTCGCGCCACAGCAGGCGGTTGCGGTTGGACTGGGTGATGCCGTTGTAGCTGAATTCGCGTACCGAATACCAGGCGTAGAACTTCGGAAATTCTGCGATCAGCGCGCGCGCCAGCCGGGCGATGTCGATCGCCGTGGTGTAATGGTCGGCGTGCGGCCAGCCGGTGGCGTTGACGAAATGGGTGTTCTGCATGCCCAGTTGCGTGGCCTCGGCGTTCATCATCTGCGCGAAAACCTCCTCGGAGCCGGCCACGTGTTCGGCCAGCGCGACGCTGGCGTCGTTGCCGGACTGGATGATCACGCCCTTTAACAGGTCCTCGACGCTGACTTCGGTGTCGACCTCGATGAACATTCGGGAGCCGCCGGTGCGCCAGGCCTTTTCGCTGATCCTGACCATATCGTCGAGCTCGAGGCGGTCGGCGGCGAGTTCGCGGAACACCACGTAGCTGGTCATCAGCTTGGTGATGCTGGCGGGCTCCACGCGCAGTTCGGGCTGCTTGTCGGCCAGCAGTTCACGTGAGTGGAAGTCCATCAGGACATAGCTTGTTGCACCCAACTCGGGTGGCGCCGGCACCTGGGCTGCGGCCATTCGAAGCGTCGCCAGCATGACGACCAGGATTGCGGTGAAGACGAGTCTGAAGTTCATCAAGTTGCCTGGTAATTTAATGATTTGACGCCACGGCAAGGCCGCGCGTTCAAGGGTAGACGAAAACCGGGGTTTCCAGCCCCAGGTCCAGGAGTTTTCTCACCAGTGTGCGGGCGTGACCGGGATCGTGGACCGGCCCGATCCGAACCCGCCAGATGGTATCGCGGTTGACCCGGCCCCGGCGCACGCGAACATTGTCGATGCCGGCCTCGCCGAGTTTGCGCGCCTGGCGCTGCGCCGTGTCGCGGTCCGAAAATGCCCCGGTCTGGAGTTCCACCGGCACCGACATCGGGCTGATGACGGTCTCGATCGCCGCATCGTCGAAAGTGATGGCGCGAACTTCGACCGCCGCCGTACCCGCTTCGAGCACGCCCAGCTTGATGGCCGCGGCGTAGGAGAGGTCGATGATGCGACCTTCCTTGAACGGGCCGCGGTCGTTGAGCCGGACCACCAGCGTGCGGCCGTTGTCGAGGTTGGTGACCTCAACCCATGTTGGCAAGGGCAGCGTCTTGTGAGCGCCCGAGACCTTGTACATGTCGAACGGCTCGCCCGAGGAGGTGGCCCGGCCATGAAATTTGCTGCCGTACCACGAAGCCCGTCCACGTTCGCGATAACCATCGGCCGAAGGTAATACGCGGTAGGTTTTGCCGTTGACCTGGTACGGCGAATGGTTGCCGTAGCGCGCGCGCGCCTCGGCTCGCGGTTTCGGCACCTCGATGCGTTCGGCGTCGATCGGCTGGCCGGCGCCGTCGCGCGCGTCGCGCGAACCACAGGCACTGAGCAGCCCGCCGGCCAGCAACACCAGAACAAGCGTCGCGACCGGTTTCATCATTCGGCCTGCGCCAGCATCTTTTGCGCCTGGCGCTTCAGTTCGTCGGCCAGCTGCGTGACCGCCATGGCGTACAGCGGCGACCGGTTATAGCGGGTGATGACGTAAAAGTTGTTCAAGCCGATCCAGAACTCGGGGCCGTCGGCGGCCTCCAGCTCGATCACCGTGGCCGGGGTCTCGGGCGCCAGTTCGCCGGCCTGGAATTCGATGCCCAGCGCGCGCAGTTTCTCCAGCGTGTGCGCCGGCTTGACCGGAAAGCTTTCGTCGATACCGTCGGGCATGTGGGTCACCCGCAGGACCGTGGGCTGACGGTCCTGCCAGCCATGCACTTTCAGATAGTTGGCCACCGAGCCCAGCGCATCGGGCAGCGAGCGCCATAAATCGCGCGCACCGGATTGATCGAAGTCGACCGCGTAGGCCCGGTAGCTGGACGGGATGAACTGGCCCAGCCCCATGGCACCGGCGTAGGAGCCCTTGATTTCATCGAGCGGCAGCCCCTCTTCCTGGCTGAGCCGGAAAAAATGCCCCAGTTCGCTGGCGAAGAAATCGCCGCGTTTCGGGTAGTAGAAACCCAGCGTGACGAGCGCATCGAGCACCCGGTAATTGCCGGTGATGAGCCCGTAATTGGTTTCCACGCCGATGATGGCCAGCACGAATTCGGCGGCAACGCCGAATTCCGACGCGACCTTGTCGACCAGGCTCCGATTGGCCCTCCAGAATTCCACGCCGCCGTCGATTCGCGGCTGGTGCACGAAGATTTTCCGGTATTCGTGCCAGGGCTTGGCCTCGGCCGGACGGGTAATCGCATCGATGATCGACTGCTGGTAGCGCGCCTGGGCCAGCGTGCTGCGGATATGCTCGATATCGATGGCGTGTTCGGCCGCGGCCCGCTCGGCGAATTCGGCCGCGCCGGGATGTGGCTGGGCTGCTGCCCAGCCGGCCAGCAGAATCGTGAATCCGGTTAAAAAAATCAGTTTTCGCATCGTAAATTCATCCGCCAATCTCGTGACAAAGTGCAACAGGGAAGGTCAGGCCGACATCATTTTTCGACGACTGTAGACGCTCATGATAATACCGAAGCCGGTCAACAGCGTTGCCGCCGACGTGCCGCCGTAGCTGACCAGCGGCAGCGGCACACCGACCACCGGCATGGCGCCGCTGACCATGCCGGCGTTGACCAGCAGGTAGACGAAAAACAGAAAGACCAGGCTTGCGCCCAGCATCTGGCCGAACAGGTCGCGGGCCTGCGCTGCAAGATAGACCGCGCGCAGCAGGATAAGTGCATACAAAATCAGCATGAAGGCGACGCCGATGAAGCCGAATTCTTCGGACAGTACGGCAAGAATGAAATCGGTATGTGGTTCCGGCAGGAACTCCAGACGCGACTGGGTGCTGTCCATCCATCCGCGGCCGCTCAGTCCGCCGGTGCCGACGGCAATCTTGGACTGGATGATGTTCCAGCCCTGGCCCAGCGGGTCGGACTCGGGGTTGAGAAAGGTCAGCACGCGGTTGCGCTGGTAGTCGTGCAGCAGGTTCCACAGGAAAGGTGCCGCGCCGCCGGCAGCGGCGAGCGCCAGAAAGATCCAGCGCCAGCGTACGCCCGACAAAAACAGCACCATGCCGCCGCCGGCGGCCACCAGCAGCGAGGTGCCCAGGTCCGGCTGGCTTGCGATCAGCAGCATCGGCAGCGCGATCAGCAGCACGCACATGGAAAAATCAAAAAACCTCGGCGGCAACGGCTTTCGGTGCAGCCAGGCGGCCAGCATCAGCGGCACGCCGATTTTCATGACCTCCGATGGCTGGAACCGGATCAGGCCGATATCCAGCCAGCGGTTTGCGCCGCGGCCGACGCCGAAAAAAATGGCCGCAACCAGCAGGCCGACGCCACCCAGGTAAACCCAAACGGCCCAGCGTCGATACCAGTTCGGCGGGATCTGGCTGGCAAGAAACATCAGGAACAGCCCCAGCCCCAGTCGGATCGCCTGGCGCCAGACCATCGAGATGTCACCGTCGGTGGCGCTGTAGAGCACCATCAGGCCAAACAGCATCAGCACCAGCAGCAGGCCGGTCAGCACCGGATCGAGCCGGAACGGCTGATTGCGAAACTCGAAAACCAGCCAGCGCAGGTTCACCAGCCATCCTCCAGCGCCCTGGCCAGCACCTGGCCGGCCACGGGAGCCGCCACCGAAGAGCCGCCGCCGCCGTGTTCGGCGACAACGGCGATTGCGATGCGCGGCTGCTCGAACGGCGCGAAGCCGATAAACAGCGCGTGGTTGCGCAGAAACCAGGGCCGCTCATCGGGCTCGATTTCGATTTCGGTCTCGTCCCTGGGCCTGCCGAAAACCTGGGAGGTGCCGGTCTTGCCGGCGATTTCAACCGGCAGGCCCGAGGCAATGGCGCGGGCCGTGCCGCGGCTGCCGTGGACGACCGCGCGCATGCCGGCAAACACGGCATCCCAGTCATTCGAATTGTGCGTCACCGCGCGCGCCGCCGGTTCCAGCGCCACCAGCCGCGGCGGGGCGGCCTTGCCGTGGCCGGCCAGCACCGCCGTGGCGTAGGCCAGCTGCAGCGGCGTGACCACGATAAAGCCCTGGCCGATGCCGGTGATGACGGTTTCGCCGGGAAACCAGGCCTCGTTCAATGCCCGTCTTTTCCAGCCTCTGCTGGGCAGCACGCCGTCGAACTCGCCGCGCAGATCGATGCCGGTGGGCTGGCCGAAGCCGAACAAGGCCAATTCGCGCGAAATCTGGTCGATGCCGAGGTTGTTGGCCAGGTCGTAGAAATAGGTATTGACCGATTCTTCCAGCGCGCTTTTAAGGTCGACCCAGCCATGACCGCCCCGGCGCCAGTCCCGATACTCGCGTGAATGGCCGGGCAGGCGGAAGCCGCCGCTGGAGAAAACGCGGCTTTCCGGCGTAATTTTTCCAGCCTGCAGTCCGGCCAGGGCGATGAATGGCTTGATCGTCGATCCCGGCTCGTAGCCGCCGGACAAAAAGCGGTTGAACAGCGGCCGGTACGGCGAGTCCAGCAGCGCGCTGTATTGTTGCTGGTCGATGCCGCCGACGAATAAATTGGGGTCGAAGCCCGGTTTGCTGACCAGCGCCAGGATTTCACCGCTTGCAATCTCCACGGCCACGACCGCGCCCGGGTGGTCGCCCAGCGCCTCGAGTGCGGCTTGCTGGAGCTCGAGGCTCAGGGTCAGGCGCAGGTCCTCGCCCGGGATCGGGTTGGTTCGTTCGAGCACGCTGACCATGCGCCCCTGGGCATTGGTTTCAACGCGTTCGACGCCGGTGGTGCCGTGCAGCCGGTCCTCGTAGTAGCGCTCGATGCCGATTTTCCCGGTGTGCGTGCTGGCGCGATAATTGCCGGCATCCAGGCGCTGCAGATCCGATTCGTCCAGCCGGGCGACGTAGCCGACCACGTGCGCCAGCGCCGAGCCGTGCGGGTAATGCCGGGTCAGATAGGGTTCGACCTCGAGACCGTCGAGCTGGTGACGGTCCAGCGCCAGCCGCGCCGCCTGCTCCTCGCTCAGGTTGGATTTGACCGTGACCGGCTGAAATGGACGATTGCGCAGCAACTCGAGCTGAAACTGCTCGCGTTCGCGCTTGCTGAGCCCGACCCGTCGATCGACCTGATCGAGTGCAGCACCGGTGTCGGCAACCCGCTCGGGCACCATGATCAGCCGGTAGGCGGGTCGGTTTTCGGCCAATATCTCGCCGTTTCGGTCCAGGATCAGGCCACGGTTGGGTGCAATCGCCTGCAGCCGGACGCGGTTGTTCTCGGCGCGTGCGGCGTAGGCGTCGTGGTCGCCCAACTGCAGCTGGGCAAAACGCGCCAGCAACAGCAGCATCGCCAGCAGCATGAACGCGGTCATCAGCCAGAGCCGACGGTCGAGGCGGCGTTGCGAATCGGCCTGGTGGAGCGGGCGTTGTTGCTGCGCCGTGATCATCGGCTGTGGCTTTGCCGGCTGCGCCAGCGCGCGGCGTCAAGCAGCAGAAACATCCAGGGCCAGATCAGCATGCCGGCGATTGGCGGCAGCCACCAGCTCCAGTCGGGCCAGCCGCGTTGCAGCAGGCCGATGATCCAGAGTTGCACGATGCGCTCGTTGAACAGCAGGGCGCCCACCGCCAGCGCCTGTTGCCAGGGCGGGAAAAAGCGGATCCTGTTGCGAAATTTCGCGACCAGGAAATTGATCACGACCAGCCCCAGGGCGTGCTGGCCCAGCAGCGTGCCGGTGACCAGGTCGAGCACGATGCCGATGGCGAAGGCGTGGCCGAGGCCGCGCAGATGATCGGATTCCAGGTGCCAATAGATCATCACCAGTGCCACCCAGTAGGGGCGCCATGCGTCGAACATGCCGGGCAGCGGCATGATGGTCAGCAGCAGCGCCAGCGCCAGCGAAACGAACGGAAGAAAGGAATTGCCGCGCTTCATGGATCATCCTCGCCGGCAAGTTGCGCGGTTTCCGAAGGCGGTGGGCCCGGTTCGGTCTCGTCGATTTCCGGTTCGGATCCGGGCAGCGGCGCCGGATCGGCCTCGGGATGTGGCAGCATTTCGACAATCAATACCATGCGGTTGCGGGCCATCGCCGACAGCGTTTGCACCTCGGCGGTGGCAAAGGCCTGGCCCGATACGCGCGACATCGAAACGACCTGGCCGACCGGCAGACCGGGTGCGAAGCGGCCCCCGAGACCGGAGGTCACGACCTGGTCGCCTACCGCGACCGGCGTATTCATCGGCAGGTCGGTCAGGCGGAGCCGGTCGAGCGTGCCGGTGCCGTAGGCAATGGTGCGTTCCCCGTTGGGCAATATCTGCACCGGCAGGGCATGGTCGGGGTCGGAAATCAGGATGACGCGCGACATCCTGTGAAACGCCTGGTCGACCTGGCCCATGACGCCCTGGGCATCGATGACCGGCATGCCGGCCCGGATGCCGTCGGCCTGGCCGCGCTTGACCATCACCCGGTGCGCGAACGGGTCCAGGTCGATGCTGGCAAGCTCGGCCGCGACAAACTGCAGGTCGGCCGGACGGCTGGCCCCGAGCAGCGCGCGCAACTGCCGGTTCTCGGCTTCCAGGTCGCGCAGCCGGCCCAGGCCGGCCTGGGCTTGCAGGCCTTCGGCTTCGAGTCGATCGACTCGGGCATGCAGTTGTTCGCGCGAAGAAAAGTTTTCAAGCAGTTCCCGGGTTCCGGAAAACGGCAGGTCGACGGCCCAGAACAGCGGTTCGACCACCGAGCCTGCCAGCTGCTGGAAGCGATCGACGTAGCGGCCGCGAAAATCCAGCGCCATCAAGGTGATCGCCAGCAGCGTGTAGAACATCAGCCGCGCGGTACCGCCGGCGGCTTCAAGCAACGCACCGCGTTGCGCCGGCGACGATCTATTCACGGCTGAGGCGGACTGGCGTTCTCATGCGGCTCAGTTGGGGAAGAAGAAATCGCCGCGATTTTCGTCCATCATTTCCAGCGCCCGGCCACCGCCGCGGGCGACGCAGGTCAGCGGGTCTTCGGCGATGATGACCGGCAGGCCGGTTTCTTCCATCAACAGCTTGTCGAGTTGCTTGAGCAAAGCACCGCCGCCGGTCAGCACGATGCCGGTTTCGGCGACATCGGCGCACAGTTCGGGCGGTGTCTGTTCCAGCGCATTCTTGACCGCGCTGGTAATCCCGGACAACGATTCGGTCAGGGCCTCGAGCACTTCGTTGGAGTTCAGCGTCACCATCTTGGGCACGCCTTCGGCCAGGTTGCGCCCGGAAACTTCCATTTCGCGGGTCTCGTTGAGCGGGTAGGCGCATCCGATTTCGAGCTTGATTCTTTCTGCGGTCGCCTCGCCGATCAGCGTGCCGTAGGAGCGGCGCACGTAGTTGATGATTGCCTCGTCGAAATGATCGCCGCCGACCCGCACCGAAGCCGAGTAGACGATGCCGTTCAACGACAACACCGCGACCTCGGAGGTGCCGCCGCCGATATCGAGCACCATGGAGCCACGCGCTTCGTGGATCGGAATGCCGGCACCGATCGCCGCGGCCATCGGCTCTTCGATCAAAAACACCTCGCGCGCGCCGGCGCCTTCGGCCGATTCCTTGATTGCGCGCCGTTCGACCTGGGTCGAAGAGCAGGGCACGCAAACCAGCACGCGCGGGCTGGGACGAAGAAAACGGCTGGCGTGGACCTTCTTGATGAAATGCTGAAGCATCTGCTCGGTCATGTCGAAGTCGGCGATCACGCCGTCCTTCATCGGCCGTACCGTGCGGATGTTGCCGGGCGTGCGGCCCAGCATCTGCTTGGCCTCGATGCCGACCGAGGCCACGCTCTGGGGGCCGCCGGGGCCGCGGTCCATGCGAATGGCAACGACCGATGGCTCGTTGAGCACGATGCCCTGGCCGCGAACGAAAATCAACGTATTGGCTGTACCCAGATCAATGGACAAGTCGTTGGAAAAAAGACCGCGCAATCGTTTAAACATTTAAGGAGTTATAAGCCAGAGTGTGGTGAACGAGATCGAATCGACCGGTGATGGCCGAACAGTTGATGCGCTAGTTTAGTACAAAAGGTGGACCTTGCATTGCTTTTGGAAACTTCCTTTGTCTAGCAGCCTGTCGGACTTAACGCCGATCTACTGCGGAAAAGCTGGATTGGGCCAGATTCTTCGCTCTTTATCGTTAAATAGACGCACTATTGGCCTCAAAAGATCGAAAAATCTGACTCCAACCGGCTTTCCCTCGCTACGACCGGTCAAGTCCGACAGGCTGCTAGGTCCCGCGCAAAGGAAGCGTTCGATCAGGCATCGCGCGACAGCGATGAACACCGGCCAATCGCACTTTCGATGTGACCGTCGCCGTAAATCCGTTCCACTTTTGAGATCACCACCTGGTAGCCCTCGTACCAGTTTGCGTACAAGCGTTTGGCTTCGAGATGTGCCGGGTGATCGGAAAATGCCTTCAATGATTCCAGGTCGGTCCAGTAATAAGTGGCATTGACCCGCGAGCCATCGGTCGAAAACCATGTGCTCGATTCGATGAAACCGGGGTTGGCACGGGCCGCGGCCTCGATCAGTGCATTGAGCGCATGAAATTGTTCGTCGTATGTGCCGGGTCGAAAAATGAATGCGGCGCTATAAATAATAATGCACTCCTGTATTCAATAACGTAATCCTGTCTTCAACCCGGCATCAACCG
The DNA here is from genome assembly GCA_032251235.1 of Wenzhouxiangellaceae bacterium. Lineage (GTDB taxonomy): Bacteria > Pseudomonadota > Gammaproteobacteria > Xanthomonadales > Wenzhouxiangellaceae. The sequence continues at coordinate 46,628 of JAVVET010000005.1, forward strand.
CCACGAGGCCCAGATCAGCGAAAAGGCGACCAGGAAAGCCAGCCCGGCCCAGGCGGTCGCCGTCAGCACCGGGCCGGGGCGCGCGTGCTCGGGCGTGTGTGGCCCGGTCAGCAGCTTCAGGTTCAGCCAGGCGATGACCGGTGCCGTTAAAAACGAGACCGTGGTGGTGAAATCGATCAGCAGCGTGAAATGCCGGCCGAACAGGCTGATGATCAGCAAGGCGCCGGCGACGGTCGACAACATGGCCCCAAGGTATCGGCCCTGACGCCGCCGCAGGCTGGTTTGTTGGTCCGGATCGCGCAACTCCAGCATGGCGCGCAGCGCGCGCGGATAGGCATCGGCGACGGTCAGCGTGGTCGAAAACATCGTTGCCAGCGCGGCGATGGCGATTAGCGGCCGCGCCCACTGCCCGAGGCTTTCGGCGTACAGGTCGACCAGCTGGGCTGAAAAGCCGACCGCCGAGCTCGACCAGGCCTGGCCGCTGCCGTGCATGATCAGCGCGCCGAGAACCAAAAAGGCCGCAGCCAGCAAGGTCGCGCCGAGGTAGCCGATGCGAAAGTCCATGCTGGCGTGGCGTACGCTGGGCGCCTGGCCGGTTTCACGGGCTCGCTCGATCGTCCACAGCGAGTGCCAGGCCGCGGCATCCAGCGGAATCGGCATCCAGCCCAGCAAGGCCAGCACAACCGCCAGCCCGGCCCCGGACAACAGCGTCGAATCGGTAAAGCTGGCGCCCAGCCCGGCCCAGTTGGGTCCATGGCCCATGGCCAGGCCGACCGCCAGCAGCGTAGCCAGAGACAATAAACTGATGACGACCTTCATCAGCAGGTCGAGGCCGCGGTAGTGGCCGAGGCCGAGGATGGCCATGCATGCCAGCAAGGCCAGAAAGGACAGCGTGGTGGTCGACAGGTCCAGGCCGAACACCATGCCGGTCAGGCCGGCGGTGACCAGCGTGACGCTGGCCAGTACGGTAAACATGGTCGACAGCGTCAAAAATGCAAATATGGCCAGCGACCCCTTGCCCAGGCGCCGGTAGCCGCTAATCATGTCCTCGCCGGTCGCGGCGGCATAGCGCGGACCAAACTCGAGGAATGGATACTTCAGGGCGCAACCCAGCAACACCACGCCCAGCAGGGCCAGCCCGTATTCGGCGCCGGCGCGGGTGGACTGGACCAGGTGCGAAACACCCACTGCCGCGCCGGCCATCAGCAGGCCCGGACCGATCGCGGCCCGCAGCCGGGATGGAATCGGCATTTCCGGTCAGCCCCGGTCAGGCTTGCGACAAGCGGAAGAGGCGACGGTTTGCTTGCGTGGGCCCGCATCGGCTTGCCGAGGGTCGCGCTGGGGTTTTTTCTGAATCTTGTAAAAACTGTGCGATTGATGAATGTTGGGCACGAAACCGTTCCGGTTGCAGGAGACATCACAGGCGCGAATCCGGTTTGCCCGTCGCGCGGACTCCGGATTGTAGCCCGACTTTCTGCGGGTCTGGCGAACCGTGCCTGGACGGCGTTCAAGCGTCTGGTCGGGTCGTCGTGCAAAAGCATGCGCTGCCAGGCCGCGAAAGCAGCGGATAAAAATAATGGATGCGGGCATGTAAAAATTCGGTTAGGCTTCGGTGTGTGAAAAAAAGGTTACGTTTTACGCTGAACGCTTGCATTTTCGCAAGCCCTGTTCATATCATAGGTGACGTGGTTGAAGTGCTGTATCCATCAGCCGTACCGTTTGAATTAAAAAATGCCGACAAGCTCATGCTTCGGGGAGAAAATAAAATGAAGTACCGCCTGATTCCAGCGTTCGCGCTGGTCCTTACTGTTTTGGCCGGTTGCGGTGGAAGCTCCAGCACGCCGCGCTCGGTGCCCACGTCCCCGGAAACCAATCCGGACGGCACGCCCACCACGGATGTCATCACGGCCAATTTCGATCCGGCCAATGGCGTGCTGCCGTTCCCGATCAATCTGCTGCTGTCGGGCAGCGGCGACCTGACACTGAACATCCCGGTCCCCGACCCAACCGATTTCGGCAACCCTAGCGTCGCCTTGAATGCACTGGATGGATTCAGCCCGGTCAATCCGTGGACCTTCACCTTCTCCGACCCGGTCAACCCCAACACGGTCGTGCCGGGCAGTTCGGTCAGGTTGTTCGAAGTTCAGATGGTATTTGGAACCATCGCCGTGCAGCAGGTCAACCGTGAGCTGGTGCCGGGGCAGGATTATGTCGCCACGGTCGCCGCCACCGACCCGACCGGCCGGACTGTTGCGATCGTGCCGCTGAGCCCGCTCAATGAAATGACCGCCTACATGGCCGTCGTCACCAACGGCATCCAGGACCAGGCCGGCAACGTCGCGACCCCGGCGCAGACCTACTTTCTGGCCAAGCGCACCGATCCGCTGGTCACCGAAGGCGGCGTCAGCACCGAGCCGCTTCTCGACAACGCCACCGCCCAGGCGCTCGAGCCGCTGCGCCAGCTGGTGAATTCGCAGGAAGGCGCGGCCCAGGCCGTCGGCATCGATCGCGACAATATCGTGCTGTCGTGGACCGCGACGATGCAGTCGATTACGCCGGTGCTCAGCATCGTGCGATCGACATTGTCGAACACCGGCTCGACGCTGGCGCCGACCGGCCTGACCACGGCCGACGTCCTGCCGCCGGACGCCTCGCCGGGCATTGCCAATCTGTTCATAGGCGTGACCGAACTGCCATATTTCCTGGGCGTGCCCAGCGCCGCAAACCCGACCGCGCCGCTGAACCAGTTCTGGCAAGCCTCCCCCGGCAACTACATCCCGCCGTTCGACGGGCTGGGTCTGGACCCGACGTCGACCAATGTGACAGTCGCCAACCCGCTGCCAGTCGAACGCGATCGCCAGACGGTGCCCATCCTGGTCACGGTGCCAAACCAGTTCTCCGGACAGGTCAAGCCGGCCAGCGGCTGGCCGGTGGTCATTTTCCAGCATGGCATCACGGGCAATCGCTCGCAGGCGCTGGCGCTGGCCGACACCATGGCCTCGATCGGCGTGGTCGTGGTTTCCATGGACTTGCCGCTGCACGGCATCACCCAGACCAACCCGCTGGACCCGCAGCAGCCGCTGGCCGCACTGTATGTCGGCAACACGCCGTTCGCGCCGATCGCCAACGAGCGAACCTTCGATCTTGATCTGCAGAACAATGACACCGGCGCGCCGGGGCCCGATGGCCGGATCGACTCGTCCGGCGCCTTCTTCATCAATCTGCAAAGCCTGCTGACCTCGCGCGACAACAACCGCCAGGGCCAGGTCGACCTGTCGACGCTGGCGTTGAATATCCCGTCGATGGATATCGACGGCGATTCGCTGCCTGATTTCGACGGCTCCAACATCAGTTTCGTCGGCCTGTCGCTGGGTGCGATCGTCGGCACGGCCTTCGTTGCCGTCGAACCCACCGTCAACAACGCCGTGCTGTCGGTTGTCGGCGGCGGCATTGCCAACCTGCTGGCCGGTTCACAATCCTTTGGCCCGGTCATTCGCGCCGGGCTGCAACAAGCCGGCGTCGAGCCCGATTCGCCGGAGTTCTTCCAGTTCCTGGGCGCCGCCCAGCAAGTCGTCGACTCCAGCGACCCGATCAATTGGGCCCGCACCGTGGTGCAGAACAACAGCATTCTGCTGCACCAGGTCGCCGGCGACACGGTCGTTCCCAACAGCGTTCCCGGTGCACCGCTGGCAGGTACAGAGCCGATGATTCGGGTCATGGGCCTGGATCCGATTACCGGTACCACGCAGGACCCGGCCGGCATCCGTGGCGCAACCCGCTTCAGCCAGGGCTCGCACGGCTCGCTGCTGGACCCGAGCGCCAGCCCGGCGGTGACTGCGGAAATGCAGGGCCAGGCCGCCAGTCTGATTGCGACCGGTGGCACCACCGTGATCGTCAACGACACATCCGTAATTCAGAACGACTGAGCCAGGGAGAATTTGCACCAATGACTACACATAAAAGTAATTCCGAGATTCGGGTGCTTCGTCCCTGCTTGCTGGCCGGTGCCATCGGCATGGCGCTGGCGGCCGGAACGGCCCAGGCGCTGGATTTCAGCGGTACCGACTACAGTCTCAATATCGACACCACGATTTCGTATTCGACCGGCGTTCGGGTCAGTGACCAGGACGATGACCTGATCGGCAAGGCGTTTTTCAACCCGGGCATTTCTCAACTGCCGATCGAGCAGCAGATCGCCGCGCCCGGACGCTTCTCGAACAACTCCGACGACGGCAACCTCAATTTCGATTCCGGCGAACTCATTTTCAACCAGGTCCGGATTCTGTCGGAGATGGAGTTCAGCTATAAAAATTACGGTATGTTTCTGCGCGGTAATTTTTTCCATGACTTCAAACTCAACGAGAAGGATGCCCTCAGCGACGACGCCAAGGACATCGCTGGCCAGCGCGCCCGTATGCTGGATGCCTATGTTTACGGCAACTTCGATATCGGTGATCGTCGCCTCGGCATCCGTGTCGGCCGCCAGGTGGTCAGCTGGGGTGAAAGCACCTTCATCCCGGGCGGCCTGAGCGTACTCAACCCGGTCGATGTCACCGCGCTGCGCACCGCCGGTGCCGAATTGCGCGATGCATTCATCCCGCTGGGCATGGTCAAGGCCTCGCTGGACCTGACCAGAAACCTTTCGGTCGAAGGCTTGTTCCTGTTCGAATGGGACCGGGTCGAGCCCGAGCCCCGCGGCACATTTTTCTCAAGCAACGATTTTGCCGTCGATGGCGGACAATACGCCATGCTCGGCTTCGGCCTGCTGCCTGATCAGCCGCTGGATATTCCCGGCTGCGGCGTCGACCCGACCCCGATGGGTTGCTTCCCGGCCGGCGCACTGCCGCGCGGCCCGGACGACCGGCCCTCGGAAACCGGCCAGTACGGCGCCGCGCTGCGATATTTTGCACCGTGGCTCAACGACACCGAGTTCGGTCTGTTCTATCTGCACTACCACAGCCGTTTGCCGTTGATCAGCGGCACGACGGTCACCAGCACGGACACCTCTTCGGGCCGTTTCAACATCGTCTACCCGGAAGACATCGACGTTATCGCCGGCAGCTTCAACACCACCATCATCGACAGCAAGTGGGCCTGGCAGGGCGAGGTCAGCTACAGCCCCAACCTGCCGCTGCAGATCGATGATGTCGAAGTGCTGTTCGCAGGCCTGTCGCCGTTGAACCAGGTCATCCCCGAGCCGGTGCTGCGCTTCGACAGCCAGCTTGGAGAATTCGCCCCTGGCGAGGACATCCGCGGCTTCATGCGCGGCGATGTCTCGCGTGCGCAAATGACCTTTACGCGCTTGACCGGCCCGGTGCGCTGGCTCAGGGCCAATGACGTCGCACTGGTCGGTGAAATCGGCGCCGTGCATGTATGGGATCTCCCCGATCAGTCCGAGCTGCGTTTCAATGGCCCCGGAACCGACACCGGCGGTGGCATCGGCAACCAGCTCAACGGCGGTGACCTGCGCAATCCGGTCACAACCAAAGACGGATTCGCAACCAGCTTCAGTTGGGGTTATCGCCTGGTGATTGCACCGACCTACAACTCCTTCATGGGCACGGCCTGGAATTTGACCCCGAGAGTCGCATTCAACCACGATGTGACCGGCACCTCGCCGGGGCCGGGCGGCAACTTCGTCGAGGACCGCAAGTCCATCACGCTGGGTGCCAATTTCAGCCTGCTCAGCAAATGGGGCGTCAATTTTGCCTACACCAACTTTTTCGGTGCCGGCAAAAACAACCTGCTCAAAGATCGTGACTTTGCCTCGGCCGCGCTGAGCTATTCGTTTTAATCCGGAGGAATTCCATGTCAATGCAATTGAATCAAGTCATATTGCGGTTCATCACCGCACTGGCGATCACGCTTTCGGTGGTTGCCTGTGGCACATCTTCGGTAGCGGATCAGCCCGCAGGAGATGAATCGGCCAGTCAGGAATCGGCCAGTCAGCAAGCCCAGGCAGACGCTGAAAAGGCCGAGGCTGAACGTGTTGCCGCCGAGCAAGCGGCACGCGCCGAAGCCAAAGCCAAGGCTGACGCCAAAGCCAAGGCCGAAGCCAAAGCCAAGGCTGAAGCCGAGCGCCTGGCGGCCGAGCAGGCCGCTCGCGCTGAAGCACAGCGTCGGGCTGCTGCAGAGGCGGCCGAAGCCGAACGGATGGCTCAAGCTAAAGCCGAACGAGCTGCCGCCGAGCGGGCGGCAACGGCAGAACAAGCCGGGGCCGCCGGAGCCATTGCCGAACAGACCGCCCAGGCTGAGGCCGAAGCCGAGCGCATCGCAGCTGATCAGGCCGCTCAAGCAGAGGCCGAACGCGCCGCCGCCGAACAGGCCGCCGCTGCCGAGGCCGAGCGCGTTGCAGCGGCGCAGGCTGCGCGTGCCGAAGCCCAAAGACGGGCCGCCGCACCGGCCGCACCGGCCGCGGGGTCCTCGGATGCCGCGGTCGGTGTTATCGAGCGATCACCGGGAAACATCGCGCGCCTCGGCAACGACCTGACGCCGATGGGTTCGCCGGTTGCCGGCAACGCAAGCGGCACCATCCCGGCCTGGGACGGCGGCCTGACCCGACAGGACTGGCCCAACGGTTACCAGCCGGGCGATCGCCATCCGGACCCGTTTGCCGGCGACCAGCCGGAATTCACGATCACCGGTCAAAACTTCCGTGACTATGAAGATCAGCTTTCGGTCGGTCAGATCGCAACTTTCGAACGCTATCCCGACACCTACTTCATGCGCGTCTACCCAAGTCGTCGCAGCGCTTCGTTCCCGGAACGCACTTACGAAAAGACCATTGAAAACGCCAGTACGGCGCGCCTGGTGGCCAACGGCGAAGGCATCGAAAACGCCGCCGAGGGCTTTCCGTTTCCGATCCCGCAGAACGCCTATGAGCTGATGTGGAACCACAAGCTCAAATACAAGGGCATCGGCGGGACGCGCTACAACAACCAGGTGGCCCCGACCACCGGCGGCAATTACCAGCTGGTGAAGCTGCGCGAAGAAATTCTTGGTCCGTACTTCAAGGAAGGTGCGACCATCGAGGATATCAACAACATCCTGCTGTACTTCTTCCAGGAAGTGGAATCGCCGGCCCGCCTGGCCGGCAATATCCTGCTGGTTCACGAAACGCTCAACCAGATCAAACAGCCGCGCCAGGCCTGGATCTACAATCCGGGTCAGCGTCGCGTGCGGCGTGCCCCGAACGTGGCCTACGACAACCCGGGTACGGCATCCGATGGTCTGCGTACCAACGACATGACCGATATGTTCAACGGCGCCATGGACCGCTTCAACTGGGAAGTCGTCGGCAAGAAAGAGATGTATGTGCCGTACAACTCCTATGGCGTGCACGGCTCCGATGTGACGCCCGACGACATGGTTCAGCCCGGACACTTGAACCCGGAATTCATGCGTTACGAACTGCATCGGATGTGGGTGATCGAGGCGCGTTTGCGTGAAGATACGCGCCACATCAACTCGCGGCGCACATACTACATGGACGAGGATTCCTACCAGATCCTGTTGATCGATCACTACGATCAACGCGGGGAACTCTGGCGTGCCTCGGAAGCCCATTCGATGTCTTATTACGACGTGCCCACTTACTGGACCACGATCGAGTCGCATATGGACCTGCTGTCGGGTCGCTATGTCGCGGTCGGTCTCGATAACCAGGACCCCGTCAATACCTTCGATGTCGAGCTCTCGCCGGCGAACTACACGCCGCAGGCCCTGCGTAACCGCGGTCGCCGCTGATTCGAAACCGGTTCCCTTGACAGCCGGCCCGACTCCGGGCCGGCTCACGGGGCATTTCAACCCGACTTCGGAGCCCTGGCAATGAAATCGAATGCGAACCGTTGCGGCATTTTTGTCGCCTCCGTTTTATTCACCTGCGCACTTTCCACCCAGATTTTCGCTCAACAGGCAGCAGTTTCGCCCGATCCGGCCGTGATCGCGCCGTTGGCGCCGGAAAGCCTGCTGCTCGATATCGTGCCGTACAACGACCGCCTGATCGCGGTCGGCGAGCGCGGCCATGTGCTGATCAACCACCAGGATCGGGAATGGCGCCAGGCCAGCCCGGTTCCTGTTCAGTCCACGTTGACGCGCATTACAACGTTTGGTCGGCGGCTATGGTCGGTCGGTCACGATTCGGCAATCATCTCCAGCATGGACGGCGGCGACAGCTGGTTTCTGCAACATTTCGAGCCGAGCGCAGAAGAGCCTTTGCTGGATGTCCTGTTCATCAACCCGAACCGCGGTTTTGCGATCGGGGCTTACGGCCGGTTCATGTCCACCGGCGATGGCGGTTCGACCTGGCAGACCGAACGGATTGCCGATCGGGTGACTTCCGAATCGATCGACTGGGATGCCCTCGGGCAGCTGCGAGGCGATATTGAAACGATCCCCGACGATGTCGAGCTTGAAGCTGACGACGATGAGCTGCTGCTGGACAAGGGCTGTTATGAATTCCAGGAATGCCATCTCAACAAGCTGCTTCGACTCGACGATGGCCGGATGATGATTGCCGCCGAGCGTGGCTATGGGTACCGCAGCGTCGATGACGGCGAGAGCTGGGACGCGTTTGCCTTCCCGTATACCGGCTCGATGTTCGGCCTCGTCGAGCAGGGCGAATGCATCATCGCGTTCGGATTGCGCGGCCACATTCAGAAAAGCTGCGATTTCGGCGACAGCTGGCGCCAGTTTCAAACCGAGGGTGAGCAAGGCCTGATGGGCGGCATGATTCTGCCCAACGGCAACGCGCTGCTGGTCGGCAACGGTGCCACCCGAATCGAGCTGACGCCGGACAACGAGATGGAACGCCAGTATGACCGGCTCGGAAGCGATTACGCCGCGGTCGCATTGGATCAACAGGGCAACCAGGTCCTGGTCGGTGAGGACGGGATAATTTATGAGTAGATCGATAGGCTTTGCGCAGCGTTTCAGCAACTGGATTTTTTCAATCCGGCCGTTGATCCTGCTGATCTTTTTAGTCGTGACCGGCGTGATGCTGTTCTTCCTGGTGCAATTGCGCGTCGATGCCGGCTTCAAAAAGCAGTTGCCGCTGCAGCACGAGTACATGCAGACGTTCCAGTTCTACGAAGAATTTGGAGGCGCCAACCGGGTTCTGGTCGCGTTGATGGCCGAAGACGGAGATATGTTCACGCCGTCGTTCTTCGAGAAATTCGAAGAACTCAGCAACCAGGTTTTCCTGTTGCCGGGTGTTGATCGGGCAAGCGTCCGGTCGATTTTCACCCCCAACGTCCGTTTTGTCGAAGTGGTCGAAGATGGATTTGCCGGCGGCAACGTCATCCCGGCCGATTTCGCACCGACAGAAGAAATGATGGAGCGGGTGCGCTCGAACATCATCAAGTCCGGTGAAGTCGGGCGGCTGGTCGCCGAGGATTTCTCCGGCGCCATGGTCTGGGCCAATCTGATGGACACCGATCCGTCCACCGGTGAAAGCCTCGATTACCAGGACGTTGCCGAGCGCCTCGAGGCGTTGCGAACGCGCTTCGAGGATGAGCAGCACTCGGTACACATCATCGGTTTTGCCAAGATTGTCGGCGATATTGCCGACGGCGCGCGCGGCGTGGTGACCTATTTCGGTGTCGCGTTCCTGATTACCGCGCTGTTGTTGATCATCTATTCGAAATCGGTCTGGCTGACGGTGCTGCCGTTGATCTGTTCGACCGTCGCGGTCATCTGGCAGCTGGGCGTCCTGAGCCTGATGGGCTTCGGGATCGATCCGATGAATATCCTGACGCCATTCCTGATTTTCGCAATTGGCGTCAGTCACGGTGTGCAGATGATCAGCGGCTGGTCGGCCGAAAAACTGTTCGCCGGCCAGTCCGCGGCCGGGCTGCATCAAAGCGGCGTGCCGCTGGACCAGGTCGAGGTGGTTTCCAGCCTGGACGCCGCAAAGGCCACGTTCCTGCGGCTGCTGGCGCCAGGTGCCATCGCGCTGTTGAGCGATACGATCGGGTTTTTCACCATTCTGATGATCAACATCAGGATCATCCAGGAACTGGCGATTACCGCCAGCATCGGCGTGGCCATCATCATTTTGACCAACCTGCTGCTGCTGCCGGTGCTGCTGTCTTATGTGCGTCTGCGCAACCCGGAAAAATTCCGCCAGAAACAGTACGATGCCGCGGCGCGTACTTCGATGATCTGGCGCGTACTGGTATCGTTTTCCCGGCCCGGTCCGGCGCTGGCAGCGATTGGCGTCGGCGCAATCCTGTTCGGTGGCGCGTTCTACAAATCCCAGGATATGAAAATCGGAGACTCCGAGGCAGGGGTGCCGGAACTGCGCGCCGAGTCGCGCTATAACCAGGATGCGCGCCTGATCAGCGAGCGGTTTGCGCTGGGCGTCGACGTCCTTGGCGTGATTTCCGAAACCGTGGCCCAGGCCTGTACCGAAAACCATCGGGTGATGGAGAACATCGACGAATTTGCCTGGCGAATTCGTCAGGTCGAAGGCGTTCAGCAGGTCTTGACGCTTCCGATGGCAGCCAAGATCATCAATGCCGGCTGGAACGAGGGCAACCTGCGCTGGCAGGTGTTGCCGCGAAACGCCTTTGTCATGCGCCAGAACCTGCAGAACATTGACACCGGCACCGGCCTGCTCAACCGCGACTGCAGTGCCATGCCGGTGCTGGTGTTTACCGAGGACCACCGTGCCGAAACCATCCAGCGGGTCGTCGAGCGGGTCAAGGACCTGCGCGAGGAGCTTGGAATCGAGCCGGAATCGCTTGCCGGCCCCGAGGATGCTTCCGGAACCGAGGTTGCCGAGCCGGCCCAGCGCACGCTGAACATGTGGCAAAGCGCGCTGGAAACGCTCGGCTTCGATGTTTCAACGCCAATGCCGGATATCACCGAAGAAGACATCTGCAAGCACCAGGCCGCACCCGGCGAAGACTGCCTGCGTTTTCGCCTGGCCACCGGCAACGTCGGGGTAATGGCGGCGACCAACGAGGAGGTCAAATCGGCGCAAACACCGATTCTCCTGTACGTCTACGGCGCCATTATTCTTTTATGCCTGGTGACCTTCCGCTCGGTCCGCGGCACCTTGTGCATCGTGCTGCCACTGGTGCTGGTCAGCTACATGGCCTATTCGCTGATGGCGTTCCTGGGCATTGGCCTGAAAGTCAATACGCTGCCGGTGGTCGCACTCGGCGTCGGCATCGGCGTGGACTACGGCATTTATATCTACAGCCGCCTGGACGAGCACCTGAAAAACGGTCTGACGCTGGAGGATGCCTACATGCGCACCTTGCGCCTGACCGGCAAGGCGGTGTTCTTCACGGCCATTACCCTGGCCGTCGGCGTCGGGACGTGGCTGTTTTCGGACCTCAAGTTCCAGGCCGACATGGGCATCCTGCTGGCCTTCATGTTTGTTTTCAACATGATCGGCGCCATGGTGCTGCTGCCGGCGCTGGTGCGCTGGCTGCTGCGTCCGCGTGAAGGCCGGCAAGCAACGGCCTGAGCGGTGTTGAACAGCCTCGGCCCGGGTTCTTGCCCGGGTCGGGCCTGGTGTTCCCAGCCACTCATTCTGTAACTTTCAGCGAGCCGGAAAGCGCTTGGCCGCAAGACTATGGCGTGCAGGGAATGGCAACGTCCTTTCCAAGCGACATAACGTGCGCGGATGAGTGCGCTTGTTCTTTCGTTCGGGCTCGCCCTGTGGCAGCGCGCCTGAGCCGACATTGCGGCGTTGCGCCCTTGTAAGGGCCACGCCATTCCCTGCGGGTCGCGCCTTGCATGGTCGGCTCAGGCGCACTCTGGATGTCACAGGATTAACGACGGGGTTCACTACGTGAGGAGTGGCAACGCGAGCACAGCCCCGCAAATGCCGCTATACCGGGCAGCGCAGCGGTTTTGAGCCATAATTTCATGCGGCATTGGGGTAAAGCGCGATTCATTCGTCGCCGATCGCGCAGGTCGGATCTTTTACCTGGTTGGCGCGCTGGTCCAGCCAGTCACATAACTGCCGGGCGCCATCGAGGACACGGGTCGTCGGGCGTACCAGCAATGCCGGGTCGACCTCGAGCAGGTGGCCGCAGCGGACTGCCCGAAGCCGCGGGTAGTCACGCCAGTGCACCGAGAGCGAATGATCTCGTGTCTCCGTGCCAATGACAATCGCGTCCGGATTGCGCGCGATCACGGCCTCAAGGTCCACGTTGGCAGCGGCGCTGTCGAGTTCGGCGAAAATGTTGCGGGCGTTGCACAATCGGAAAATCTCGTTGATGACGTGCCGGCCACCGAGCGTGAACAGCGGTTGTTTCGAAACCTGGTAAAACACATCGACGGGTGAACCCGAGGTCGGAATCGAACGTTCCATGTCGGCAATGCGCTGGCGGAATTCGGAGGCGCGATCGAGCCCGCGTGCGGGCCGGTCGGCCAGGGCGGCCAGCGTTTCGATTGCAACGCCGATTTGATCAAGGTTGTCGACGCTCAAGACCCGCACATCGATCCCAAGCTGGGTCAGCCGTTCGATGGCCGCCGCCGGCGTGCCGCCTTGCCAGGCCAGCGCATGGCTGGCATCGAGACGAACGATTTTTTCCAGGTCGAAGCGAAACGCGTCACCGATCCGCGGCAGATCGAGTGCCGCCGGCGGGTAGTCGCTCCACTCCACCGCCCCGACCAGCAAGTCGCCGATGCCGGCCTCGAAAGCCAGCTCGGTCAAATGCGGCGCCAGGCTGACCACTCGCGGCGGTTCGGCGGGTTCCGGTTCGCGCGCCTCACCGCCGGCCGGCCACCCCAGGCACCCGATCGCAAGCATCGACATTACAAGCTGCATCGGGGCTGGCAGGAAATGGCGAGTACAGTCACTCATGGCAACAGGCCGGCAAGTCGTCGTTCCAGATCGTCCATGCTGAAGGCCGGCTCCAGGCAGCGATGGCCGGCGCAGACAATTGCCGTTGGCCTTTCGGCCGTGGCGACCGTCGCCAGTGGTCCGGCTGGGTTGTCCGCAAACGCCGCGGACTCCGGGTCGGGCTGGTAGCACAGCAATCCACGCCGGCTTCGCAAGCGTTCAGCCCAGCGCTCGGGGGTCGTGCCGGGGCCGCCGATCAGCACCTGGATCGTCGGCCGTTCCAGGTTCGTGCGCTCCAGCAGCATCGATGCATAGGCGCCCGGCGTGCGCTGCATGTCGCCGGCGACGGCCTCGACCAGGCGTTCGGCCAGTTGCAGCAGTTCTGCATCGCCGACCAGGTGACCCAGTCGAAGCATCCCGCGCACGGCCATCGCGGCGCCCGATGGCGTTGCATCGTCGGTATTGGCGGTCGGGCGCATGAGCAGCCGTTCGTGGTCCATCGGGGTCAGGTAAAGGGTTGAACTTTCGGGGTCGAGAAATCGGTGCCGGATGCTCTGGGCAAGGAATTCAGCGTGCTCCAGCCATTCGGAACGCCAGCGGCAGGCCAGCATTTCCATGCTGGCGAGCAACAGGCCGGCGAAGTCGTCGAGTAACGCAGCATGGGCGCTGCGCCCGTCGCGCCAGACCGCATGTTCCTGCGGCCCGTCGAACAGTCGCTGCCAGGTCGCGTCCAGCGTCTGCGCCGCGCTCTCGATCCAGTCTTCGCGCCCCAGTGCGCGGCCGGCGCGTGCCAGGCCGATCACCGCGTGGGCATTCCAGCTGGCGACCATCTTCTCGTCGCGTGCCGGCTTCGGCCGACGGCGCCGGCAGGCCAGCAGCTCAATGCGCACCTGCTCGAGCGTGTCGGTGAGCGAATCGACCTCATCGGCGCGGGTGGTCAGTTCATCGATCGATCGGGCGATCACCAAATGCCAGGCACGGCCTTCGAAATTGGCCGGGCCGTCCAGACCGAACCGGGCCTCTCCAGTTTCCTTCAAGCGACGATCCAGGCAGGCTCCGAATTCGGTGCGCGTCCACAGGTAGTAAGCCCCTTCGCGCGCCGCTTCCGGCTCGGCCGGGTCGATCGCATCGGGCCGGCTGTCGGCATCCAGGCTGCTGGCGAAACCGCCGCCGGCAAGCTGCATGTCGTCGAGCAGGAAGGTCGCGGTCTGCTCGGCCGTGCGTTGCAGTCCGCGGTCGTTCCACAAAACCGCGGCCTCGGCGTAAATCGGCAGCAGCAGGGCGCTGTCGCAGAGCATCTTCTCAAAATGCGGAATCTCCCAGGCCGCGTCGATGCTATAGCGGAAAAAGCCCCCGGCCAGGTGATCGAACAACCCGTTTCGGGCCATTGGCTGCAGCGTATCGGTGAGCATTTGCGCGGCCTGCTCGTCGCTGCCGGCAAGCGACAGCAGCCATGCCAGCAGCGGCGCCTGTGGAAACTTCGGTGCATCGCCGAATCCGCCGTGGCGGGCATCGAAGCGCGCCGAAAGCTGGCCGATCAGCAATTCGGCCGGGTCGCCGACTTCCGGGTCGGCTTGCGTATGCTGGGCCGCGACCATGGTCAAGGCCTGCTGCAGCTGAGTATTCTGCGCCTTGAGCGTGTCGCGCTGCTCCAGCCAGGCCTCGTGCACCCGCTCGAGCAACTGGTCGAAGCCGATCAGGCCATGGCCGGCCTCGGGCGGGAAATACGTTCCGGCCACGAACGGCGCGAGGTCGGTCGGGTCGAGAAAAACCGTCAGTGGCCAGCCGCCGCCGCGGCCGGTCAGCAACTGGTGGGCCAACTGGTAAATCCGGTCCAGGTCGGGCCGTTCCTCGCGGTCAACCTTGATGTTGACGAACCAGGCGTTCATCCTGGCCGCCAGCGCTGGATCCTCGAAACTTTCCGCGGCCATCACGTGGCACCAGTGGCAGGCCGAGTAGCCGATCGACAGCAGGATCGGCCGATCGCTCGTGCGCGCAAGCTGCAGCGCTTCAGGCCCCCAGGGATACCAGTCGACGGGATTGTCGGCGTGCTGCTCGAGGTAGGGGCTGAGCGCGTTCTGAAGTCGATTGGCCATGGGTTTCCGTTTCGCTTGCGAAGACCGTGAGGATAACGCAAGCGCATCGAGCCGTTTACAATGGGCGTTGCCCACGCAATCGTGACAACTCAAACAATGGAATCGCATCCCTTCCTGGTAGATTTCGATCCGGTTGCGCTGGATCTTGGTTTTCTTCAGATTCACTGGTACGGCATCAGCTACCTGGCGGCTTTTGCCACTTGCTGGTGGCTGATGCGCAGGCGCGCGCACGCCGATCATTGGCCGATCAGACCGGAGCAGGTTGGCGACCTGATTTTCTGGGGCGTGGTCGGCGTCGTGGTCGGTGGCCGGATGGGTTATGTCCTGTTCTACGCGCTGGACAGCTGGTTCGCCGATCCGCTTTTTCCACTTTGGCTGCAGCGGGGCGGGATGTCCTTCCACGGCGGGTTGCTCGGCGTGCTGGTGGCCATGTGGTTGTACGCGCGCCATATCGGCATCGGCTTTCTGAAACTGGGCGACTTTACCGCCCAGGTGATACCGCTGGGGCTGTTCTTCGGGCGCATCGGCAATTTTATCGGCGGTGAGCTCTGGGGGCGGATCAGCGATGTGCCGTGGGCGATGATTTTTCCCAAGGCAATCGATTCGAGCCGTTACAGCGCACAATCACTGCGCCAGGCCTGGGAGGCCGGGCAGCTCGACCATCTCGCGCGCCACCCCTCGCAGCTCTACCAGGCGGCCGGCGAAGGCCTTTTATTGTTTGCAATCGTCTGGCTGTTTGCGCGCAAGCCGCGGCCCACCGGCAGCGTCGGCGGCCTGTTCCTGGCAGGCTACGCGGTCTTTCGCTGGCTTGCCGAGTTTTTCCGCGAACCCGATGCGCACCTGGGTTTTGTCGCCTTCGACTGGCTGACGATGGGCCAGTTATTGTCGTTGCCGATGTTTTTTGCCGGCGTCGGCCTGATGATTTACGCTTACCGGAGCAAGGCATGAAAGCCTACCTGGAGATGCTGCGAACCGTGCTCGAAACCGGCACCCGCAAATCCGATCGAACCGGCACCGGTACCATGAGTCATTTCGGCCATCAGCTGCGGTTCGACCTGGGCCAGGGCTTTCCACTGGTCACGACCAAAAAAGTCCATCTGCGCTCGATCATTCACGAGCTGCTGTGGTTTATCCGTGGCGACACCAACATCGCGTATCTCAACGAGCACGGCGTCCGGATCTGGGACGAGTGGGCCGACGAGCGCGGTGAGCTGGGGCCCATATATGGTCACCAGTGGCGCTCATGGCCGCTTCCGGGCGGTGGCCAGCTCGACCAGCTGGCCGAGGTCATCGAGCGTATCCGCACAAGGCCGGACTCGCGCCGACATATCGTGTCGGCCTGGAACCCGGCCCATCTGCCCGACGAGCGCCTGACGCCGTCTGAAAATGCAGGCGCCGGGCGGATGGCGCTCGCACCCTGTCACACGTTGTTTCAATTCTGGGTCGCCGATGGCCGGATCAGTCTCCAGCTGTACCAGCGTTCAGCCGACTGCATGCTGGGCGTGCCGTTCAATATCGCCTCTTATGCATTATTGCTGCTGATGGTTGCCCAGGTCACCGACCTGGAGCCGTTCGAGCTGATTCATACCTTCGGCGACGCCCATATTTATCTGAATCACATCGAACAGGTCGAAACCCAGCTCCGGCGCGAACCCTATCCGCTGCCGCAAATCAGGCTGAACCCGGATCGCAGGCGCCTGGAAGACTTCGTATTCGAAGATTTTGAACTGATCGGCTACCAGTGCCATCCACCGATCAAGGCACCGATTGCCGTCTGATTGACTGTCTGATGCTCATCAGTCAATGCCAGGCGGTATTAATCTCCCACTGGTGTACCCGTCATTAATCCGGTGACATTGAGCCGACAGTGCAAGGCCTGATCCGCAGTGTCGGGTCAGGTGCGCACCCGTTGCGGCGAGCCGGAAAGCACTCATCCACGCACCTTTATCGCTTGGAAAGGAAGGGTTAGCGACCTGCGCCTGGTGCGTCTTCCTGATCGCGTCTTGTTCCCGGCCGTCCCGCTGCGGCGCTGCCAGCCGCGCATACCGGCTTACGCTTGCGGCTGGGCAGGCCGGCATAAAAAAAGGCCCGACAATGTCGGGCCTTTTCCATTTTGGCTGGGGGAGAGGGATTTGAACCCCCGCTGACGGAGTCAGAGTCCGTAGTCCTACCGCTAGACGATCCCCCAGGAGATCGTAATTTTTTCGCGGGCCGGGCGCTTTGTGATCCCAACCGCTTTGCCAAGCCTGGCTACAGAAGCCGAACTACCGGACTTGGCGAGCGGGATTTCGTCGTTGGCAAGGTTTGGGTCGGTGAAGAAAACACAGTGTACGTATTGTGTACATGGGCTTTCCATAGCCGGCCCAAACGCCGCCAGCGGCGAAACAACGCCGCCGAATCAGCGCTTCGAGTACTGGGTCGCCTTGCGGGCCTTGTGCAAGCCAATCTTCTTGCGCTCGACTTCGCGTGCGTCGCGGGTCATGAAGCCGGCTGTGCGCATCTGGCTGCGAAGGCCTTCGTCGTACAGCGTCAGTGCGCGTGCCAGGCCCAGTCGCAACGCGCCGGCCTGTCCGGTCGTGCCGCCGCCGGACACGGTGGCGTAAATGTCGAACTTGTCGGCCAGATCCACCAGTTCGATCGGTTGGCGCGCAATCATGCGTGCGGTTTCACGGCCGAAAAATTCTTCCAGCGGCTTTTTGTTGACGATGACCTTGCCGGTGCCGCGACGCAGGAAAACCCGTGCGGTGGAGCTTTTTCGGCGGCCGGTGCCGTAGTATTGTTCAGTTGCCATATTCGATTCCAGGATGCGGTTACAGTTCCAGCGCGCGCGGCTGCTGCGCAGTATGCGGGTGCTCGCCACCCGCGTAGACCTTGAGTTTTTTCAGCATGGCCCGTCCCAGCGGGTTCTTCGGCATCATGCCCTTGACCGATTGCTGGATCACCCGTTCGGGGTGCTTGGCCAGGAGCTTTTCAAGCGTGATCGACTTGAGGTTGCCGATATAGCCGGTGTGATGGTAGTAAATCTTGTCCGACATCTTGCGACCGGTCACGGCGACCTTTTCGGCGTTGATGACGACGATGTAGTCGCCGGTATCGACGTGTGGCGTGAATTCGGGCTTGTGCTTGCCGCGCAAACGGCGGGCAATCTCACTGGACAAGCGGCCGAGGGTCTTGCCGTCGGCATCGACCACAAGCCATTCGCGGCGTACATCTTGCGGTTTGGCGCTGAAAGTTTTCATTATCTTGTCTGGGCTCCAGAAGAACGGAACTCGCCTGAGTCAAAGAGCGAGAATTTTACTAGATTTTCGCGCTGTAATCAAGCCCATCGACGTTTATTTCACTGCAATCGATCAACCGGCGGGTATGACCAGCACCGCACCGGGCTGAATCACGTCGCCGCTGAGTTCATTTGCGCGGCGCAGGTGGTTCAGGCTGACCGAATATTGCTGCGCGATCGCGCCGAGGGTATCGCCGTGGCGAACCACGTGGCGCGACGGTTCGCTGCGGTTCGAGGCAAACCAGGTGCCGTGTGGCGCGGTCTGTCTGAAATGGGCCTCGATGCCGTGACGGAGCGCCGCGGCGAGCTTGCGGCGGTGCCCGGCCGAGCCCAGGTTTTTTTCGTCGTTCGGATTGCTGATGAAACCGACTTCCACAAGTACGCTTGGCACATCGGGGGAGCGCAGAACGACAAAATTGGCGTGTTCGACCTGGCGGCGGTGATTGCGCCCGACCTGGTCCAGCTCGCCGAGGATCTTGCTGGCGGCGGTATTGCTGTATTCCATCGACGCGCTCTGGGACAGGTCCAGCAGCACCGACCGGAGCATATCGTCGCCCTGCTCCAGGCTGACGCCGCCGATGATGTCGGCTTCGTTTTCACTCTGGGCCAGCAGGCGGGCGGCCTGGCTGGACGCGCCGTTGCGCGAGAGCACATACACCGAACTGCCGCGCACGCTCGGGTCTCTGAAGGCATCTGCGTGGATGGAAACGAACAGGTCGGCCTGGGCCTGGCGGGCACGCTCGAAGCGTTCGTTGAGTGGAATGTAATAGTCGCCGGTGCGAATCATGATCGAATGCATGCCCGGGGCGGCATCGATCTGGCGGCCAAGCTCGCTCGCGATGGCCAGCACGATGTTTTTTTCGTAACTGCCCGAGGGACCGATTGCGCCGGGGTCTTCGCCGCCGTGGCCGGCGTCGATCGCAACGAGCATGTCGCGGTTGTCGCTGGGCAGCTGCCGCAGCGCTGTGCGGATTCGCTCGGTGGCCGGCTGGGCATTTTCCGGGTAAAGGTCAAGCACCAGGCGATGCCCGTAGTCGCCGGTGGGCTCGAGTAGAAAGCTCTGCGCCCGCGCGTTGTCGTTCAGATCGAAAACCACGCGCAGATCGTTGCCGTCGCGCACGCCGTGGCGCAGCCTGGTGATGATGCCCAGGTGATCCGGGTTCAGGCTGGGGTCGACCTGCATGTTCGCCTGGTCGATGTCGACCACCATCCGGCTCGGATTTTCGAGCGAAAAGACCTGGTACTGTACCTTTTGGTCCAGGTCGAGAACGATGCGGGTCTTGTCAGGGCTGGCCCAGATGCGCACATTGCGAACTTCCCCGGCAGTCACGTGACCGGCCAGGGTGGCAATCAATACCCATGTTATCAGGGCGCGAATACTCATCTCCTGAGGCGTTTAAAAAGCGTTCCATTCATACTATGCCCCTAAACAGGCGGGAATGCAAGGCCTTAAAATCGATTTATATTATGAAGATACGGTCGTTTTATGAATTGAATCCTCGCTTTTGTGCCGGCTTCTGCCGTTACCCCGTTCGAACGCGGCCGAACCGCAGCCGGGGTGGATGGCTGGTTGCCGGGCAATCGCCACTCAAGTTCGGGTGACGAGTTCCTCTCGCTCAGGGTCTCAGGATGCGCAGCCACCACCAGAAATTGACCAGCCCCATCATCGATGCGGCCACGTAGGTCAATGCCGCCGCGGTCAGGATCTTGCGCGCCGGGCGGCGGTCTTCGGGCTTGACGTACTGACCCTTGATCAACAGCGGCAGCGCGCGCCGAAAGCTGGCATCCAGCTCGGTCGGCAGCGTCATCAAATGGATCACGATGCCCGATGCAAGAGCCGCCATGCCGAACAGCAGCAGCATCAGCCCGGCGCGCGGCAATTTCAGCGCCACCAGCACAAGCGGCATCAGGCCGATCAGGATCATGCCCAGGCGCTGGAATTTCTGTACGCCCTTGACCATGCGGGTGCGCCACATCAGCGGCTGGTAGCCATCGGCGTGCTGGATGGCGTGGCCGACTTCGTGGGCGGCCACGGTAATGGCGGTCAGCGAGGCGTCGCGGTAGTTGCTTTTGCTCAATCGCACCACCCGGGTCTCGGGGTCGTAGTGGTCGCCGTGCTCGGTTTCCTCCACGCCCACCGCTTCCAGGCCGAGGTGGTCGAGCAGGTGGCGCGCCAGTTGGCCGCCGCTGCCCGCGTAGCGGTCGGTTGGCTGCGCATAGCGTTTCATGACGCGCTGCACCCACCAGCCCGGCAGCACGACCACGCCAAGCAGAAAAACGATGCCGATCAGGATGTGCATGACTTCAGGTTTCCTGCGAGTCTGTCGGGTTCAAACAATCATAGCGAGGGAAAGCCGATCGGGCCGGATTTTGCGATCTTCTGACACGAATACTGAGCCCGGTTAATGAAAAAAAGCGGGCAATCTGGCCCAATCCAGCTTTCCATCGCTTTGGATCGGTCAAGTGCGACCGGCTGCTAGTGGCCCACTAGTCCTTCCGCAGCGATTCGATGAGGCCAAACGCCGTTCGCCGGTCCAGCCCGCTGACCCGCGTCAGTATTCGCGCCGCGCGCGCCGGCGGCAGTTCGGCGGCCAGTTCCCGGGCCAGCGCATCCACCAGGATTTTGGGGTCATCGTCGCGTTCACAAGCGCCGACCAGCAGCACCGCTTCGCCACGCTGCTGGTCGGCATCTTCGCGCACCCACTGGCCAAGCTCGGCCAGCGTCGCGCGCCGGATGGTTTCGAACTGCTTGGTCAGTTCGCGTGCCACCGTGGCCGGCCGCTCGCCGCCGATTTCGGTCGCGGCGTCTTCGAGCACCGACGGCAGGTCGCGCGCCGGCACATAAATAACCAGCGTGGCCGACAGCCGGCGCAAGGCCCGAAGTTTTTCGCGTCGGGCGCCTGCGCGTGCCGGCAAAAAACCCTCGAACCAGAAGTGGTCGGTGGCAAGGCCGGCTGCCGACAGCGCCGCGGTCGCCGCGCACGGGCCGGGAATTGGCGAGACCTCGATTTGCCGGTCATGCGCGGCCGATACCAGCCGGTAGCCGGGGTCGGAAATCAGCGGCGTGCCGGCATCCGACAGCAAGGCCACGTCGCGACCGGCCTGCAGCTGTTCGATCAACTGCCCGACCGCGCGTGGTTCATTGTGCTCGTGCAGGCTGACCCAGCGCGGCGGCTGCTCGCGCGGCGGCAGCAGCTTGCGGCTGGTGCGCGTATCTTCGGCCGCGATCACCTCGACCCGTGCCAGCGTTTCGCGCGCCCGGGGCGAGAAGTCGTCGAGGTTGCCGATCGGTGTTGCGACCACCCATAATTTCCCTGCCGAACTGCTCGATCGCGCCAAAACATCGTTCCGAATTGCAGACCAAAGGTATTATGGCACCCATGATGTATCGACCGATGAAATTACTGCTGCCGCTGTTTTTGGTACTGCTGATGGGCGCATGCGCCCCGACCGGACCGGATCTGCGCCCCGACCACCGCAGCGACGACCCGGTTGAACTGGCTGGCCAGGGCCGCCACGCCGAGGCGGCCGAGCGCTGGCTCGAACAAGCGGCCTTGCAGCCGCAAAGCGCCAGCGCCGCACGCTTGTCGGCGGCCGGGCAATGGCTGCTGGCCGGTCAGCCCGATGCCGCGCGCGATGTGCTGGAAACGCTCGACCGGGCCGAGCTCGATCGCGGCCAGGCCTTCGAGCTCGATCTCCTGCAGGCCGAGCTGGCGCTGGTCGAGCGCGATTTCACCACCGCCGGACGCATCCTGTCGATGCCGGAATCGGAACTGCCCGATCGACTCAAAGCCCGCTACCAGGATCTTTTGCAGCGTTTTGCCCAGACCAATCCGAATTCGCCCGAAGCCCGGGTGCGCGAATTGGCCACGGCCCTGGGCGAGCCCGACTTCGCGCCCCAGATGGCGTTTGCGCTGTTGCTGGAGCTGCCGCTGCAAACGCTGAGGGATTTGCGCCGCGACCATGGCCGGGACCCGATGCTGGTGCCGTGGCTGGACCTGGTCGTCGCCGCGCGCAGCCACTTGCTGAACGACCAGGCCCTTGACCGGGCGCTTTTGGACTGGCAGCAGCAATACCCGTCGACCGCGGTTTCCACGCCCAGGTTGATCGAGTGGATCCAGGACTGGCGCCAAATCCAGCCGATGCCGGAATCGCTGGCCGTGCTTCTGCCGGGCCAGGGGCCGCTGGTGCCGGCCGGGGAAGTGCTGCGTGACGGCCTGCTTGCCGCGTGGCTGGAACTGTCGCCCGAGCGCCGACCCGGGCTCGATTTCTATTACCTTTCCGAAGATCCCAATGCGGCCCTTGGTGCCCGCTTCCAGGCCCGCGAAGCCGGCCATGACTGGATTGTCGGGCCGCTGGATCGCAACCAGATCGCGCCGTTGCTCAGCGCGCCCGATTCGGCTATGTCGATGCTGTTGCTCAATCGCCCCGACGCTGGTTCCAATACAGAACCCGGCGTTCAAACGGCATGGCCGCGTCCGGCCCAGCCGATCGCCATGCTGGCATTGCCGCCCGAAGAAGAGGCTGAACTGGCGGCCGTTCATGCGCTGGTCCAGCAGCGCGGCAGGGCGCTGGTCATTGCCCAGCAAAGCGATTTCGGCAAGCGCGTGGCCGGTCACTTCATCGAAACCTTCGAGCTTGGCGGCGGCCGCGTACTCGACCGGGTCGACTACCCAGCAACGGAATTCGATCACACCGACCAGCTTGAACGATTGCTGCGGGTCGACCACTCGCGCCAGCGGATCGAGCAGCTGGAGCAGGTCCTCGGCCAGAGCGTGGAGTCGGTGCCCCAGCGCCGCACCGACGTCGAGCTGGTCTTCCTGGCCACACGCGGCGGCGATGCCCAGCAGCTGATCCCGCAGCTGCGCTTCCTGGACCTCGAGGAAGTGCCGGTTTACTCGACATCGCACGCCTATCCGGGTGGCGACGTCGGCCGCGATCTCGATGGCATACAAATGCCGATCTCGCCATGGCTGCTGGAGCAGGGCGAGCCGGCCGAGCGCCGCAAACAGGCGCGCCGGCAATTTCCGGCGCTGGCGTCTTCGAACACGCTAAGCCAGCTGCATGCGCTTGGTCGCGACGCACTGGCGCTTCTGCCCTGGCTCGAGATGATGAAGCGCGACCACCTGCTCTATATCAATGCCAACGTCGGCCGCCTGCGCCTGTCCGACGGCGTGGTGCTGGAACGCGACCTGCCGTGGGCGCGCATCGAAAACGGCCGGCCGGTTCGGTACCAGCCTCAGCCTGATTCCTGAACCAGCCGCCGGCCGTGTTCAAGCGCCAGATCGGTGACCAGGGCGAGCAGCGCGCCGAAGCCTACCTCAAGGCCAACGGATTGAAGCTGGTGGCGCGAAACTGGCACTGCCGGCATGGAGAAATCGACCTGATCATGTTCGACGACGAATACCTCATATTCGTCGAAGTCCGTTTGCGCACGCCCAAAGGCTTTGCCAACAGCGCCGAAAGCGTCGACATCTTCAAGCAGCGCAAGCTCATCCAGGCCGCCTCGTACTACCTCTCGACGCGTCCCGCCTGGCAAACCCGGCCGTGCCGCTTCGACGTCGTCGGCATCGAGGGCGATACCCAGGAGATCTCCTGGATCTCGCATGCGTTCGAGCTCGAAGCCTGAAATCAGGCTCAGAATTTTGCTTTCAGCTTTCAGCTTTCAGGTTTCAAGAAAGGCGGGAGTCGGCACGATGTGCGGAGGTGCCGTTTTACCTGTTTGCCTGGAAACATCCAGGGCTTTGCAGACAGAGTCTTCAAGCGAAAAGCTGGTGGATGCGCTGCGCTTATGCCGCCCTGGCAGCCTGTCGGAATTAACGCTGATCTATGGTTTATGTACTGCCGCGGAAATGCCGGATCGGGCCAGATTCTCTGCTCTTTTTGGGTCCGCTATTCGGCTCAAAAGATCAAAAAATCTGACTCCAGCCAGCTTTCCATCACTTTGGATCGGTCAAGCCCGACAGGCTGCCAGGATCGGCTTTTGATTGACCTGAAAACTGAAGGCTGAAAGCGGATTTTCCGGAAACCGGAAACCTGCGCCGCTAAACCCAGACCCCAACAAGCCCCAGCAAGCCGGCCGCATACAACGCGGCCACGAGGTCGTCGAGCATGATCCCGAAGCCGCCGTGTACGCGGCGGTCCAGCCAGCCGATGGGCCACGGCTTGACGATGTCGAATAGCCGAAAGGCCGCGAACGCGGCCAGCCACCAGGCCCAGTCGAACGGCACCAGCACCAGCACCAGCCAGATGCCGACGAACTCGTCCCAGACGATGCCGCCGTGGTCGTGCATGCCCAGCGCGTCGGAGGCTTTTTGACAAATTGGAATGCCGGCGATGAAGGCCATCCCGACCAGTAGCAGCCCGGCCCATAGCTCCATGGCAGTGATCGGGTAGGCCAGCAACATCCCCATGACGGTGCCGGCCGTCCCCGGCGCTTTCGGGCTGAGCCCGGACCCGAAGCCAAAGGCCAGCAGGCCCGATGGGGTACGTAGCGCGACTTTCCTTGTATGAGCCGGGTTCGGTCTTGTTGGGGGCTGCATGTCGCTGTCCATTTGATTCTTAAAGTCGTATATTTTCCGTGCAGTTAAATGGATTTGGCGTCTTGATTGCGCCATTTAGCAGCACGTTCATGGATTTCATCGAAAGTGATCCCATCCCGAGCCGGTATTTTCGACGATCCGGCCGTCGGCGTCCAGGCACTGCAATCGACCGCTTTCGGTGATGCGCCCGATCTCGGTCAAGCCGATGCCGGCCACCGAAGCCGGGGCCGCCGCGGCCTCGGGCAACAGCACCAGCAGCTCGTAGTCGCCGCCGGCAAACTGCAGCGGCCAGCGCTGCCGCGCTTCGGGCAGCGCCAGCTTCAGTGCAGCCGAGGCCGGCAGTCGTTCGCAGTCGATTTCGGCGCCGAGCCGGTCGTTCGGGTCGCCGGTCAAATGCGCCAGGTCGGCCAGCAGGCCGTCGGAAATATCGATCATCGCGCGCGCCAAGGCTGCCAGTTGCTGCCCGACCTGAACTCGCGGCTGCGGCCGGAGCAGGCGCCGGCGCAGCGGGTGGCTTGGTCTTGCATCCAGTTTCAATGCGGCCGCGGCGTCTCCCAGCGTTCCGCTGACGAAAATGCGGTCGCCCGGGCGTGCACCGCAACGCGTCACGAACCTGGAATCGGGCACCTCGCCGAGCGCCGTGACGCCGATATTCAGCGGCCCGCGGGCCATGTTGCCGCCAACCAGCGTACAGTCGTGCTCGGCGGCCAGTGCCAGAAAACCATCGAGAAAACCACCCAGCCACACCATATCGGCCTCGGGCAGCGTCAGCGTCAGCAGACACCAGCGCGGCAGCGCGCCCATCGCCGCCAGGTCGCTGAGGTTCACGGCCAGCGCCAGGTGGCCGATCTCCTCGGGCGTTGCGCGGTTGTTGCCCGAGTCGACGAAATGCCGCCCGGCGACCAGGTTGTCGGTGGTCGCGACCAGCTGCATGCCGGGCGCGGGCTGCAGCACCGCCGCGTCGTCGTCAATGCCCAGCACCACGCCGGAACCGGCCGGCGCGCGGGCCTTGATCTCGGCGATCAGGTCAAATTCGCTCATCGCGCTTGTCTGTTGAAAGCAGCCGACAGGTTACACAGGTTCAGGCTCGGGAACACAGCCGGTCGCATTGCCCGGGTAAGCGGAGCCGGCGTTCGGATCAGCCTGCGGCCCCGAAAGCACTGCGTACCTGCCTGGTGTTGATCGGCGAAGCTCCGGCATTCAGCCAAGCCAGTGGCCGGCAGCCATGACCCGGGCCACCGGGTTGCCGCCGAACTCGAACGCCAGGTTACGCGCATCGTTGGAGTCGAGCACGACCAGGTCGGCGCGCATGCCGGCTTCGATCTTTCCGCGATCGGCAAGGCCCAGCAGTTCGGCGCCGGCCCTGGTGGATGCATGAATGGCTTCGGCCGGCGCCAGGCCGAGCCTGCGCACGGCCAGTGCAATCACGAACGGCATCGACCAGCATGGCGCCGAGCCCGGGTTGTAGTTGCTCGCCAGCGCCAGCTGGCCGCCGGCATCGATGAATGCCCGGCCGTCACCAAAGCGGTCGTCGAGATGGAAGCCCGAGGCCGGAAGCATCACGCCAAAAGTTTCCGATGCGGCCAACCGGCGCAGACCTTGTGCATCGGTGGCTTCCAGGTGATCGACGCTGGCGAAGCCGCGTTCGGCCGCAGCCTCGATCATGCCGAGTGCGTTGAACTGGTCGGCGTGGACGCGGATCGGGTGGCCCGCGGCCTGGCCGGCGTCGAACAATGCCAGGCAGTCGTCCAGCGACCAGGCGCCCTGTTCGCAATAACCGTCGAGCGCAATGCCGGCAAACTCGGCCGTGATCGCCGGCAGCGTTTCGTCGATCGTGCGCCGAACGAATTCATCGTGACCGGTCTCCGGATCGATCGCGTGGCCGATGCAGGCGGTTGCAACCACGGTTCCGGGAAATGTTTCCGCGGCGCGCGCGATGGCGCGCAGCATCTTCAGCTCGGTTTCGGTATCCAGCCCATAGCCGGATTTGACCTCGATCGTGGTCGAGCCATGGGCCAGCATGCGCTGCAGCCGTGTAGCCAGCAAGTCGGCCAGCTCGCGTTCGCAGGCGGCACGCGTGGCGCGCACCGTGGCCATGATGCCGCCGCCTTGCTCCAGTAGTTCCAAATACGAAGCGCCGGCCAGCTTGCGCTGCCATTCATCCAGCCGGCTACCGGCAAAACAGGCATGCGTGTGACAGTCAATGAACCCGGGCAGCACAACCCGTCCGGCAAGATCGACCGTCTCCGAATCGCCGGCCGGGCTGGCGCAGGCGGCTGCTTCGATTCGTGCGATGGTCCGGTCGCGGATCTCCAGCGTGAACAATTCGTCGCGCCCCGCGTTCGTCGCCGGGCCGCCGGACACGCAAGCGGCCAGGCGGGCGTTCCGAAGCGTCAGCGCGTTCGGGCTCAAGTCTTTGGCCGCCTGTTCAACCCGGCCAGAAAGCGCATGAACAGGTAGACCGCCAGCCGCGCCGTGCGTGCGGCTTCATCAAACGGCGGCGACAGCTCCATGATGTCGAAACAGCACACCGAGGGCATGCGCCCGGCGGCTTCGGCGTAGTCGGCCAGCCGTTGCGCGCTCCAGCCGGCCGGGTGCGGCGCGCTGACGCCCGGGGCCTGGGCCATGTCGATGACATCCAGGCAAATCGACACGAACTGTGCCTGCGAGGGCGGCCATTGCGTCGGCGGCCAGTCGACCCGTTCGCCGCCGTGGTCCTCGAACCATTCCAGGTGCGCCGGCGTGTTCGAGAGCGGATCGAAGCCGAACAACTGCAGCCCGCCGATGCCGCCGTGCTCGATCAGCCGCCGAAACGGCATGCCCGAACCTTCGTCTTCGCGGACGTCCAGGTGGGCATCGAAATACACCCCGGCCAATGTCTGGCCGTTCGGGCGGGTCAGGTTGTCGATCACCGCGCGCACCTCCGGAAAGGTCAGGTCGTGCCCGCCGCCAATACCGATCGGCATCAAGCCGGCGGTCAGCATTGCCGCCACGGTTTCGGTCACGCGGGCATGCGTCTCGGTCAGCGAATCGCCGGGGATGATATTGCCGAGGTCGACCAGCGGTACATTGAAATCCTGCAGCGCGACCGAATCGGCGGCCCCGTATGCGCTCAACGCCGTGCGAAACGCATTCGGACCGCCGGCCGCCCCGGGTCGACCACCGTTGAGATGCACACCGGCATCATCGGCCAGGCCCAGCAGCCCAATGCCGCAAAAATTGTGCCCGGCCGCGGCAAAGGCTTGCGGTTCAAGCTTGTCGAGAAAATCTCGTTCGCGATGCAGGTCGATGATGCGGGAAGCCAGCCGGCTCGGTTTCAGATCCGGCCACAGGATCGGACTACAATAATTTTCGATCGCGTCATGAATATTCATCATGTACATGATATTGGAGAACGGTTGCCGGAATTTGGTCTTGACCTGTCTGGAAGCACTCCAGGAGGTCGACAGCAGGATGTCGACAGCCCGCACCAGGCTGGTCCGGGTTGGTCAGGAAGAGTCCAAATCAAATGCAAAAACCAGGGTCAAAAGCGTTTCGCCACGCGCTTCGCGCTTGCAGGCGACATGCT
>JAVVET010000006.1:0-43371 GCA_032251235.1 Wenzhouxiangellaceae bacterium
CAACCCGGCTCGTCGTTCTGAGCGGCGTATTGCCCGGGTTTCAGCTACCTCGTTCTGGACGACCGGGCTGCATCATTTAAAGACGCCACCAGGCCCGTGCAGGTTCAGAATTCGACCTGGCCGCGCAGCGCGAAGATGTCCGGTTCATCGCCGGGAAACGGCCCGCCGCTAGTGTCGAGCACCGTGATGTAGTTGAACGAGAAGCGCAGGTTGCCGTTCGGGAACCAGTTCAGACCCAGCGTCAGGTTATCCTGTTCGCCGCCGTCGATACCGCCGTCGATGAGGTCGAGGTTACTGATGCGCGCGCCCAGCTGCCAGGCGCCGATGCCGCCCTGGCCGAGCACCGAATTTGGCTTGACTGCCTTGAAGGTGCCGCTGCTGCCGTCGTAGGGGCGCCGGTCATCGGTCAGAAACCACATGATCTCGCCGTAATAGCCCTCGAAATCCGCATCCGCGCCGCCGTTTTTGCGCTCGACCTGTGCGCCCAGAAATTCACCCTGCAGCGTCAGCCGATGATGGATCCAGGCTGCTTCCAGACCATAGCGAAAGAATTCATCGGCGTCGATGGTGCCGGTATCGACGAAGCGAACATCGGTGGTGTGCGATTCCGGTCGCTGGCGAAACCTGACCCGGCCATCGCCGCCGGTGTCGCGGTAGGACAGCGAGCTTCCCACGTGCAGGATCCGACCGGCGCTGTTGACCGGGGCGTAGGTCAGCCGCCCCGACAAGCCGTAGCCCTCGTCTTCGCCCGATGGGTCGTTGTCGATTCCGGCGCCGAACAGGCCGGCACTGGCGCTCCAGTGGTCGCTGCCGCTGATCACCGCGATACCCAGATTGCGTTCGGGCACGAATACATCCGGCAGGCCGCGTTCCATGAAATTGATGTGCTTGTCGCTGGTCAGGTTTTGCAGGCTGAAAGGCTCCTTGAAATGCCCGACTCTGATCTTCGCCGGACCCAAGTCCTTGTAGTCGATATAGGCGTCCTTGATGCCGTCGGAGCCGCTGCCGGTGAAGTCGTACTGAAACTTGTAACCCCAGACCCGTCCCAGCGTACCCGATGCAAACAGACGGGCGCGGCGCATTTCGCTGCCGTTGCCAAGGCTGACGGTATCCTCGTTGAACACAGCACCGTCGAACTGGACACGACCACCGATTCGGAAGCTGTCTTGTCCGTCTGCCGAGGTGACTTCGAATTTGCCGCGAAGATTGACGCGCGGCGCTTCGGCCTGGACTGGCGCGGGTTCGCGAGCGGTCTGTGCGGCAAGCGCTTCGGGCCTGCCTTGAACTTCCCCTGCTGTGGCTTGATCGCTTTCGGCGACCGCCCGAATGGCTTGATAGGTGGCCTCATCAATGGTGCCGTTGGCATGCAGCGCCTTGAGCAGTTCGTTCAAGGCCTCGTTTTGATCGGCGTGAGCAGCACCAAACGACAGCAAGCCCAGGCCAAGGGCAAATACTCGTTTCTTCCAGTTCAACATGACTTGATTGCTCCAGTTTTATGCAGCCCCGCCAACCAACGAGGGCATGCGTCAAAAAAAAATCAGGACACGTGCATTTTGTTCGTGAAGTGTTACAGATTCATGACGCTCATTGCAGATTTGTTACATCCCCGGGCAGCTGCTTGTCGAACAGCCGCCGGAACCCGACACCGAGATTTTGAATCCACCTCATTCAGCGGCTTGTCAGCCGACTGCCATTGAACGACATCGGATTGGCCGAAACCTCCGGCACACTGACCCCGAGCTTGTCGTTTCCAGTCGTTTCGATTTTGCCGCGTTTGCGGTAAGCTCGGTTTCGAGTCGTTCCGCATCACAGGCCATTCATAATATCCGACTGCCTTTCTTGAGTCTGGCCTGAACGCCAGCCGGCCAGCAAAGGCTGATCAACAAGGCCGGCACAGTGAGCCGGCTCAGACCGATCGAGCCATCGTTCAACGGAGATTTAATCATGCACCTTTTCGTTCGCTGCCTGGTCGCGCCGTTGGCGACAATTTTTTTAACCGCAACCGGAGTCGATATCGCCATGTCCCAGGATCACAATGACGCCGCGGCCGCCAACGCCGGCCAGCAACAGCATCGATTGGTAGCCCGGGTGTTCGAGACCGTGTCCGAACATGATTTCAACCCGGTCGGGCCCGACAGCTTCACCATCGACCGGGTCCTCAAAACCCACGGCATCGCCGACCTTGATGACACGGACTGGCGGCTGCGTCTGCTGGCAGTCCGCGACCTGGTTCGGACCGGACCGGCCTCAATCGACGCGGTCATCACAGGCCTGGCTCACGAAGATGTCCAGGTTCGCTACGTGGCAGCCACGGCGCTGGGCATTATCGGCAGCGAGCTGGCCGCTGATGCGCTTGAACGCACCGCGGCCGACGATGCCGATGCGCTGGTGCGCTCGGCCGCGGCCATCGCCCTTGGCCAGGTCGGCTGCGCCGATTCGCTGGATCTGTTGCGTCGGATCCGGGCCGAGGACTCATCGGACGATGTACGCCACCAGGCCGAACTGTCCGTCGACCAGGTCGAAAAATCGATGCGGTCTACCGATGCGTTGCGCGAAGCCTTTCGCAAGCTGGACCCGGATACCTTCGGCCGCGTCGCAGCGGGCGAAACGGCGCCGGACTTCGAGCTTGCCGATACCGATGGCCAGGCCTGGCGACTGCAACAGGCGCTGGACGGCAAACACTGGGTGGTACTGGTCTGGGTGTTTGCCGACTGGTGCCCGGTCTGCCACGGAGAGTTCAATGAACTGATCGAGCTTCGGCATGACTTCGCCGAAAGCAAGGTGCGCCTGGCAACGCTGGAGGCACACGACAGCTACCGCGGCCGGGTCATGGTCGGCAAGGAACTGGACCCGGAATACTGGTTTGCCGAACAATCATTTCAGGACGCCTATACCGCAAAAATCTGGTGGCCGCACCTGCTCGATCGTGCCGGCGCCGTCGGTGCCCGCTACGGCATCGATCCGATGGCCTTCGCCGTCCACGCCGAATACATCAACCGCCCGGCAACGTTCATCATCGACCCGCAAGGCACGGTCCGGCTGGCCTACTTCGGCACCTACTGGGGCGACCGGCCGGGCATGAAGGAGGTACTGGAAATGATCCGGAGCGGCGATTTCGAATACACCCACCCCGACCGGCTGGAACCTTAAGCGGCGAAGCCGCCACCGATGTCATCGATCATCCGCGGCCGCCGGCGTGGCCGCAGCGCCGGTAACGCGCGCCAGCTTGCCTTTCAATCGGTCCATGCGAAAGCCCTGTTGTCAGTTTTGCCGGCGTCGATCATAGGCTTCCAACACTTTACTTTATAGGCGGGCGACACTCGCCGCTGCCCGGTATACGCTCAGGCCCGGGCACGGCTGCTTCAAGCAGGCCGCTCGAGCACCACCAGCGCGATCCCGCCCAGCACGGCGGCACCGGCAAGAGCCAAACGCAGGCTGAGCGGCTCGGCCAGCAGAAAGACGCCGGCGATTGCGGTAATGACCGGCACGCCAAGCTGGGTGACCGCGGCGGTGGAAGTCTGGATGCGTTTGAGCGCGGCGTACCACACCGCGTAGCCCAGGCCCGAGGCCAGCGCGCCGGAGGCCGCTGCCAGCAACACGCCGGGCGCGTCGATGGATGCTTTCGGAACGAAGGCGGCGGCAACAACAATCGCCGGCACACTGGCCAGCAGAAAATTCGATGCAGTCACCCGCGTCGGGTCGCCGGCGGCCCTGGCTCTGAGCGTATAAACGGCCCAGGCGATGCCGGCGCCGATCATCAATGCGGCAGGACCTGTGGGTGGTGCCGCCAGGCCGGGCAGCAGCAGCCATACCAGGCCGGCCAGCGCCAGCCCAAAGCCTGCCCACTGGCGCAGGCTCAGCCGGTTGCCGAGCCATCGGTTCCAGGCCACCATGCTCACCTGGACCGCGCCGAACAGCAACAGCGCGCCGGTCGCGGCGGTCAGCGACAGATAAGCCACGGAAAAGGCGATGGCGTAGACGAACAGCGCCAGCGCCGAAACCCAGCTGCCCCGCCCTTCGGCCAGCCCCGGTCGGGCCCGCACGATCAGCCACAGCATCAAGGCACCGGAAGCGATGCGGATGGCGCTGAAGCTGATCGGGTCGATGGCGGTTTCTGTCAGGGCGGCGCGGGCCAGGATGGAGTTGGCCGCAAATGCAAGCAGCGCCAGCAGGATCAAGAGCGTGGTCCGGATTGTCATAAGGCATTCGGCCATTGGCTAGTGTGTAGGCTACCCTGATAAGGCGTCAAGACACAGGAAACCGCTCATGGAATCCGAAATTGCAATTTTCGATATGGTGTTGAGGCTGCTGGCGGCGGCCGGACTTGCGTCGGTCATAGGACTGGAACGCGAACTGCGCCAGCGCCCGGCTGGGCTGCGAACGCATATGCTGGTATCGCTCGGCGCGGCGGGCTTCATGCTGGTCGGCTACGAAATTCTGTTCGCAACGGCCGTCGGCGACCCATCAGCGCGCATCGACCCGACCCGCATCGTCGAGGGCGTGATCGGCGGCATTGGTTTTCTGGGTGCCGGCAGCATCATCCAGGGCCGCGGCTCCGTCCAGGGCATCACCACCGGCGCGGCGATCTGGGTCGCCGGGGCGATCGGCGTGGCCTGCGCGACCGGAAACTTCATCCTGGCCGGCTTGATCACCGGCATTGCACTGATCGTCGTCGTGGTCCTCGGTTTCTTCGAACACGAGGTCATCTACGAAGATAAACAGAAAAGTCGGGTCAAGGATTAGGACAAGCCTGCATCCGGGCTCCCCTATTCGTCCCGGGTCGATCGTCGCTCGCTGAGCCGGCGGCTGAACTGGCGCAACGTGCCGGAGGCCCCGTCGGCCTGGCGCAAAAGCTCCAGGTACACGGCGGCAGCGTAAAGGTAGTCGAAATCCAGGTTGACTTCGATGCGCCGAACCAGCGCGTTCTGCAGTTGTTCGAGTTGTTGTCGTACTGCCTGGTCTTCGGGGCGCACCTGCAACAACTGCCGAACCCGCCGAAACTCGCTGTCGAGCGCCAGGTAGGCTTCGGTGTCCAGCGCGCGCCCGGCGCGAATCAAGTCGGCAAGCGATGCATCGGCGGTGGAAGCCGGTGGCAAGCTCGGCACGCCGATATCCCAGTCCTCGCCGGTGTCCAGCGAATCCTGGAGTCGGGTGACGCGCTCTTGTCCGGCCGGCTCGCGGGCAACTTGCCGCACCGATTCCCCGGTCATGGCCGCCGGACTTCCAGTCATCGCCGTTGCCACTTGAACGACACTGCCGAGCGAAACCCCGACCAACCATTTCGACCGGCCAATCGCCTGCCGTCCTGCCCGAAACGAAGGATCAACCACTGACTTCCTCCTGCACTCTTCACAACGCAACCCCTTGCATCCGAGACTCTATTACGGAGCATAGCGTGATGTCAATCACATTTCATTGCATTGAATTGATCTCGCAGCTAACCCCTTGAGGATGTGCCGGGACCGGACCGACCTTCAGCCGGCCCGCGACAAGGTGTCGGAAGACGCACCGGCCGAAGACTTGCGTCGAGTGAGGAAATCACTGATCGCGCCGGCCGCATTCTGAATGATGATGTACAGGCACGGCACCAGCAACAGCGTCAGCAGCATCGCCGACAGTAGCCCACCGACCACGGCGATCGCCAGCGGCTGCATCAGCATGGCACCCGAGCCGGCACCGATGGCCAGCGGCAGCATGCCGACCACGGTGGTCAGCGTGGTCATCAGGATCGGGCGCAAGCGGATGCCGCCGGCCTCGACCACCGCGTCGTAGATGTCCCAGCCCTGCTTGCGCCGGCGCTCGATGTATTCGACCAGCAAAATGGCGTTGTTGACCACGATGCCGACCAGCAGCACGGCGCCCAGAAACACCGGCGCGCTGATCGGCGTCGCCGTCAGCCACAGCACCAGCGCCGAGCCGGCCGTGGCCAGCGGTGCCGCGGTCATGATCACCAGCGGGTTGGACAGCTTTTCGTATTGCACCGCCAGCACCACGAAGACCAGGAAAACGGCCAGCGCAATCACAATGGCCATCTCGCGATTGGTTTCGCGAATGGTTTCGAATTGTCCACCCAGGATCACACCGTACTGGCTGGGCATGTTGATCTCATCGATGCGACGCTGCACCTCGCTCATGATCGTGCCCACATCGTTGAGCGCGGTATCGAAGTTGCCGACGATGCGCTGGATGCGCACCTGGTTCTCGCGTCCGATTCCGGCCGGGCCCTCCTCCAGGTTGAAGCTCGCAACCTGGCGCGCCTGGATCGGGCCGTTGGCGCCGTTGGCGACGATGACCTGACCCAGCGCTTCGATGTCGCCGACGTCCTCGCGCGGCAGCCGCACGCGGACGTCGTACTCGTTGACGCCGGTGCTGTAGCGGGTTGGCACGTAGCCCGAGACCGCGTAGCGCAGCGATTGCGAGATGTCCTGGATGTCCAGCCCCAGCGCCGAGGCGCGCTCGCGGTCGACGTTGATGCTGAGCAGCGGCGTGCGGTCTTCGTCGTCCATCTCGACGCCGTTGAGGCCCGGGATGGTTTCGAGGCGGTCGATGACTTCGCGCGCCACATCCTGCAGCACGCCAATGTCCTCGCCAACCACCTTGAGCTCCATATCCTCGCCGCTGACGCCGAAGGTCAGGCCGCGAATGCCCGGTGACCAGACATACATGCGCGCGCCGGCAATGTCGAGCGCGTCCATGCGCTGCTGGGCCTCGGCCACCCAGCGGCTGGCGGGCCATTCGGGCCGATCGGCCGCATTGCTCAAGCGCACCAGCACGTAGCCGCGGCCGGGCCGCTCGTTGGCAACCCCGCCCCAGACGTTGCCTCCGGCCAGCGCGAACGCGCTTTCCACATGCGGCATTTGCCTGACTTCGGCCTCGATCAGGCGCGTGGCGGCGTTGGTTTCCTGCGGCGTGACCCCGGCCGGCAGCGACATCCGGATGCCGAGCTCGCCATCATCGAGTTGTGGCAGGAACTCATTGCCCAGCCGGCTGGCCAGCAGCAGGCTGCCGACAAATACGCAGACGCCGCCGGCAACCACGCCCCAGCGCCATGCAATCAGGCCACGCAACAGCCCGCGGTATTGGTCGGAAAGCCATTCGATCAGCGCGCTGAAGCCGCGATAAACGCGCAGTCGGTTGAAGCCCGACTCGAATCGGACCCGGGCAAACTGTGCCGCCAGCATCGGCACCAGCGTCAGTGCCACGGCCAGCGAGGCAATGACGGCGAACGAAATGGTAACCAGCAATTCACGAAAAACCAGCGTCGCAAGCCCGGTGATCAGCAGGAATGGCACGACCGCGGCCAGGTTGGTCAAGGTGCCGGCGGTGACGGCCGACATCACTTCATCGGCGCCTTCGTGCGCGGCCATATCGGCCGACTTGCCGAGTTTTTCACGATGCCGGGAAATGTTTTCCAGCATGACGATGGCGTTATCGAGCAGCAGGCCCACGCCCAGTGCCAATCCGCCGAGGCTCATCACGTTCAGGCTCAAACCGGCTGCGCCCATCATCGCGAAAGTGGCCATGACCGCCAACGGAATCGACAGCCCGATGACGAAGGCCTTGCGCAGGCTGCCCAGAAACGCCAGCACCACGACCATGGCCAGCACGCCGCCAAGAATCGCTGCGGCCGAAACCGATTTCACCGAGCCGCGGATGAAAAAGGCGGCATCTTCGGTAATCTTGTAGCTAATGTCGTCGGGAATGAAGCCCGAGGCCTTCAGCGAGCTCAGCTGCTCGATGAGTGCATCAACCACGGCCACCGTGTTTGCTTCGGGTTGCTTGAATACCGAAACCTGGGTCGCCGGCACGCCGTCCAGGCGAACGAACAGGCGCTGTTCGCGGTAGCCGTCGCGCACTTCGGCAACTTCGTCCAGGCGAATCCGGCGATCCGAGTCGGGCACGGCCAGCAGCACCTTGGCGATGTCCTCCGGAGACTGGAAGCGACCATCGGTGCGGGCCATGACGTCCATGCTCGACGAGGTGACGTTGCCGGCCGCGACGTTCAGATTTTCCTGGGCCAGCTGGTCGGCCACGCCGGTCAGCGTCAAGCCGAACGAGCGCAGCCGCTGCTGGTCGATGATGACCTCGAGTTCGCGCTCCTGGCCGCCGATGGCCTCGACGCCGGAGACCCCGGGAATGGATTGAAGCTGTGGTGCGAGCCGATTGTCGGCCCAGTCGCGGACCTCGCGCGGCGTGCGCAAGTCCGATGAAAAGCCGGCCTGGAATACCGACGACGAGCCCGGGTCCCACTTGCGCAGCCGGGGCGGCTCGACGTCGTCGGGTAGCTGGCTGCGGGCGCGTTCGAGCAGCCGCGATGCGTTTTGCAGCGCGCTATCCAAATCGGTGCCGTAGTCAAAAATCAGGCTGACGTCGGTACGGCCCTCCTCGGCTTCACTGGACATGCGCAGCAGGTTTTCGGTCGAGGCCAGTGCTCTTTCGAGCGGCCGGGTCACCTGTTCCTCGACGACTTCCGGCGAGGCGCCCGGATAGTTGACGTTGACCCTGATCAGCGGGTAGACGACCTCGGGCAGCAGGTTGACCGGCAAGCGATCGACAAAGAACAGACCCATGACCAGCACCACCATGGCCAGCGCCGTGGTGCCGACCGGCCGGCGAATGGCGGCATGGGTCAGGCCGCGGTAATAACGCGAGCCGCGCGACGGATCCTGTTGGTCCGGATCAGACTCCGGACCCTGATCTCGTGACTCACGGCCGGGGGTGGCCTTGTCGCTATTCAGTTCGTCGCTCATGCCTCGCCCGCCACGGTTTCGACCACGCGCACCGCATCGCCTTCGGCCAGGTCGAGCGGGTTCGACGATACGATGCGGTCGCCGGGTTCCAGGCCGCCGACGATTTCGCGCCAGTCGCCGCGGATGACGCCGGTGGTCACGGCGCGCCGCACCAGTTCGCTGCGCTCGTCGATGACCATGACGTATTTGGACTCGCCCATGCCGACCGACCCGGCCGGCACGGCGAGCACGTCATTCTTGTAGTCGACCAGCAGGTTCGCGCGTGCCAGGTAACCGGGCCGCACGCCGCGATCGAAAGCTTCGGGCAGCTCGATTTCCACGGTCACCAGGCGGCTGCTGCCGTCGGCCGATGGAAAGATCCGGCGCACCCGACCGTCCAGCGGGCCGGACTCGAGTGCGTCGACCGATACCGGCACCATGGCGCCGACCAGAATTTCGGTGACGTCGAGCTCGGACACGCCGATGCGCAGGACCAACTCGCCCAGGTTCGAGATTTCAAACGCGGTGGCCAGCCGGCCGATCGAGGCGCCGGGCTCGATCATTCGATCGATGACATGGCCGTCGATCGGCGAGATGATTTCGCCCGCGGCCACGCGGGTTTCCCAAAGGCGCACTTCACTTTCGGCCACATCGAGCTCGGACTGGGCCGTAACGTAGCTGGCCTCGTCGATATAATCGCGTTCGCGCAGGCGCTCGAGGCGTTCGAAAGTTGCCTGCGCCTCGCGCAGCGAAGCTTGCGCGCGGGCCAGTTCGGCCAGCTGCTCGCTGACGTCGATGCGTGCCAGCAACTGGCCGGCGCGAACCCGGTCGCCTACCTCTGCAAACACCTCGGCAATGATGCCTTCGGTGCGCGCGGCCAGCTGGATATCACGCAAGGGCTCGACCGGGGCGGCAACCTGGATGCGCTGCTCGAGATCCCGTCGCGACACCTCGAACGCCCGCACCGGAAGTGAGGCGCGTTCCGGACGACTCTGGGCCGATGGCTCAGGCGAGTCGCAAGCGCTCAGCAACGCGATGGCTGCGACAGCGGCCACAATAGCGGCCAGAGACACTGCGAACCGGGCAATGGATTTGCTTGTCGATTCTGAATTTTTGTTCATGCCATCAGGCTAGCTGGAGCGCATGAATGTTATGCAAATGAAAAACCCCGCCAGGCGGCGGGGTTGATTCATTTGCCTGGTCCTCGTCAAAGCGGACCGGGTTTTCAGTTCCCGTCTGGCACGATGCGCATCAGCTTGCCGTTGTCGTGGTCGGTCACCAGGTAGATGGCGCCGTCGGGGCCCTGCTTGACATCGCGCACGCGCTCACCGATTTCAAGCCATTGCTCGGCCACCACTCGACCCTCATCCATTACCAGCCGCGTGACCTGGGCGCTGGCCAGGCCGCCGACGAACAAATCGCCGGTCCAGTTCTCGAAGCGCTCGCCGGTGTAGAAATCCATGCCCGAAGGGGCGATGACCGGGTCCCAGTAATAGACTGGCTGCTCGACGTCGTCTCTTTGGGTGACACCATCGACCACCCTGGTGCCGTCGTAGTTTTCGCCGTAGGTAACTTCGGGCCAGCCGTAATTCCTGCCCGGCTCGGGGTGGTTCAGCTCATCGCCGCCTTTCGGGCCGTGCTCGATCGTCCACAACTGCCCGGTCTCGGGATGCAGGTCGGCGGCCTGGATATTGCGGTGGCCCCAGGACCAGACCTCCGGCGCGCCCTGTTCGTCATCGACGAACGGATTGTCTTCGGGCACCGAGCCGTCCGGGTTGAGCCGGACCACGGTGCCGAGGTGGTTGGACGGGTCCTGGGCCTCGACGCGGGTTCGGTCCATGCGGTCGCCCAGCGTAATGAATAGCGTGCCGTCTTCGGCAAACACGATGCGCGAGCCGTAATGGCCGCGAGATTCCCATTCGGGCCGCTGGCGGAAAATCACCTCGATGTCGTTCAGCCGATCATTCGACTCGCTCAGGATGCCGGTGGCAGCCGCGGTTCGGCTGGCCGCTTCGGTGGGCTCGGCGTAGGTCAGGTAGATGCGCCGGCTTTGTTCGAAATCAGGCGCCAGGGCCACGTCCAGCAAGCCACCCTGTGCCTCGGCATGAACTTCGGGCACGCCCGCGATGGGCTCGGAAATCTCACCGGTGGCACTGACGTGGCGCAAATGGCCAGGACGTTCAGTCACCAGCATGGAACCGTCGGGAAGAAACTCCAGGGCCCACGGATGATCGAGCCCTTCGGCCACGGTCTCGACCGTCCAGTCTTCGGTTTCGGCCGGCTGTGGCGCACGGGTCTGGCCCGGAAAAGCCGGCGTTTGCCATTCGGCGTTGGGCTCGCGCGTCTCTTCGGGCGCGCGCTGTGTGTTCGATGCCCCGATTGCGTTCGATTCAGTTTTCGATTTGGTTTCCGAGGCCGCCTCGGCTGGCGCGCCGGCGTCGGACTCGGCTGGCGCCGACGATTGGTCCTCAGGCTGCTGCGCGCCGTTGCAGGCGACCAGCATCAAAACTCCGATCAACAACAAAATGTTTCGCATCATGGTTTCTCCGGCTTGCGGTGATTGGGCAGATGTGGACGCATTATCATATCAAGCCTTTCGAACGGCGGCCCGGCGACCGGCGCGAGTCCGCCGAGCCTGCCGGCGCTGAGCGAGCAGCCGACCACGCAGGCGCCGTATCATTGCGCTTCGATCCTGCATTGCGAGCAGCTTCATGGCGCCCGATAACCTGATCTGGATGGGGCTGACCGCAAGCCTGCTGGCGGGTCTTTGCACCGGGCTTGGAGCGGCCGGCGTATTTTTCCTGCGCCGGCTCGACCCTTACCTGGAAGACAGCCTGCTGAGCTTTGCCGCCGGCATCATGCTGGCCGCGGTTTTCTTTTCGCTGCTGCTGCCGGCGATCGAATACGGCGAGCTGTATTTCGACCTGCGCAGCAATGCGGTGCTGGTGGTGATCGCGGGCCTGTTGATGGGCGCGGTGGCGCTGCATCTGATCCACCGCTTCGTCCCGCACGAGCATTTTTTCGTCGGTCGAGAAGGGCCCGAAGGCGAGGCCCTGAGCCGCATCTGGCTGTTCATCATGGCCATCACGCTGCACAATTTCCCCGAAGGCATGGCCGTGGGCGTCGGCTTTGCCGGCGGCAATGTCGACAACGGCGTTTCACTGGCCGTCGGCATCGGCATCCAGAACATTCCTGAAGGGCTGGCCGTTTCGGTGGCGTTGTTCGCCGTGGGCTACACCCGGCTGCAGGCGTTCATGGTCGGCACGCTGACCGGCCTGGCCGAGCCGGTCGGCGGCCTGTTCGGCAGCGCTGCGGTCGCCGTGGCCGGCCCGATGATGCCGTGGACGCTGGGCTTTGCCGCCGGCGCCATGCTGTTCATCATCAGCGACGAGATCATCCCCGAAACCCACCGCCGCGGCTATGAAACGCTGGCCACTTTTTCGCTGTTGGCAGGCTTTGCGCTGATGATGTACCTGGACGTCACGCTGGGCTGAAGCCTCGGCCGGCGCTACCGCGGAATCGATTCGCGAATGAATTCGGCCAGGTCTTCGCGGTAGGCCTGCATCGATTCTTCGTGCAGGTACATCATGTGCCCGGACTGGTAGAGATCGAGACGAATGTTTTCGCGTCGGTCCTCGGGGATATCGAGATGGCGCAGGTAGTAACGGGTTGCCGCAAACGGCGTGGCCAGGTCGTAATAGCCCTGCTGGATATGCAGCTTGAGGCCCGGGTTCATGATCATGGCGCGCGACAGGTCGGGCAGCAGGTTGACCGCTACCTGGCGGCGGCCATCGGGGTCGCGGTGGCTCCAGTCCCAATCCAGCGGCCAGGCCGTGGTCTTGTATTCCAGGTCCCGGCCGAACTCGAGCTCGTTGTGCAGGTAGTCGAAAAAAGCCGCCGTGTAGGCCGGGCCCACGGCAGGAAAGAACGGGTCGTAGTCCATCGATTCGGCCAGCGGGTCGATGGCCGGGCCAATAAAGCGCGAGTCGATGCGCCCGGCAATCAGCCGCTCGTTGCGCTTGAGCTCCTGCAGAAACTGCTGGTGGTCGACGCGCAGGTCGGCCTTCATCCAGTAGTCGGCCGAGGTGCCGGTGTAGGCTGCGGCCTGTTCGGCAATTTCGCGCTTGCGGCTATCCTCGATGGTGTAGCCGGCGGTCAGTGCCGGCAGGTAGCGGGTCAGCGCGAACTGCTCGACCTCGTCGAGGAACGGCTCGAGTTGTTCGGGCTTTTGTTCCAGCGCGTCGTGGTACCAGGCGGTGGCGGCAAACGACGGCAGGAACAATGCGTGCGGCAGGTCCAGCCCGCCGCCGTCGCGGCCGGCCGCGGTATCGATAATCGGCGAGACCAGGATCAGGCCGTTCAGGTTCATGCCGTGGCGGCTTTGCAGGTGATGGGCCAGGCCCGAGCCGCGGATGCCGCCGTAGCTCTCGCCGAGCACGAACTTGGGCGCGGCCCACAGACCGTGCTCGTTGATGTATTGCTTGATGAATGCGGCCACCGATTCGATGTCCTGGTCGACGCCCCAGAATTTCTTGCCCTCGGCCTCGCCGAGCGGTTTGGAAAAGCCGGTGCCGATCGGGTCGACCATCACCAGGTCGGCCACATCGATGATGCTGTACTGGTTGTCGACGCGCCGGGCCGGCGGTGGTTCGGCGTAGCCGGCGTCATTGACCACGACACGCTCGGGCCCCAGGATGCCCATGTGCAGCCACAGCGAAGACGAGCCGGGGCCGCCGTTGAAGGCAAACAGGATCGGCCGATCGCCCGGCGCGTAATCGCCGCTGCGGTGGTAGGCGGTATAGCCGAAACGCGCGATCGGCTTTTCGTCTTCGTGCATGATCATCCAGCCGACGGTGGCCGTATAGTCGACCTGCTCGCCGTCAATGCGGATGCTGTGTTCGGTGACCGACTGGCGCGCCTGGGGTGATTCGGCATCGGGTTTTTCGTGCTCGTCGGCCAACAGCGGCAAGGACAGTGCAAGCGACAGGAACAGGACAACAATGCGGTTCATCTCGAAAATCTCGGGTGGAAAACCTGAGCTCGATGGTAGCGCATCCGGCCCGGCCGGATGCAATGCGCGGCCAGGATCAGAACGACCATGGCCGCGATTCACCAGCCATTCGACGACGACCAACGGATGCCGGGTACAGCCGCCTTGTTCACCACCTTTCCTGCTGCGGACCTGGCGAGCCGTCGCGACGGAACGGTGGCGAATACGGCACGGCAAAGGCGGATGAATTGATCCAGCCCAATTTTTGCACCG
Source organism: Wenzhouxiangellaceae bacterium (assembly GCA_032251235.1). Lineage (GTDB taxonomy): Bacteria > Pseudomonadota > Gammaproteobacteria > Xanthomonadales > Wenzhouxiangellaceae. The sequence continues at coordinate 13,993 of JAVVET010000006.1, forward strand.
CGGCCATCGGCAATAATGTCCGACCGCAAGTCGGGGGCCGACGAACGACTTTGGGCAATTGCCCGAACGATCCGAAGGAGCAGGCGTATGAGCGTAATGGCAACCAGTAATAGCGTTCCCGGCACGGGTGGCCAAAAAAACAGCAGGATGCGAAGCGGCAGTGGGCCGATGAACGCCGCGAACAAGATCGAAAACATCGAACGCTTTCACCACAGTCTCGACCGGGCCGGCGCGGATCCGGAGTTTCTGGACCGCTTCTACCGCTCGCTGATGGCTCGGTCGCGACGCATCCAGAAAATCTTCGAAGGCATCGACATGGCGCGGCTCAAGCGCGCCCTGCGGTCATCGCTGCGCGCGATGGTCCTGGCCGCCGACGACGTGCCCGGCGCCGAAGACGAATTGCGCGCGCTCGGCAGACGCCACCGCAAGTTCGCGCTCCAGCCCGAGCATTTCGACCTGTGGAAGGGCTCGCTGCTGAAAACGGTGGCCGAATGCGACCCGAAATTCGACGACGAACTCCAGCAGATCTGGGCCGATGTGATCGGCGCAGGCATCGAAATCATCCGCGACGGCATGCAGCCGCGGCCGGGTCAGGACCGGCTCAACGCCTCGGCGGCCGGCAGGTAGTCGTAGCCCAGGTCGCGAGCGACGGCCTCGAAAGTGACCTGGCCCTTATGCACGTTCAAACCGGCCAGCAGATGCTCGTCGTCCAGCAGCGCCTTTTTTGCGCCCTTGTTGGCAATCTTGACCGCATAGGCCAGCGTTGCGTTGGTCAGCGCAAAGGTCGAGGTCCGCGCGACCGCACCGGGCATGTTGGCCACGCAATAGTGGATGATGCCCTCGACTTCGTAGGTCGGCTCGTGGTGGGTGGTTGCGTGCGAGGTCGCGAAACATCCGCCCTGGTCGATCGCAACGTCGACCAGCACCGATCCATCCTGCATGATCGACAGCTGCTCCTTGCGCACCAGCTTCGGTGCCGAGGCACCCGGAATCAGCACCGCGCCGATCACCAGATCGACCGTTGACAGATGTTCCTCGATGGCCTCCTCGGTCGAGTACAGCGTGTTCAGCCGATCGCCGTACAGCTCGTCAACATATTTCAGGCGCGGCAGCGAGCGGTCGAAAATCGTGACGTCGGCGCCCATGCCCATGGCCATGCGTGCCGCGTTGAGTCCGACCACGCCGCCGCCGAGAATCATGACCTCGGCCGGGCGCACGCCGGGCACGCCGCCAAGCAGCACGCCCGAACCGCCCTGGGCACGCTCCAGCGCGTGGGCGCCGGCCTGGATCGACATCCGTCCGGCCACTTCCGACATCGGTGCCAGCAGCGGCAGCCCGCCGCTTTTGTCGGTCACGGTTTCATAGGCAATGGCGGTGCAGCCCGACTCGACCAGGCCGCGGGTCTGCTCGGGATCCGGCGCCAGGTGCAGGTAGGTATACAGGATCTGGCCCTCGCGCAGCATCCTGCATTCATTGGGCTGGGGCTCCTTGACCTTGATGATCATCTCGGCACGCTCGAAAATCTCTTCTGCGCTATCGACGATCTCGGCACCGGCGCGCTCGTAAACGTCATCGGTCAGTCCGATCGCCTTGCCGCCGTCACGCTGCACCATGACCTCGTGGCCATGACTTGCGAGTTCGCGCACGCCGGCCGGCGTCAGGCCGATCCGGTACTCGTGGTTCTTGATTTCCTTCGGCACTCCGATACGCATGCTTTTTTCCCGGTTGCTCTTGTCATTGTCAAATACCCCGAAACAGCCCGGCGTCGTCGAACCGTGGTTCTTCGATCGCACCGATCATGCTGTGAATTCTAACGCCGGGACAGCGCTTTGTCCGAACCCGCGCAAACAATAATGGCCTGGCCTGCCGATTGCGCTGGTTCAGCGTGCAGTATCGGGCGGCCGGATGCTGACACGCAACGGCCTGCGCCGCCCGGCCAACGCCGTTCGGAGCCGCCGGTCTGGCGCTACTTGTATACTTTGCTGCGATGGCGTGTTGAGGCTTCGCAGCTTGAGCGTCCAAATGGATACGACACGATGGCAAATGATGGGGGTGCTGTTATGGCGAAGCGGCCTGGCCTTTATCCTGGCCTACGCGTTTTACCACGGCGCCTGGTGGTTCGTCGGACGGTTGCACTGGCCGGCGCAGCTGACCGTTGGCGGCTCGATCGCCGTGGCCGGGTTCGGGCTGCTGATGCTGTCGCTTGTTCTGGAACGTCGCAAGGCGGCCCGCAGCGAAGGTCATTTACTCGATGATTAGCCTGTTGCGAATCGTCGGCATTCTGATGATCATCATCGGCCTGCTGCTGATGGCCAGCTGGTTTGTCGAGCCGCTGCGTCAGCTATGGCCCTGGTTGCTGGCGCTGCCGTGGCCGATCCGGATTGGCCTGGTCATTTCCGGCTTTGGGCTGCTGGTCATGATCGGCACCGTGATTTACGAACGCCTGCACGCCGACGATGGTTCGCTTTTTGAAGAAGAACTGGGAGAAGACCAATGATTCTGGTCACCACCGAAACCGTACCCGGCCGCAACATCGAAAAATCGGTCGGGCTGGTGCGCGGCAACACCGTTCGCGCCAGGCACATCGGCCGCGACATCATCGCGACCCTGCGCAACCTGGTCGGCGGCGAGATTTCCGAATACAGCGAGCTGATGACCGAAGCGCGCAACGAAGCACTCAAGCGCATGATTGCCCAAGCCGAACAACAGGGCGCCGACGCGATCGTCGGCATTCGATTCATTACCGCCCAAATCAGCCGGGGCTCGGCCGAACTGGTCGCCTATGGCACCGCCGTGCGGCTGCGCGAGAACGCCTAGCGCGATGCGATTGCTTGCGTTGTTCGCGTTGATTTTTCTGGCCTGGCTCGGCTGGCTGGGTTTTCGCCGTCTGCGTCACCGGCGGCGGCGCGCGATTTCCGAGCGACCGCTGCGCGCGGATTGGCGCCGGATACTGGATCGCAACGTGGCGCTTCATGCGCGCCTTCCCGACGACCTGAAACGACAATTACACGGCCATATCCAGCTGTTTTTGCATGACAAGCGCTTTTACGGCTTCCAGGGCCTGGAAGTCGACGATGAAATGCGCGTAACCGTGGCCGGCAACGCCTGCATGCTGCTTCTGAATCGCCCGCACGACCATTTCTCGGGCTTCCGTTCAATCTATCTGTATCCGGCCACTTTCACTTCGCGCCATACCCGCAACGACGGTCTGGTCGAGACCGTCGGCAAGCAGGCCCGGCTCGGCGAATCCTGGCACCGCGGGCCGGTGGTGCTGGCCTGGGACGCGGTCCTGCACGGCACGCTCGACATCAAGGATGGCCACAACGTGGTTCTGCACGAGTTTGCGCACAAGCTCGATGGCGCCGACGGCCAGGTCGACGGCGCGCCGATCCTTGGGCAAAGCTCCAGCTACATCAGTTATGCGCGCGTCATGCGGCGCGAGTACAAGCAGCTGCAGCAACAGGCCAGCCACAATGCGCGCTCGGTCATGGACCATTACGGTGCCAGCGCGCCGGAGGAATTCTTCGCCGTACTGGTCGAGACCTTCTTCGAAAAGCCGCGTCAGCTCAATAAAAAGCACCCGGAGCTCTACGCCGAAATGAAGAACTGCTTCCGGGTCGATCCGATCGAATGGCAGGCGCCATGAAACCCCTCATTTCATCATTGCATCGGCTCGTTGCTCGATCCCGGCAGACCAACATCGAATATACCGAGCAGCCGTCAAAGTTTCGCCGGTTGCGGCATCACGGTACCAGGGTCTCGTGGCGCAGATCAGAAGGCATTCAAGCGCTTGCCATCCAGTAAATCAGCGTTTTCGACAGAATTTCTGCAAGCGCCAGTGCCGCGATAAAACTGAGCACTGGTCGCGGCCCTTTCAGGTCGGCGACCAGCAAATAGGCGTGGACCATCAACCAGACCATCCAGCCGATCATGACCAGCACCGGCAGGCTGATCAGAAACAGCCACATTGCATCGATCAGGAATTCGGCCGACGGCATGAACTGGCGCGCATCGGTGGGCATGGCCGCCATCAAGCGTGCACTGATCCGCTCGATTTCGTCCGAAACGGGTCGAATCGACAGATAGCCGACCGCCGGCAGCAACGGCCAGCGCGCCAATGCCTGGGTGGCCAGCAGGTCGAGGATCCGGAAGCGCCTGCGGTTCAGCCACCAGGCCGCCCCCAGCAGCGCCAGCCCGAGGCTCAGCCAGTTGGTCAGGCCCTCGACGATCAACAGCATCAGGCTGGCCGGAGGGCCGGCGTGCAGATCCAGCACGCCGTCGCTGTGCAGGCCGTTGCGCGCAGCCAGCCAGGCGGTGAGCAGCATCACCAACAGTCCCAGGGCCAGCGCCGGTGTGCCGGCGATCCGCTCGAATGGTCGAAACAGCCAGGTCCTCATTGCGCCTCCGTGTCGGTCAACCGATCGATGATGTGGTTGAGCCGGTTGCGAACGGTCGGGTAGCTCACGCCGAGTTGGCCGGCCATGGCCTTCAGGCTGCCCGAGGCGACGATGAAGGCCTCGACGAAAGCCTGATCGTCCGGGTCCAGGCGCAGCAGCGGCGGCAGGCGATAGTCGCCGGTCACCTCGGTCCGGCAATTCAGGCAGGTCAAGCGGCTGACGGCGAGTTCGCTGTCACAGGAGGGGCATTTCGATGGGGTTCGTTTCATGCTTAATATTATTGCTTGATTTATTAACAAAATTCAAGTATTAATATAAAAAAACAATTTAAACGCTGAGATAATGATCTGGAGATGCACATCATGAAGATATTGACATTGATTTTACTGGCCGCTGGCCTCGCAGACGCTGAGATCCCGCTTGAAGAGGTTTCGCTCGACCGCCCGGGGTTGACCTTGCATGCCACCCTGTACCAGCCGGCCGGCGCGCGTGACCTGGTGGTGATTCACGCCGGCAGCGGTCCGACCGATCGCCACGGCAACCAGCCTTCCATGCACAACGACAGCCTGAAACTGCTGGCCGAAGGCCTGGCCGAGCGCGGCGTTGCGGTGCTGGCCGTCGACAAGCGCGGTGTCGGTCAAAGCGTGATGCCGACCGACGAGCGCGCGCTGCGCCCCTCGGTGTTCATCGCCGACCTCGTTGCCTGGGCCGAATGGGCCGGCGCACGCAATCCAGACTGGCCGGTCCACCTCCTCGGTCATAGCGAAGGCGCGCTGTTTGCCAAGGCCGCCGCTGGACGAGCCGATGCGGCCAGCGTCATCAGCCTGGCCGGAGCCGGTCGGCCGATCGGCGTGGTGCTGCGCGAACAGACCGAAGGCAAGCGCCCGGGCAAAATCGGCGAGGACTTCGAGCGCATTTTGTCTTCGCTCGAGGCGGGCCAACAAGTGGCCGAGATCCCGCCCATGTTCAACGCCCTGTTCAGGCCGTCGATCCAGCCCTACCTGATCGAATGGCTGGCGATGGATCCTGCCGCGCTGGCAGCCGACCTCGAGACCCCGCTGCTGGTCATCGGCGGCGGCACGGATATCCAGGCCGGACGGGCCGACTTCAATGCGCTCGGCCACCAGGCCACGCGCGCGGAGTGGATCGACGGCATGAACCACGTGCTCAAGGCGGTTGAAGGTGACATCACGGCACAACTGCCCAGCTACACCAACCCCGATCTGCCGCTGCACCCGGCGCTGGTGCCGTTGCTCGCCGAGTGGATCGAGCGCATCGGGAACCCCGGCCGGGAATAGCGGGAGCGGGAATTACGCGACACCCATAAGCTTACCGTGCGCGGCCACAGCCCGGGCATTGGGCATTGGACCTTGTGTCGCGCATTCGACCGGCCCGGGCTGCTTTCCGGCTCCAGGCGAAACCGGGTCAGGACTCCAGCGTGGCGATAAACGCGTCGGCCTCCCGGATGGATTCATCCATGGCGCGGATCAATGCTTCGGTTTCACGCTCGATGCTGGCAAACTCGTCGCGAATCGAGGCAATCGCCAACGAGTTCAGGTTGTGCTTGAGAAACAGCACCTGGTCCCGGAACACTGACAGCACCGGGTCCATCGACGCTTCGGCACGTTGCATGGCCGTGAGCATGCGCGCATATCGCTGGCGGGTTTGATCGAGAATTCTCTCGCTTCGGCGACGCAGGTCGGCGTCGGAATACAGATCGAGCTCGTCTTCCCATTCGTCGAACAGATCCTCGGCCACGTTTTCGACGGCGTCAACCCGGTCGGACACCGCTTCGGCTTGACGGGCGCTGCGCTGCCAGGCCCGGTTGAGCCGGTCGTAGGTCTTTTCGAGATCCCCGCCGTCGACATCGAGCGTGGCCCGAAACTGCTCGAGTGCAGAAGAAAACTCCTCGCGCGCGTCATCCTGCGCGTCGCGAGCCGCCTCGACCCGGCTCGACAGGACATCACGCTTCTCGATCCCCACCGACTCGAGCGCCCGATACTTCACTGACTGACACCCGCCGGCAAACAATGCCAGGACGACCACGGCGGCGGCCGCCGCGATTCGCAAACAAGTCACATCTTTCATCATAGGTTCGGCTCCGGTTGCTGAAACGCGGGTTGCTCATCAACGGTTAGCGTGCACGTTTGCAGTCCAGCGTCGATGCTCTGGATTGATGGTACCGACAGACGACTGCTTGTGCGCGTGCGCAAAGGCGTGCCAGGCACCCGGATCGCGAGTACAGCCGAAGGCCGGAGTGCGCCGCTGTGCAAATCCATAGCCGAGCCGGGACTCCTGGAAATCGAATCGATGGCCGGCCTGGCGCCGGCTTCCGGGCGTTCCTGATAAAGGGGGTCGTAATGATCATGCCAAGCCCACACCGTTGCGTTGACCGGGCCCGAAGGCGTCCGCGACTGGTCACCCCGCTTCGCTCGACAGAGTGGCCGCGCGCCAATGCCAATCGAACCAGATCGAGCGCTCATTGGCCCCTTCCCCACCTGCCACGCGGCCGGCCGATTCAGGCTTTTGCCTTCGAATGCCGGCCCGGTTATGATATTTTTGATATTCCTCATTGAGCGGAGCCAAGACATGCCAAAAAACGTGATTCACAATGCATTGATCCTGTTGCTGCTTGCGGCCATGACCCTGCCAGCCCAGGCGCAGCTGGTGTCCACCGGCGATGCGCTGGCCATTGAAACAGGCCAGCTTGAATCGCGCATCGAAGCCTTTTTGCTGCGTGACGATGTGGCCGCCGAGCTGGCCGAGCACGGCGTCAGCCACGAGATGGCGATGGCGCGGGTGGATGGCATGAGCGCATCCGAGCTGGAACAGCTGACCGGCGGCATTGACAAAATGGCCGCGGGCGGCGATGCTGTATTGGCGATCATCGGTGCGGTTTTCGTCGTGCTGATCGTGCTGGAACTGGTCGGGGTCACCGACATCTTCAAAGCACGCTGATGCGCACGCGGCTGGGCGATCGCGCGGCCGCCATGGCCGCGCTGATCTGGCTGGCCGGCGGTTGCGCCACCTTCGATACGCAAATTCCCGAGTCGCTCGAGCCCAGCGTAAAACTGGCCGGAACGCCTTTTTATCCGCAGCTGCAAAACCACTGCGGACCGGCCGCATTAAGCACGCTGCTGGAAGCCAGCGGGGTCCGTCCCGACTACGACGAGGTTGCCGAACGCGTCTACATCCCCGGCCTCGAGGGCAGCCTGCAAGTGGAAATGATGGCCGCTGCGCGCCGCTACGACCGCATCCCGTACCGTGTCCCCGGCGAACTGTCGGCGCTACTGACCGAAGTCGAAGCCGGCCACCCGGTGCTGATTTTGCAGAACCTCAGGGTCCGCAGCCTGCCGGTCTGGCACTATGCCGTGGTCATCGGCTATGACCGCGATCAAAATCAAATCCTGATGCGTTCGGGCACCGAGCGCGAACTTTCGACGCCGACGGGGCGCTGGATGCGCCGTTGGGACTGGGCTTCGCGCTGGGCCATCGTCGTGCTCGAACCCGGCGACCTGCCGGTCTCGGCCGAATTGCCGGCCGTGTTGCGGGCGCTGTCGGATTTCGACGAACACGGCAGTGCACAGGCCCGGTTAAAAGCCTGGCGCGCAGCCAGCGAAAAATGGCCGCGCGAACCGCTGGCCTGGATGGGCCTGGGCAATGCCCACTACGCGCTCGGCGAGCGCGAAGCCGCCGCCAGTCATTTGCGCCAAACGCTGGAAATCAGACCCGGGCACTGGCCGGCGCGGCTGAACCTGGCCCAGCTGCTGCTGGAACTGGACCAGCCCTGCCGCGGCAAAAAAGTGATCCAGGCCAGGTCCATGCCGTTCGATTACCCGCTCATGCAAGCCCACGGCAAACTGTCGATTCGGCTGGACCAGGCCTGCGAGGCCAAAAACCGCTCGGGCTGAAGCCCCCGCCTGGCCCGCAGCCCGTGCAAGGACGTGCCCCGAAAAGCCGGTACCAGGACCCGCGAGCCGCTCGCCTCAGGGCACCGTCTGTTCGTCTTCCTCGCCCGGATCGTACTTTGCAAACCAGGCCAGGATGTTGTCGATCTTGGCGATCATCCGCGACGGCTTTCCGGCAATGCCGTGGGGGCTTTCGGGTACGCGCACCATGACCGTGTCGACCTTGAGCAGCTTCAGTGCCTGGTAGTACTGCTCGGTCTCCGAAATCGGTGTACGGAAATCCTCCTCGCCGGTGATCAGCAGGGTTGGCATCGTGACGTTTCCAACCAGCGACAGCGGCGAGCGTTTCCAGTAGTGCTCGAATTCCTCCCACGGCGGTCCCGGAAACTGGTGGGCGATCTGGGAGGTGTAGATATCGCCGGTCAGGGTCTTTGAGATCCAGTTGATGACCGGCTTGGCCACCGCGGCGGCCCGGAACCGGTCGGTCAGCCCGATCGCATAGGCCGCGGCGATGCCGCCGGCCGAGCCGCCGGTGATGTAGAGCTGCTCGGGATCGACGAAGCCCTGCTCGATCATGGCGTCGACGCCGGACATGTGGTCGCCGAAATCCTCTTCGGACGAATACTTGTACTCGAGCTTCAGGCCGAACGCTTCGCCGTAGGAGGATGAACCGCGATGGTTGTCGTAGAAAACGACATAGCCCTCGGCGGCGTAGCGCTGCATCTCGGCCGAGAAATGCGGTCCGTAGGCCAGGTGCGGGCCGCCGTGAATTTCCAGGATCAGCGGATAGGTCTTCGCTGGATCGAAACCCGGCGGGGTCAGATACCAGCCCTGGATTTCGGTGCCGTCGACGCCGGATGTATAGACGATCTCATGGACTTCGGCCAGGTCGCGATAGCCCAGCAGGTTTTCGTTCAGATCGGTCAGGCGCACCGGCTCGTCCGTTGCGCCGCGCACGAACAGATCGGCCGGCCGCCGGGCCGAGCCGGCGGTGTAGGCGATCATGTCGTTATCGGCCACCGTAAAGCTGCCGCTGATGTACGGCCTGCCGATGGACGTACCGCTCAGGCCCTCGGCCACCACGCGCACTTCGCCGTCGGTGGAAACATGCCCGACCTTGCGCTGACCGCGGTCGTCGAAGCTGAAATAAACACCGAAACCGTCAGCCGCCCAGTGCAGGCTTTGAGCCGTGCGGTCAAGGTCCGCGGTAAGAACGTCGAGGCCGTTGCCATCGGCATCCATCACCGCCACCGTCGTGACCGAATACTGTCGGCCCTGATGATCATCACGCTCGAACGCGATTCGGGTGCCATCCGGCGAATACACCGGGTTCTGCTCGACGCCGGGCAGGTCGGTGAGCTGGACGCGCTCGCCGGTGGCCACGTCGACCGTATAAATGTCGCGCTCGGTACGCTCGTATTGCCAGTTCTCCGACAGGTTGGCGCTAAAGGCAATCCGGTCGCCACGGGCTGACCACGACAAGGGTCCCGAGTGGTCGTAGTCTCCGGCGGTCAGTTGGCGCGCGTTGCCGCCCTGGGCCGGGACCACGAAAACATGGGTGAAGCCGGGATCGACGTAACCGGTGCCGTTGAAGCGATAGACCACGCTGTCGATCACCTTGACTTCCGGCGCCCAGTCGGCACCCTCGGGCTTTTTCGGCGGCCTGGCCAGCGACGGCTTTTCGGCCGGCAGGCGCATCGTGAACGCGATTTGCGACCCGTCCGGCGACCAGGCCAGCGACGACGGCGACTCGACCAGGTTGGTAATCAGCGCGCTCTCGCCGGTCTCCATCCAGCGCACGAACAGCTGCGGCTTGTCGTTGGAAGCCGAAACATAGGCCAGCCGCTTGCCGTCCGGAGACCATCGCGGGCTCGAGTAGTCCGAGGCATCCGAAAGCAGCGGCCGGTGATCGGCGCCATCGGTGCTTGCGATCCAGAGATTGCTGCGGGTCTTGTCTTGCATGATGTCATTGACCGCGCGCACATAAACCACCGAACGGCCATCGGGCGAGATCCGCGGGTCGTCAGCGTATTGCAGCCCGAACAAATCTTCGGCGGTCAGCCGCTGCAGCGATTCGGCCGGCTGTTGGTCGGGCTGAGCCAGGCTGACGGACGACAGCCAGAGTGGCGTCAGCAGCAAAACGATCGTCGGGAAGCTTGCAGGTTTCATAATGGTTTTCGAGTAAAAAGTCTTTGAATACACGTACTTTACGCGGCACGACTGCTTGACGCGTGTTGGTCGACCACCGGGCCGCGTTGCGCTTTCCGAGTTGTCGGTTCAAGCAATGGTCGAACTCGATCGATCAGTCGGGCGTTGCCTGCGCCATGGCGCGATTTCGGTACTCGCTTGCGTTTCCCAGGTCAACGCTGGGGTCGGCCAGGCGCGGATCGCGCAAAACCTCCAGGAAGGAACCGAATTCCGGATGGTCCGGGCGCCAAATGCAGCGGACGTTGAATTCGGCGGGAGTCCAGGTGCCCCAGTTCATCAACAGCGAAAATCCGACCTCGTCGGCGCCCAGTTGTTTGCCCAATTCCACGAATTCCGGCATTTCCCGGTAATTGGCCTGCTGGACCACGAAGTCGAGCTTTAAAAAGCGCAGCTCGCCGGTACTCCGAAGACGCCCCAGCTCGCGCGTGTTTTCCAACAGCGTCGGCCAGTGGCCGCCGCGCCGGGTCACGGCGTAGGTCTGCGGCCGGGAGGCATCGAAGGACACGATGATGTCGGTGATGCGTTCGCGAATGCGGTGCATGCGCTGCCAGGTTCTGGGCGTCAGCAGGACCCCGTTGGTCTGGAGACTGATTTCCAGATTCGGCAAGTGACGGCCGTCCAGATTGTAGAGAAACTCGCGGAAGACCCTGGAGGCGAAGGGATCGCCCGAGCCGGTGACGCTGATGCGAAAGCGCCGGTCGGTCGGCTGCTCGAACAGGGCCTGAACGAGTTTGTCATGTAGCCGAGAGCGTTTCTCGAATGCCGGCCCTTCGTTGTAATTAATGCGCTCGGTGCGACAACTCGGACAAAACAGGTTGCATGACTCGTCGTTGCAGAAGTTGACGAAGGTCGGCAGGTAATCGAGCCGGGTCTGGCGCTGCTCGATGGCCTCGGTGAAGCGCGGATCCAACGCGGCTTCGGCCAGCGTGGGCAGCGAGTCGTTCTGAATGAACGGACAGACCTTGTGGTCGCAGTATCGGAAGCTGCCATCGAAGATGCTTTCCCGAATCTGGCGGGCTGCGGTCGAGTTCCAGGCCTGTTCCACCGACTGGCGGTTGAGGTTGCCGATCGGCCGTGTCAGCCAGGCATTGCAGCACATGTGGAGGTTGCCGCTTGAATACACATCGAGCTGTCCGAACGGGTTGGCGCAGAAACGCCCTTCGAGATTGCGTGCGGTATTCAGCGACCGGCTGGTGTCATGGCGGCCACGACGCAGGCGGCGCCGCACCTGGCCAGAAAGGCGAACTATTCGGTCGCGAATTCTAATGCCGGGAAGGTTAGCATCAAGTGAGGGTTCCGCATACTAAGCCCGCCTTGTATGTTCTCAGTCATGGAATTTGAGAAGATAAAGCTGCCGGGGGCAGATCGAGCGGACAGGTCGCGGACCGGTGGGATGACAAAGAACTCTTGCCGGTCCTGTGTCTACAGGAACTCCATTGCCAGAGAACCGAGGAGATCAAAATGAAACGACTCAGACGCAACGAGACGGCTCATCGACCACTGCATTGGACATTGGTCGTGTTGCTGTTGCTGATCGCCGGGCTGCTGATGCCGGTGAACGCCCTGGCACAACATCATTCATCCGGCCATCATGGGGGTTACGGCGGCCACGGCGGCTACAGTCGGTACTCGTTCGGCTTCAGCCACGGCGGCCATGGCGTGCGCTATGGGCACCATGGCGGCGGCCACCGGTTCAGCCTTGGCTACTTCGGCGGCCGCCACAGTTACGGCGGACACCGCGGCGCGGACCGGCGCTACGGGCGCTCGTATCGTTCCGGTCGATCGTACAGCAGCCCGTATGTTGCGCGAAGTCGTAGCTATGCCACCCATGATGGCGACGGCTACCGAAGCAGCGAACGGGCCTACGATGGCGATTGTGAACCGGTCCACAAGCGCGCCGAGGTTGACGGTCGACCGGCGACCATCGAAGGCCGGCGTTGCTACGACGAGCATGGAGAGGCCTACATCGTCCCGGAAAGTCGCCGGATCGTCGAATATCACGACGGCGATGATGACGATTACCGTCGGTAATCACGGATCGAGAGCCTGCACTTACTGCCGGCATTCAAGATCGAATGTCGGCAGCGAGATCCCATTTTCTCAGCCATTGAACACGGTAAAACTCAGCCCGACATAAGCGGTATATCCAAGCACCAGCATGCCCCCTTCCAGACGGCTCAGGCGCCGCCCGGTATACAAAAACAACAGCAGTACGATGGATGCTCCCAACAGCACCCATTGATCGAATTGCACAATGCGCGCAGGAACCGGAAGCGGCTGCAACAGGGCCGCAATACCGAGTATCCCCAGCAGATTGAAGATGTTGCTGCCCAATACGTTGCCGACCGCGACATCTGCGTGCCCGCGAATGGCCGCGATCACCGAAACCGAGAGCTCGGGAAGCGAGGTGCCCACAGCCACCAGCGTCAGGCCGATCACCGCCTCGGAGACGCCGAAGTGCTCGGCGATGCCGACGGCCCCCTTGAGCAGTACCTGCGACCCGCCAATCAACAGCAGCAAGCCGGCGAGCAACGCCATGACGATCCAGAGTGCCGACTTCGGCACCGCCTTGATTGCTTCTGCTTCGGCCTGGTGAAGCTGCGCCGATGGTGCCGCGTGAAAGCGCTCGGTCCAGTAAGCCCAGCCCAGGTAGCTGACGAAAGCCAGCAGCAAAATCGCCGCCTCGATCCTGCCCAGGGCCGCCGCAGCGGCCAGCACCAGGAACAGGATGCTCGCGGCCACACCAGTGACGGCATCCCGGCGCAGGGCCAGCGGCCTGATGGCCAATGGCGTGATCAGCGCGCAGGTTCCCAGGATCAAAAATATGTTTCCGATGTTGCTGCCGACGATATTGCCGAGCGCAATGTCCGGGCGCCCGCTGATTGCAGCATCGACCGATACCGCCAGTTCAGGCGCCGAGGTACCGAAGCCCACGATTACAAGGCCGGTCAGCAGCGCCGATATGCCAAGCCGCTGGGCCGCGGCCAAAGAGCCTCGAATCACCATCTCCCCGCCCAGCGTCAGCAAAGCCACGCCAAGCCCGAGAAACAATATATTCAGCATTTTCAAACCTCGCTGCACGTGTGTGCCGGTCCTGCCGGGCGCCGGACGAATCGCATCATTGCCTCGATGCGACAACCCCGTTTTATACCATCTTCGCACCTGAATTCGATGAGATTTCGGCCGCCGACGGCCGGCAAATCAGCCGGCTCGATTCGGAATATTCAAGCCCGGACGGCGGATCTTCTGGTTCGAAACAGCGCTTTTTATAGTGATGGCGGTCACAAATGCGTGAAATAAGCCGGGTTTTGGGGTAGTAATCGAACGGACACATCGTTTATAACCGTCGACGGGCTGCAAGCAGTCCTTGGAGATTTGCGGCGGGGTCGCGATTTGGGAGTGTGCCGTTTCGGCATGCTGCACCCCGACAAAGCCAGGAAAACAGTTGGCTGACATCGCAAGCCGTCGAGGTATTTGCAAACCATGCCAGACCGCATGATTGCGGCTCGTTCAAGGGGAATAAAAAAAAACAAAATGAGGAGAACCCCAGTGAAGAAGCTTCAAGTTTCATGGCTCGTAACGGGCCTGTTTCTGATCGTCGCATCGTTCGCGTCCTATGCGCAAGCGATCGCTTTCGATCAAGCCAAGTTCGTGGCAATCGACAAACCGATCGCCGGTGAGTACATCGTCGTACTCAAATCGGATGCGGCCCGGCTGGCTGGAGAAACCCGTTCCAGAAATCCCGAAATTCGGGCGGTGGCCGAGTCGATCAGTTCGCAATACCGGGTCAAGCTGCAGCGCAGCTTTACGCACGTGCTGCGCGGCTTCGTGATCGTGGCCAACGAGCGCACCATCACCAACCTGATGCTCGACGAGCGGGTCGCGTTCATCGAGGAAAACGGACGTGTCAGCATTTCCCAGACCACGCAGACCAACGCGACCTGGGGCCTGGATCGCATCGATCAACGCGATCGTCCGCTCAACAGCACTTACGTCTACGACACCGCCGCATCCAACGTGCGCGCCTACATCATCGATACCGGCATCCTGGCCTCGCACACGCAGTTCGGCGGCCGCGTGCTGTCCGGTTTCAGCGCAATCAACGACGGCCGCGGCAGCAACGATTGCAACGGCCACGGCACGCACGTCGCCGGCACCGTTGGCGCCACGACCTATGGCGTTGCCAAACAAGTCCGGCTGGTGCCGGTGCGGGTGCTCGACTGCCAGGGCTCGGGTTCGAATGCCGGCGTCATTGCCGGGATGGACTGGGTTGCCGCCAACCGGGTCTTGCCGGCCGTGGCCAACATGAGCCTGGGCGGCGGTGCTTCCACGGCAACCGATAACGCCGTGGCCAATATGCGCAACGCCGGTGTAACGGTTGTGGTTGCCGCGGGCAACGAGAACCAGAATGCCTGCAACGTTTCGCCGGCACGCGCCGCAGCTGCGTTCGCAGTTGGTTCCACCACCAACACCGATGTGCGCTCCAGCTTCTCGAACTTCGGCACCTGCGTCGATATCTTCGCACCGGGCTCGTCGATCACATCGGCCTGGCACACCAGCAACAGCGCGACCAACAGCATCAGCGGCACATCGATGGCCTCACCGCACGTAGCCGGCGCTGCCGCACTGTTCCTGGGCCAGAACCCCGGTGCCAGCCCGGCCCAGGTCGAAAGCTTCCTGGTCAACAATGCCTCGACCAACAAGCTGTCGAGCATCAACACCGGCTCGCCCAACCGCTTGCTGTATTCGCGCCTGGGTAGCGGTGGTGGTGGTGGCACGACGCCGCCGCCTTCCGGTCCGACCGAACTGGGCAACGGCGTTGCCGTCGGCAGCCTGTCGGGCGCAAGCGGGTCTGAAGCCTTCTTCACCATCGACGTGCCGCAGGGCGCCAGCAACCTGAACGTCTCGATCAGCGGCGGCAGCGGCGATGCCGACCTCTACGTTCGTTTCGGCAGCCCACCGACCGAGTCGACCTATGACTGTCGCCCGTTTCTCAACGGCAACAGCGAGACCTGTACTTTCAGCAGCCCGCAGGCCGGCACCCACCACGTCATGCTGCGTGGTTTCAGTGCCTACTCCGGTGTCAGCCTGGTGGCCAGTTTCGACGAGCCCTCGTCGGCGCCGTGCACCAACTGCACCCAGTTCAGCGGCTCGCTTTCGGCCACCGGCGATTCAGACGTACAGCCCGACGGCACCTGGTTCCAGTCCGATGCAGGCACGCAGAGCGGCTGGCTGGAAGGCCCGACCAGTGCCGACTTCGATCTTGAACTCAACCGCTGGAATGGCAGCAGCTGGGTCGTGGTCGCCTCGGGAACGAGCGCCAACAGCGAAGAGACGGTCCAGTACAATGGCACGGCAGGCTTCTACTACTGGCGTATCAAGTCGTTCTCCGGCAGCGGCAGCTACGACTTCTGGATGCGCCAGCCGTAACAGACATCGCGGCTTCGGCTGCGACCCGCTAGCAGCTCGGACGAATGAGCTGTTACAGCAATAACGATAAATGCGAAAAGCCTCAAGCCCCGGTCCGCCGGGGCTTTTTTTATGTCTTCGACTTCGCTCGTGAGCAGAGGCTGGTAAGCACGGCCGGTTGAATCACACTGGTGATGCCAATGGCATGGCGCAGCATTCAATGCAGGAAAGAGCGTGTCCGAGCGCCTGGATGAGTACGCCTGGGCGGCTTGGTGGCGGCTTGAACCTGCCTTATTCACCACCCTTACTGTTGCGGCGCCGTCCGGCCTGTGTCTGCGCTGTTTCGCTCGGTCGCGCATCCTCACCGGACAGTCGAGAACGCTTCCGGTGCACTCGGTCGCGAAACTCGGATACTGGCCGGACGACCCTCGCGACGGAACGGCGTAAATGAGGCGGCTCGAAATCAAAATGGCGACGCAATTGCACGCCGCCATTTATTTGATCATCGATCGTCAACTGCTTTCCCGAGAATCTCGGCTGCCCGATCGAGCGCTCGAACCCGGCGACCAGTGCCGCCGGGTTCAAAAGCCACTATCGGATGATCACGGCTATCGGATGATCACAGATCGAAGCGGTCGAGCGTCATGACCTTGGTCCAGGCCTGGACGAAATCGGCGACGAACTTCTTGCTTCCGTCATCGGCGGCATAGACCTCCGCGACGGCACGAAGCTCCGAATTCGAACCAAAGATCAGATCGACCGGCGTGGCCGTCCACCGTTTGTCGCCGGTCTGGCGGTCACGACCTTCGTAGACGTGGTCGGAGCCCTGCGACTTCGACCATTTCGTCGACATGCTCAGCAGGTTGACGAAGAAGTCGTTGCTCAGCGCACCCGGCTGGTCGGTGAACACACCGTGGCCTGCCTGGCCGGCATTGGCAGCCAGCGCTCGCATGCCGCCGACCAGCACGGTCATTTCGGGAACGGTCAGCGTCAGCAGGTTGGCCCGCTCGACCAGTGCCTCGGTCGGCGATTGGCTGTTGTCGCCAGCGTAGTAGTTGCGGAAGCCGTCGGCGGTCGGTTCGAGTACTGCGAACGAGTCCACATCGGTCTGCTCCTGGCTGGCGTCGGTTCGGCCCGGCTTGAACGGAACCGTCACATCATGACCGGCATCTTCGGCGGCCTGCTCGATGGCGGCCGCGCCGCCCAGCACGATCAGATCGGCCAATGAAACCCGCTTGTCGCCAGATTGGGCCTGGTTGAAGTCCTGCTGAATTTCTTCCAGCGCAGCCAGCACCTGTGCCAGTTCTTTCGGCGTGTTGACCGCCCAGTCCTTTTGCGGCGCCAGGCGGATGCGCGCACCATTGGCACCACCGCGCATGTCGGTACCGCGGTAGCTGGCCGCCGATGCCCAGGCCGTGCGCACCAGCACAGGCACGCCCAGGCCGGTGTCGAGGATTTCCGCTTTCAGTTCGGCAATGTCGGCCTCGCCGATCAATGCATGGTCGACTTCGGGTACCGGATCCTGCCACAACAGTTTTTCATCGGGCACGTTGTCGCCGACGTAGCGGGCTCGCGGACCCATGTCGCGGTGCGTGAGCTTGAACCAGGCCCTGGCGAATGCCCGTTCGAATTCCTCCGGGTTTTCCAGGAAGCGCTTCGAGACTTCGCGGTAGGCCGGGTCTTCCTTCAGCGAAAGGTCGGTGGTGAGCATGATCGGCGCGTGGCGCTCGCCCTCGACGTGGGCGTCGGGGACGGTGTTGGCCGCGGCGCCGTCGGCCGGTATCCACTGCACCGCGCCGGCCGGGCTGCGGGTCTGCTCCCACTCGTGATTGAACAGGTTCTGCAGGTACATCATCGTCCACTGCGTGGGCGCGGCGGTCCAGGCCCCTTCCAGGCCACTGGTGACCGTGTCTTCGGCATTGCCCTTGCCGCATTCATTCTCCCAGCCCAGGCCCTGCTTTTCGATGCCGGCGGCCGTGGGTTCCGGGCCGACGCAATCAGCGGGTTTGTGCGCGCCGTGGACCTTGCCAAAGGTGTGCCCGCCGGCGATCAGCGCGACGGTTTCTTCATCGTTCATCGCCATGCGGCCGAAGCTCTGCCGAATCTGTTTGGCGGCGGCGATGGGGTCGGGGTTGCCGCCCGGTCCTTCCGGGTTGACGTAGATCAGGCCCATCTGGGTCGCGCCCAGGCCTTGCTTGAGGTTGCCGTCCTGGTCGTGGCGTTCGCGCCCCATCATTTCCGATTCCGGACCCCAGTAGACCCGATCCGGCTCCCAGTCGTCCTTGCGGCCGCCGGCAAAACCAAAAGTCTTGAAGCCCATGTCTTCCATCGCGACCGTGCCGGCCAGGACCATCAGGTCGGCCCATGAAATCTTGCGCCCGTATTTTTGCTTGATCGGCCACAGCAGGCGGCGCGCCTTGTCGAGGCTGGCGTTGTCGGGCCAGCTGTTGAGCGGCTCGAAGCGCTGCTGGCCGCCGCCGGCGCCGCCGCGTCCGTCGCTGGTACGGTACGTGCCCGCGCTATGCCAGGACATGCGGATGAAGAACGGCCCGTAGTGGCCATAGTCTGCCGGCCACCAATCCTGCGATGTCGTCATCGCCTCCTTGAGATCGGCCTTCAGTGCATCGAAGTCCAGGCTCGCAAACTCTTCGGCATAGTCGAAGTCCTCGCCGTAGGGATTGGACTGTGGGGCATGTTGGCGCAGCGGCGACAGGTCCAGTAATTCCGGCCACCAGAACTGGTTTGATTTTGCCTGGGCCTGGGAATCCCCGGCAAGGGCAGGATTCGATGACAGCACCGGTGCCGTCATGATCGCCATCGCGGCAAGTAAAGCTATTGAACGTTTTTGCATTTGAATGCTCCTCGATTATTGACGTTGTTCGCGTCGTTTGATGATTAAATACTATTACTCCATCAATTGCAATTGAATATGACTATGCGATGGATTACACAAACAAATGCTTTCTTATTCCCGGCATTCAATATGAGAAGACTGCAGGCTCCGTGAACACGGGGCTTTTAAGACCGGGTGCGCCGGAAGGTACGGACCCGGCTGATCCATAACTTCGGGTGGGGATGTGCGACTGAGTGAAACGCCGCAGTCGATCGGGTCATGAACAAGCCGGGGTTTTATGAGCAATAGCCGTCTCGCTTTACAGCGAGTGTCGCGCGGCGCAGCCAAGGCGCGCGAGCACCCCGGTTGGCGCACTTGCAACCGGCCCCGCACGCGCCCTATACTCGGACGGCTCGATCGTCATGGCCTGTCAGGGATTCGGCCGGGCGTTCGGCATCAACAATAAAACAACAACTCGGGAGAAACAGCATGCGCAAACTCTTTGCGATCGCTCTTGTCGCTCTGCTTTGGGGTAGCAGCGTCAGTGCCAATACCGGTGTGGCGTTCGTCCACGGTACCAGCAAACACACCGATGCCTTGAACGACTACTGGACCGCCGACATGGTCAATTCAGTCCGTCGAGGTCTGTCCAACCAGGCCAACTATGTCGTGATCAATTGCGACTTCACGCAGTTCATGTGGGATTCGGCCGCCGCCGGCTGCCTGGCCGGACAACTCCACGGCTTCGTGACCAGCAAGAACATCACCGACCTGGTCGTACTCACGCACTCCAACGGCGGCAACGTCATGCGCTGGATCCTGTCCAATCCGACCTGGGACAGCCGTTATCCGACCATCATCCAGCGCACGCGATGGGTCAACGCGCTGGCCGCATCCAGCACCGGCACGCCGCTGGCCGAAGCGGTCATGCAGGGCAACATCTTCGAGGCCGCGCTGGGCTGGCTGCTCGGCTTCCAGAATGATGCGGTGCGAATGCAACAGCCAAGCTGGATGAGCTTCTACAACGCGAACTGGCTACTGGGCACGCCCGGACGGCCGGCGCTGCCCAAGGGTTTCTGGAACGTGGTCGGCACCGACGTACGCTCGGCCATCTGGGACGGTGCGGCTTACTGCGGCGGCTACTTCAACCAGGTTGGGCTGGAGATCACCCAGTCGTGGCTGAACAGTTGTTCGGATGGCTTTCTCGATTGCAGCAGCCAGAACGGGGCCGGAAAACTGTGGTTTTACGACCACCAGATTTCCAGCGACCGACTGTCGCACGCCCAGAGCCGGCGCGATTGCCACGGCCTGGACGTCATTTTACGCGACGATCTGTAATCGCCTGTAATCATCTGTAATCGGGAGACATCATGAGAAATTCCATCATCACTACAGCCGCCGCACTGCTGATTGCGGGCAACTCGATGGCCCAGGTCGGGCTTTCGATTCCAGCCAATATCAAAGCTGAAAACACCGACGCTCCGGCCCCCCTGTCCAGTACCTGGATGGAACGCCGCGCTGGCGACTTCGGCGCAGCAAGCCTGATCGGCAATGCTGCAGCAATACCCGAAAGTCGTCATTCCGAAACTGCGCCGGTTGCATTTGCCTGGGCGCTGGAAGACGTCTCGGCGAATACCCGGGCGCCGCAGAGCGCGCATGTCGAAAGCCGCCAGTACTGGGTCGACGCCACCGGCGCCGAACTGGCCCGCGGGGTTTCGCTGCCGCTGACGGCTCGCGGCGCGGTCATTCGCGTCTCGCCGCTGGAAGCCGGCGGCGATGTCCGCATCGACCCGGCCAGCGTTCGCCTGTCCGTCGACGGCCGATCCTTCGACAGCAGCCGTTCGATGCTGCACGTCACCGATGGCGCTGCGCTTCAAAAGCAGGGCATGTCGGTGCCGCCGCAGACCATCGCGTTCAAGCTCGATCAGGCCATTCCTGCAGGCCGGCTCGAGTTGTCGGTCGCACAGCTGCCCGACGACCAGCAACTGGTCGTACACGTGTTCGAGCCTGAAAGCGACTGGGTCGCCAGACTTGCTCTGCCGCGCCACACATTTCTGGCCGGTGAGATGCTGGAATTCGGCTTTGGCCTTGGCACTGGCCAAGACAAGGCCGGCGTGGATTCGATCCAGGCCGTGCTGGCCGACCCCTTTGCGCAGAAAACATGGGAGTTGCAGATCGACAAGCGCGCCGGCACACTGACCCGCCGCGCACCCGGCGATCGTTTCGTCTCCGGGTTCGACGGGCTATTCGAAGCCTATGTGTATCTGGAAACGGTGCACGACGGCATGACCATCCGGCGCGACCTGAAGCTTCCCGTCAGCATCGTGCCGCCGCTGGCGCGCTTTACCGGCCAGACCCGGGCCATGCAGGACGGCGGGCTGAAACTGGAGCTCGGCATCCAGACCGCCCGACCGGGCCGGTTCCAGGTCAATGGCCAGATCTTCGGCACCAGTGCCAACGGCTCGCTGGAACCGCTGGCAATCGCTCAGGCAGCAGCGTTGATCGAGGCCAGGACCGGCAGCATCGAACTGCAGGTGAACAAGCGCATGCTCCAGGCCAGCGGGCTGTCGGCCCCGTTCGAGGTGCGTAACCTGGAACTGCTCGACCAGGGCCGCATGTTCCTGCTGCAACGCCAGCACAGGGCATTGCTGCTGACCGAATGACCGTTGCCACTGCCCGTTTTTCACCGCGCTTGACCGAAACAGAACCGCCGGCGGACCCGTTCCGCCGGCTTTTTTGATTAAAAAAGCGGTAAAGTCATCAACGCGATCGAGGCCAGGAAGCCCACGCCCCAGCTGAGGCTGCGCAGCAGGTGGATGTCGGCCCAGTAGCAAACCGAATAGGCAATCCGCGAGACCACGAACAGCAGCGCAAGAATCGTGACCCAGTGGCCGGCTGCACCGGCAACCATCGCCATCAACAAGCCGGCCGCAAACACCGGGAAGGCCTCGTTCATGTTTTGATGCGCTGCAAGTGCGCGCGCGCCAAAACCCGTCAGGCGCGCCTGCTGCTCGCGCGGGTAGCGATTGTTATAGCCCCTGGCCTCTTTGGCCATTGCCATGGCGACCGGTACCTTGGTCACAAGAATCATCAGCGCAGAAAAGATCAGGCAGAGAATGGGGATGGTCATCAGCAACGATTCCTTGGAAAAAAGTTCAGGCAGGAACCGGTATCCTAAGCAATGCGCGCGGCGAAGTCGACAGAATCGATCCAGGAATCGATCTGGCAGCCTGTCGGACTTGACCGATCTTCGCTGAGGGAAAGCGGGTTGGAGGCAGATTTTTCGGTCTTTTGAGGCCAATAGCGAGCCTGGTTAACGATAAAGAGCAGGAAATCTGGCCCAATCCGGCTTTTCCGCAGTCGATCAGCGTCAAGTCCGACAGGCTGCCAGGAGAATCGATCGAGGTATCGAGAATCTATCGTTGTAACCTACGCCCGATGATCCGGAAACGCCTTCACAACCCGTCGTCTACTTTGCCGTTTTGTTTTCTGCGCCCGGCCGGGTGGCCTGAAAGCGCGACTCCGCTGACGCGGTCTCTATCCAGTATGCATAGACAATCGGTATCCGAATAACGCCATGCGAACGATCGGCGGATTGCCTGTTTCGCTGGCGACAGCGGCCATTGCCGTCGCAGTCGTCACACTGGGTTGCGCGGGCATGGAACCGAATCTCGATCGCCCGGCGCTGTGGCGTGTGAGCGGCCCCGAGGGTCACGAAATGTGGCTGTTCGGCAGCGTCCACCAGCTGCCCAGCGAACTCCAGCCAACTGCCACGGCGGGCGTGACACGATCCTTGTCATCGCGCCTGCGCGCGCTGATGCCATTGCCCGTATCGTGGTACGGCGACGCGTTGCACACGGCCTTCCGGCGCGCCGAATCGGTCATCGTGGAAACCACCGACGCGCTCAGCCCCGATCAACTCGGCGCACTGGCCGGACGCTACGAAGTCGGTAGCAGCTGCGCCTCGTTGAGCAGTTATCTCAGCGAGCCTGCCTGGGAGCGACTGCTGACCATTATTCGCGACGGCGCATTCGGCAAGGACCGACCACCGCGTTCGGCAACGTCGGCCTTGTTCGCGCTGTCGGTGGTTGCTGTCGACGAGTCGTCGGAACCAACGGGCCCGGGCGTCGATTACTGGCTGAGCCGCCACGCGGCCAGAACCGGCAAGACGATCATCGGGCTGGAGTCCCACAACGACCGGATCCTGGCCATTGACCTGGCCTTCCGGGTCGCATCGTGCAGTCAGCAGGCGCAATTGGTCGAACAATTTGTCGATCAACTGGGGGCGCATACAGCGCCGGTTCGCGCGAGCGGCGACACGCTGTTTGATTCGGTCGAATTGTGGCGCCACGGCCAGACCGGCGTCCTGACCCGGGAACTCGCTAACTTCAAGTCCAAAAGCCCGATACTGCACGACGCCTTTCTCGGTCAACGCAACCGGGCCTGGCTGCCCCAGCTCATCGAACAGATCGAGCGCCGGCATTCCAGTCTCGTCGTGGTTGGAATCGGCCACCTGAGCGGCCCCGACAATCTGCTTGCCATGCTCGAAGACCACGGCTACCGGGTGCGCCGGGTCCAGTAGACTCCAACCCCGACCAAAATGGCCCGGCCTGATTAAGGCACACATTCCGGCCCCTGTTGAACAGCCGTTCCAGGCCAATGTGAACATCGATTCCGATTCCACGGCATCAGCCATTAGTCCAGCCTTCGAGCAGGGACTTGTTGAGTTCGGTAACCAGCCGGCCGAGGCCGAGTATGGCGCCGATGATCAACGAGGCGATTGCGCCTGTGGCGTTGACGCGAAGCGATTCCGACCCGGATCAGTCGCAATACCGATCGCTCGCGATCCGGCACATCAGCGAATGCCGGAAAGCGATCCGCGACCCGGGACATTCGCAAAGTCCATGTCAAAAAAACGTCCGTGCCGCATTTCATGACCCGTTTTCTATCCGTCCGGGTCGGATTCTTTGGCGCAGGGCTTGCGCAAGTCAAAATGAAACAGCGTCCGCTTGCCACGCGCCCGAGCATCAACCCCTGCGGCGTCGCGATCCCGCGGATTGCGCTTGCGATCTCTCGCGGCTTCGATCTGCCGAAGCAGCCGATCAACGTTCTTTTCACTCATGTTCGGTCACTGGCTCGGCGCGCAGCCCGCGGCCAACAGACTCTGGCAGCGATAACCACTGACCGCCTGGATCCAACAGGAAAGATGCGATCGCGAGCTTTTCCCAGGCGTGCTGACGCCACCGGGAAAGAAATTCGGAAAACGGCCGTCGGCTGCCCCATCTGGTCAATGCCGGCGAATCGTCCAGGTTGTTCATTGCAGCTATGCATGGCCCTGCTCAGTGGGAAGCCACCATCAAGCCTGACATAGCGGCACAAAGCAGGGAATCGGAATTTGTCTCGTCCAGTCGTAGGAACATGGGCCTTCCTGACTAGGGGATTGACCTACAGGCTGTAGGAATTTTCCTACAAACGGGCTTCCAGTGATCGCGATCGTTCATGCTCGTCCACGAATTTGGGTGAACTCCAGAGGCAGGATCCGGCGGTCATCGATCGCTGAAGGCCTCGCCACGCGTCGAACTGAAGCGAGCGATGCCCGCCGGATCCGGGGTCGAAGGCGCAAACTGGAAACTTGCTGAGACACGACGCTAGTCAGGAAATCAAACGCCTCTCGGCTGCCTGGAATGATATTGAGCCGATCGGAGCTTTATCGTCGACGATCGAACTTGATTCGAAACCCGTCGCCCGTTTCAACGATCCAGTTATGCGGAATTCTGCGGAACTGGCCGTTCATCGTCATGCCCTGAATGGCATAGCGGCCGGGGCCGACTTCTTCGATGCGCGTTTGCTGGAGCTCGCGATTGACGTCGAAGGTCTCGCAGTGGTCTTTTAGAGCCGCCGACGGCGATGCAAACTCTCTGGCAAAATTTCGGGCAAACCGGAGGGTCTGGGAATCCTGAAAATAGTAGTCGGAAATCAGGGCTTCAGGATCGTGGCCGGCGCACCACTTTTGCTCGACCGACACATAGAATTCTGCAGGACTCTGGTCAGCGCCACAGGCGGCCAGAAAACAAACAAATAACGAAACCGAGCACCTCTTGATGTAGTTCATGTTCCTTGATCTCCATGTAATCCGCTGTGCGAACATTCGTAGCCGTCTTACAATTGCGAAAATGATCCACTCAACCGGCATTGATCGATCTGCGCGCACGAAGCTGTCATTGAATCGCCGGGTATTACGTCAGGCTGCCAGCAGGCCGTGTAGCTTGTCGCAACTGCTCGGCCAGGACTCACAGATATTTGCTGCCGATCGGTATCCAGTTGTTCATGACCATCCAAAGCAACAAAATCGAGCAGGCGACGAGGTAACCCAGAGCCAGCCCAAGCCTTGCCATTACTCTGCCGCGCCTGTGTGCCTGATCCGGCCCTGACTGGTAAACAGCGACATGGCCGGAAACGATTGCCACCAGCGCGGCCGGAGGCAGGAGAAGCGCCAACACTCCTGACACCAGGCTTACAATTGCTGAAGCCGGTGTTTCCGGCGATGTTGAGCCACGCTCAAGCCAGGCAGATGAGTCAGTCCCGGCGTGTTGAACGCCATCGGCCTGCGCTGCGAGATCCAGCTTTCCGGTTCCAATATCGGCGATGATCTGGTCGGTAAACATATCCATGCGGTCCTTGTCGCCGGTGTGCTGATAGACCCGCTTCAGTTCTTCTATTGCAGGTTGCCCGAACGGCTCCAGGCGCTGCAATTGCGATTGAACATCGGCATCGTAGCGAGTCATGACCTCCCAGCTTTCATCGAATTCCCTGGCCGCGCTCGCTTGCTGGCTCGATCGCCGCTGGCGTTGTCTCTCGTCTTCGCCATTAATCTTCTGCCGGGTCAGTTTGCCGGCCCTGTTGCTGGAGACCATCATGCTGATCGCAGCACAAAGAAACACAATTAAGAGTACGAACACAATCATCAGCAACATATTCGATTTCCGTGCGCAAACTTCATTACCTACAGGACGATCCGGCAACATGTGGACCGCAATGCCGGGCGTACAACACAAGCGCTGATTGCATGTTGGGCATTCCTGCCGTTCGACATTCGCTGTCGCTTGTTTCCAGGCCAGGGAAAATTGCTCCGACGCCGACAAGCACAACGGTCGCCAGTGGCTGTTTGTGGCTGGTCAGCACCCGAGTTTCAATGCATGCCCTTCCCTGACTTCCAAGGTCTGTTTTAACTGCCTTATTGGGACTGGCGGAACTAGCGGCAAAAAAGGCTCATGGCCTTTTTGCTTTTTGTTTGAAGGGTTGAAATTGAGCGCTTGCCCGGCTTGCGATTCAGGGGCTGCCCGTTGCCGCTGCTTCCATCGCGGCCAGGCGCTTGCCATAGGCCTCGGTCCGCTCGGCATCACCCTGGATTTCATAGATCCGGGTCAGCAACGCCAGGTTTTCCTCGACCGATTCGGCCCGCACGGGCGTGGCGGAGGCAGCGTAGAGCTGTTCGACCAACAAGGCCGTGCGCTCGGATTCGGTTACCAGTCCATTGACGAGCAGTGCCTCGGCGTGCACGTTTCGGAAATGGCCGAGTAACCACTGGTCGGGCTCGAGCACCTGCTCGGCTTCGGCCAGCGCATCGCCGGCCCATTGCAGGGCCAATTCGGGCTGATCCAGCTGGATATGACTGTAGGCAATGTTGACCGCGGCGATGGCCCGCGAGCGCGAAGGCTTGCCCAAGGCCACGGCGGTATGGATTTCCCAGGCTTTGGTCAATGGCTCCAGGCTGCCGGCATAATCACCGGCGGCCATCATGGTGCTGGCCAGGTTGACGCGGGTGCCGGCCAATGCCGGATGGTTTTCGGGCAATATGCGAGTTTGCACTTCCAGTGCCCGCGTGAAGCTTTCGCGGGCCGTTTCCGAATCGCCCTCGCGCTCGGCAGCAAGCCCGATTGCGCTCCAGATTGCGGCCATCCGATGCGTCTCGCCGCCGGTCAGATCCTGCTCCAGTTCGGCCGCGCGTCTTCCCGCAACGATCGCCTCGTTTTGGCGGCCGGCCTCCATCAACACGTAAGCGCGAATCAGGTAACTCGGCACGGTCCGGACATGGCGCTCACCGAACATGTCGATGCGAAGTTCCAGCGACTCGTCGGCTGCGGCCAGGGCCTCGTCGATGTTGCCCAGCTTCGACTCCGAGTTGGCGACGTTGAGCAGGACAGCGGCCAACGTCTCGCGGTCGACCGGCGGAATGCGCACGGCGTCGGCGGCGCGCTGAAAGAGCTCCAGGGCCTCCGCGTGGCGTCCCAGCGAAGCGGGAATGTGACCGAGGTTGCTCAGGACCGAGGCTCGCTCAGCGTGCGCGCTTTCGGGCAGCATCGCCAGCGCCCGGTCCAGGTCGCGCCGGCCCGGCTCGAACTGCCCCTGGCTGATCGCAAGAGTTCCCCGAGCCTGCCAGAGCCTCCAGTCCACCCTGTCTTCGTCCACTCGTATTGCTTGTTCGAGCAGCCGACCTGCGTCTTCCGGGCGTTGCGCCCCACGCAGCGCTTCTGCCAGTCCGGCCACGACGCCGGATCGTGTTTCGGATGCCGCATCAGGGCTTTCTTCAAGCAGATCCAGCGCGCGTTGATAAAGTTCGATGGCCGAATCGAACTCACCCAGGGATCTACGCACATCGGCAATCCGGGCCAGGCTTTCAACGGCCAGCAGTCGATCGTTGACCGCGCTGCCATCGATGCGTCGGGCTGCAGCGGTGAGCAGTTCGTCGACGCTCGCCGCCGAAGCCTTTTCTCCGGTCGGGTCGGCCGCCTGGATCGAGCCCAGCAGCAAGTCGGTTGCGGCCCGCGCGCGCACGGCCTGGATTTCGGCAAGATCTCGCTGTTCGCGCAGGGTTCCGGTCTGGAGCGCCAACACGCCGGCAAGCACCGCAATTGCGACCACCGAAAGTACGGCGGCCGGCGCGGCAACCGGGTTGCGCTGCACCAGCCTGGAGATCCGGTACATCATGCTGTCCGGCCGGGCCTTGACCGGTCGCTTTTCACGAACCGCCTGGAGATCCTCGGCCAATGCGGCGGCGCTTTCATAGCGCCGCGCCGGATCGGCGTGCATGGCCCTGGCGATCACCGCGTCCAGGTCGGCGCCCGCCCCGGCAACCAGCCGACTGGGCGGTGTCGCACCGCGCTCGATCCGGGCCAGGGCATCGGGTAGCGTCGTGCTGGCAAGCTTGAACGGCCGCTCGCCGGTGACCAGCTCGTAAAGTACTGCCCCGAGCGCATAGATGTCGGCGCCGACCGAGGCCGGTTCGCCCTGCAGCTGCTCGGGGCTTGCGTAGTCCGGGGTCAGCCAGCGGGTCAAGGTTGCGGTCGCTCCACTGCCATCCTCGCGCAGCACGCGCGCAACGCCAAAATCCAGCACCACCGGCGCACCGCGGGCGTCGAGCAGGATATTGTCGGGCTTGATATCCAGGTGAACGATCAGTTGTCGATGAGCAGCGCCGAGGGCCTGGGCCGTGCGTGCGACCAGCTCGATGCGCTGGTCCAGGCCCAGATTCACAGCCGCCTGGTCGATCGGCCTGCCATCGATCAAGTCCAGTACCAGGTAGGGCCAGCCCTCGTCGCTCCGTCCCCAGTCGCGCAGTCGGCAAATGCCCGGGTGATCAAGGCGCGCAAGTACCGCGGCCTCGCGCACGAAGCGCCGGCCGGCATCGGCATCGAACACCGGAAGATTCAGCAGCTTGATTGCCGAGCGTTCGTGCACCCCGTCGCGCTCGCGTTCGGCGGCATAAACCACACCGAGTCCGCCTCGACCCAGTTCACGGGTCAGCCGCCAGCCGTTGAGCTCGCGTCCGACCATCAGGTTTTCATCAAGTGCACCGAAACCGCGCAAGCCGGGCTCGGCCAAGCCGGCCAGTCCAAGCGTTTCAGCGTCATGCGCATCGAGCAAAGCGGCAAGCCGCCTGGCCAGCGGCTCGTCGCGGCCAGCGAGGTCGCGCAGCCGGCCGGCGCGCTCACGCGGCTCAAGCTCGCACAGTGCGGCGAAATGCTGTTCGAGCAAGCCCAGGTCAATCGACATTTCTACTCCCCTTATGCTCAAGTGCATCCGCCAGCCATGCGCATGCAAAGGTCCAGTCGCGCTTGATCGTGGCTCGACTGACATCCAGCGCTGCAGCAACTTCGTCAAGCTGGAGTCCGCCGAAGCAGCGCAAAGTCACCACCTTCACGTGGCGCGGGTGACTCTCGGCCATTCGATTCAGTGCCTGGTCAAGGTCCAGCAGCCTTTCGTCGCTGAACTCCTGCTCGTTTTCAGCCAGCGACAGCGTCACCCGCTGCTGACGGCCGCCGCGCTTGGCGGCCAGGCGCTCGCGTGCATGATCGACCAACAGGTTTCGCATTACCGTGGAGGCCAGCTTGAAGAACTGGTCCCGGCCCGCCAGTATTTTGCCGCCTGGCTTGAGGTTGAGCCAGGCCTCGTGCACCAACTCGGTCGGCGTAAAGGGCCGTGATGCCTCGCGCTGCAGTCGAGCCTGGGCGATCCGACGCAGCTGCCGATACGTCAGCCTGGCCAGTTGCTCGGCCGCAGCGGTATCGCCCGGATCGAATTGCCAGTCCTGCAGGTAGCGCGTCATTTCAGGCATTGCCGGCAT
>JAVVET010000006.1:43471-73486 GCA_032251235.1 Wenzhouxiangellaceae bacterium
CCTGCGGTGCGCGCGATCGCGAAACCCCGCAGCCGCTGGGCCTGACGACCCCTCGCGACGCAAGGGTGGTGAATAAGGCGGGCTAACCTGACTTTTTCGCGGTCGATCAGCGTCAATTCCGAAAGACTCCTACACCTCGTTGGTCTCCGACCGCATCGCAGCCGTCATCATTGCCGAGCCGGTTGATGGGTCCAGATGACAGTGGATGATCGACCAGGCGTTCCATAAACTTTACTCGATACAAATGCCACATGCAAATGAACCGCCAGACGAACGGGCAGCATTTGAACGACGGCCTGATCTTGAGCGGGGAGCTTGCAAAATGAAGCTGACAGGCTCCGGGGAAGGTTTCGCTGCGGCCGACACAGCGTTTTCAGCAGGTCGCCGGCAGGTGGGTCGATACCGCGGCGGGTGGCCGGTCGCGGTAATTGTTTCCAAATACTTCAGAAGCTCAAGCGCAGGTTGGCGCGAAAGATATTGAGGTCGAATTCGAACGATTCGACGCCCACGCTCACGCCGAAATTGCGCTGGAACTTGTAAAGCAGGTCGGCGCCGACAATCCCGTCGGTATCACTGCCGTCGGTCTGAAGCCCGCCGAAAATTCGACCCTCGAAACTTTCGTTGAAACCGTGACGCAGGCCGACATCGCCGCGAAAGCCGTCTTCGTCGGCCGATCCGACTTCAATGGCGGCGTACGAACCTTCGAAGAACAGGTCGGTATTGGTGTCGAGATCGAAACGATAGCCCAGCCCGATTTTGTACAGGTCGGTATCGACGTCGAAGCGACCAATTTCCCAATGGTCCCACGCGCCCTGAAGGTAAAGTCCACCGGCCAGGTCGGCCGAGGCGCGCACGTTGAAGCCGGTCTCGGTTTCGGAAAAACTGCCCAGATCGATATCAACATTGGGGTAAAGCCTGGATGTATCACTTATCAACGACCGAAGGCGCCCCACAAGATCAATGCGCGAAAGCAATCACTCTTTCATGGTTGCCGGAACCCAGTTGAAGCTTCTTGCGAAGCTTTCCGGCAGCCATTGCTCAGGAACACTCGTGGGCTGGAAAGTACCAGACATTCTGAACCTTCCCCTTTGCAATCTCGTAGACCGCCATGCTGCACTGACTTGTCAGCGTGCCGTTCACTTCCCAGAAGGCCTCTTCTACCGTATGAACGAAACGGCCGCTGCTGGCGATCGACCGAATCTCGGCCCTGGCTCCGGGTGTGCTGTTGAAGTAAGCGACCATCGCCTCGCGAAGTTCTACCTGTGTCGAGGCCTCGACCAACAACTGGTCGCTGGTCACGTTCATCCAGCGAAGATCCGTCGCCACCAGGGTGAGCATTTGATCAACGTCGCGCTGGTTGAATGCCTCGACGAATCGCTCTACAGTTTTCGCGATACCGCAGCAGGCAATTGACTGTGCGGGCAGCAATAGGCCGAAAAAGACCAGCATCGGAATTCGCACGATTGTCTCCTTGCCAGTTAATGGCACAAACACGGCCGCAGTCTTGATAACAAGTCCATCGCCGTTTCCGGCACTCGATGGTGCGCCGGGAAACGCATTAGCCGGTCAAAGATTAACACGCCTTTCTGAACCCCCCGATTCGACTGGACCCTATCCCCGGTACCATCCGGAAACCGCGTATCGATAGGCCCCGGCATAGGGCGGGATGCAGGTTACAACGTGTGCTTGCGGCACCTTGAACAGGTTCAGCGTGTTGAAGTCGGGTTTCCAGGCGATGGGGCTGTTGCCGGTTTCATCGTAGAACTGCAGATAGCCGTTCCAGTCCGGGCGCCATTTCCGGGTCAGGTTCAGAACATAGGCGCATTTTCGGTTCGCGCCGTGCTGTTGGTCGTTGTGATAGCCCAGGAAGCTGCCGGGGCCAAAGCGGGTGGCCTGGGCGTCGACCTGTTTTGGGCTTTGATCATCCAGCAGATTGCGGATCAGGCCGAGCATGGTGTCGCCGGCCATGAAGTTGAAGAACTCGTCGAGCACCGCCGGTGTCGGCCCTTCGCTGCGGGTGGCCTCGGCCTGGTGATAAAGGCTGTAGACATAGCCAAAACCGTTCATCGCGTGGCGGTAGATGCGCGCTTGCAGCTTGCCCATTTCTGGCGCCGGGATTTTATCGAGGTTTTGAGCCTCGATGATGCCGGGGCCCTTGTCATCATAGTAGGTCAACGACCACGGGGTTTGCTGTTCCAGGCAGTCCAGCAGGCGATCGGCACTGTCCTCGGACAGCAGGTTCCTGACCTGCACGCGGCGATCGCGCTCGAGTTTCCCGGCCAGCGCGGGAACGTTCAGGTTTGGGTTCAGGGTAAAGGGCATTGCCGTTGCTCTTGATTATTTTGAGTCGGGCTGTCGATCGTCGATGGAGATTCCGATTATCGCCTGTGGCGACAGCGAATCGACGGTCAACAGGGCTACGGTAGACAGATGGTCGATCGTTCCGAACAGCCGCCCTGGTGGTGCCGGATTTTACCCTTTACTCACCACTGATTCGGCTATGACAAAGCGGAGGCACCGCATCCCGGTGCTTCACGACCAACGGATGATTCATCGAGTGGGTTTAAATTCTGACCAGGGAGCTTGCGTAGTCCGCGCCCGAGGCGTCACTGGGGAAAAGGCCTGCCCGTGCTACTTTTGCCGGAAAGTGCTTTCCTAAAGTGCGCTGAGCAGTTGCTTCTTGAGGCTTTTCTGGGTTGGGCGATCCGACAGCCAGATTCCGAACAGGGCCTTCTTGAAAGGCATCCCCTCGACCACTCCAAGTCGTTTGCCATTCATGGAGACGCTGGTGCCGCTGCCGGGCACGTAGGCCAGTTCGAACATGTCGCCCTTGCTGACCTCCTGTTCCAGCAGGCCAAGAAACCGGTCGACCTGGGCTTGAATCGGCGCCAGTCCATCGTCGCTTGCCTTGACCATCGCCTCAAGCGTGCCCGAGACCAGCCGTTCATTCGTTACGCGGCTGGAAGTGATGTGCAGGATGATGGCCTGTGGGCGGTCGGCCGAAATGATTTCCTCGGCATCCTCGCTCTTGTCGAGCAGATAAAGGCAGGCAACGTAGGCCTCGACGAAGAATTTCGACTTGATGCCCACACCATTGAGTTCGAGTTGGCGCTCGGCAACCGTGATGCGCGGCGGGATCTCGATGCCCTTGACGGTCAGTGCGCTCACTGATGATACCGAGACCAGGATCAGCAGCAGAGGGCACAGAAGAATGTTTGGTCGTGACTTGATCACTGGGCTGGACGTTTCATGGGCTGGACATTTCATGGAGTGGCGGTCAATGGAAAATTGGAAGCGACGACTGGACGAAGAATCTTTACCTAAGCTGCAGCACTGTTGCCGAAACAGGCTTGATTCAAGCACATTCGACATTAACATTCCGTCAAGGGCGGCCGCGAACAAGGCGGGCTTACTCTTTCCTGACTAGCGTCGTGTTTCAGTGATCGCGATCGTTCATGGCCGTTCAGGAATTCGGGTGAGTTCCAGAGGCAGGATCGGGCGGGCATCGATCGCTGAAGGCCTCGCCACGCGTCGAACTGAAGCGATCGATGCCCGCCCGATCCGACGTCGAAAGCGCAATCCGTGGCGCCGGGGCTGTTATTGTTGGTGAAAAGGCTCACGGGGTACTGCCTGGTGGTCAAGCAAGCTCTAAAAGCGTTTGCCAAAAGCCTGAAGCCGGGACTGTCCGGAATGGCCGGTGCCTGGCTGGCCGGGCCGACATGAAGACTCTTTCAAGCACAGGCTTTGCGCTGTTCGGTGCAGGTTTGGTCGCCATCAGTTATGGGCTGGCGCGCTTCGCCTTCGGGCTGTTCGTACCGCCGATCCGCGCCGAGCTGGAGCTGACGCCGTACCTGATCGGCATCATCGGCGCCCTGCCGCTGATCAGTTTTCTGCTGGCCACGCTGGTGGCACCACTGGCCGCCGATCGTCTGGGTGCCCGCTATGCAGCCGTGTTGTCAGGCGCTTTCGGCGTCGTCGGGCTGGCACTGATCAGCCTGGCCTCCGGCGCCATGTCGCTGGGCCTGGGTGTATTCGCCTGCGGCATCTGTACCGGCCTGATGATGCCGGCGCTTACGGCCGCCATGCAGGCGCTGGTCAAGCGCACGCTGCACGGCCGCGTCAGCGCGGTCATGAACGCGGGCACCAGCGTTGGCGTGGCGGTCGCCGTACCGGCGGTCTTGTTCATGTCCGGCGCCTGGCGTTTGGCGTATGCATCGTTTGCCGTGCTCGCCGCCGTCGGCATGGTCGCGGCATGGTTCTTCATCCCCTCGGTTTCCCCGATCATGCCGGCCAACGCCGCAGCGCCACCTCCGATCAGCAGGCTGCAGTGGTCGCGCCTGTTCGGACTCTCGCTGTTTGCCTTCGGCATGGGCTTCGTCTCGTCGGCGTACTGGATCTTTGCGCCGGATCTGGTGGTCACCCTCGGTGCCCTGTCGCCGGGCGCAACCGGGTGGCTGTGGCTGGCCGTCGGCATCGCCGGCCTTGGCGGTGCCGTGGTGGCCGATCTGGCCGACCGCAACAATCCACCCATTACACATGCATTCATGTTGATGATGCTTTCGGCGAGCCTGGCCCTGCTCGCTGCCAGCCCGGGTCAGTTGGTGCTGGCGACGTTTTCCGCGCTGGTCTTCGGCCTGGCCTACATGAGCCTGACCGGGCTGTACCTGATGACCGGCATCCGACTGCTGCCGGGCCGGCTGTCCATGGGGCCGGTACTGCCGTTCATGGCCTGTGCGCTCGGGCAGGCCGTGGGCTCCCCGGTGGTCGGTGCACTGGTGGCCGAATTCGGCTATGCCGATGCGTTTGCCATGCTCTCGGCGATCGGCATCGCGGCGGCAATCCTGTCGCCACTGTACCCACACTACATCGAGCAGGAACCCGAGGAACAAGTCGAGGACCAGGACACCGGCCTGCAGGCGGCGTTCGACCAACAGCTCCAGAACGCGCAAGGCGAACCGTACCGATTCGGCAAGGAAGCCGCCAGGGACCCGTAATCCTTCCTGACTCGCGTCGTGCGTCAGTATTTGGCTCTACTGCTTGAATTGGAGCTTTTGTAGGGCGGTATAAGCGCTGCGCTTATCCACGCTACTGAGCGAGTCCGGCAGTCCTTTGGCATCGGACTGGAAACCGTCGGGTGAAACTCAACCCGTACAGCGCATTTCGCGCCAGATGGAAACCCGGGACAGACCGACACAAGTTCGACAAACTCCCGGGTGGCTATACTGGCCGCTTCTACACGCAATCATTCATGCAATCAGGAACCGCCTTGTCGAAACAGATCCCGCTGATGGACGTGATGATGCTGCTGGCCGAATCGCAGTCCAATCCAATGCATGTCTGCGGCCTGATGCTGTTCGAAAAGCCCAGCGGCCGGCGCGGACTGGTGCGCGAAATCGTCGAAGCCTATCGAGCCGCCCGACCGACACCACCGTTCGACTGTGTGCCGGAACTGTCCGGCACGCACACGCCACGCTGGCTGCAGGCCGGGGACTACGATCCGCGCTATCACGTCCAGCACATCGCGCTGCCGGCCGGCGCGCGCTACGAGGACCTGCTCTACCTGGCCGGTGATCTTCACGAAACCATGCTCGATCGCGGCCGGCCGCTGTTTCGGGTCTGGATCATCGACCAGGTGCCGGACCGGCGATTTGCGATTTTCGTCAAAATGCACCACGCCATCATCGACGGCGTCAGCGCGGCGCGCCGGGTCACCGCAAGCCTGCGCCCGACCCGCCACAAAAGTGTACCCAAACCGTTGTTCGCCGTCGACCTGCCGGTGCGAAAACCACACCCGCCCAAGGCACTGGTCAAGCGCCTGCTGGGCTTGAGCAGCACAGCGACCAGCCAGTACACGGCACTGCTGGGCAGTCTGCGAAAGGGTCTATGGAACCGGATCGGGCTGTCGGCCCAGGGCAGCGTGCCGTTCGCGGCGCATCGCGGACCGATGAACGAGCCGGTTTTGAATGCCCGCTCCGTGGCCACGCTTTCTCTCCCTTTAGCGGCGATGCGCCGGGTCGGCAGACATTACGGCGCCACGCTGAACGACGTGGCCATGACCGTGATCGATGCCGGCGTGCATCGCTACCTGGCCGAGCAGAACCAGCCTTTCGAGCACCGACTGGTGGCCATGTGCCCGGTCTCGCTGCGCGACGCCGACGACGCTTCCGGCGGCACCAGGGTGTCGGCGGTATTCGTGCGCATGGGCGCGCCCGGCGCTGCGATGGCCGAGCGCCTGGTCCAGGTGACCGCATCGATGAACGCGGCCAAGGGCGACATCCGCGGCATGTCCAGGGAAACCGCACTGGGTTTCGCCGCGGCAATGATGGGCATTGCCGGCCTGGCCGCAGTCACCCATGCCGACCGGCTCACCCGCCCGTCGGCCAACCTGGTCATTTCCAACATCCCGGGCTGGGATCGCCAGCTCTACCTCAACGGCGCGCCGCTGAGGGGCGTCTATCCAGTCTCGGCGATCGCCGTCGGCGTGGGGCTGAACGCCACCATCATCTCGTGCAACGAAAACATGGATTTCGGCTTCGTCGGCAACGGCGCCAGCCTCCGCAAGCTGCCGGACCTGGCCGGTCACGTCGAGCAGGCCTGGCGTGAGCTCGAGCAGGCGGCGCCGAAAGGCTGACCAATGATCCATCGCGACGAAAGCATGATGACTCCGGCCGGCTGATTCGATTATGATCAGTTGCAAATGAAAATTCGGACACGTAAACACTAACGTGGTCAGCTGGCAGACAAGAACCGCCAAGCTGATCGGCCGGCTGACCATTCGCCAGGCGCTCAAGCGCGAGCTTTCGGTCCAGGACATGCGCGCGCGGATCCGGAGAATGGAGCGCTTCTTCCCCGGTCTGCCCGACGATGTCCGCATCGACCTGGAGCCCGGGCTGGAACATTGTGATGGCGAATGGTTGACGCCTGCCTCGGGGTCCGGCGAGCGGGTCATCCTGCACCTGCCCGGCGGCGCGTTCATGACCCGCTTCAAACGCGCCGAGCGGCTGTTGCTGGCACGTCTGTGCCGGGCCGCGCATGCTCGCGGCCGGCTGGTGTTTTATCGCCTTGCCCCCGAAAACCCCTACCCGGCCGGGCTGAATGACTGCCTCGAGGCCTACCGCCAGCTTCTCGACCGCGGCGTGGCGCCCGAGCATCTTTTCATCAGCGGGATGTCGGCCGGCGGCTGCCTGGCGCTGGCCCTGCTGATGTCGCTGCGCGACCTGCAGATTCCGCTGCCGGCCGGCGCCGTGCTGATGTCGCCGGCGGCCGATTTCAGCGACGGGCCTGAACAAGGCTCGCGCGTCGACAACGCCGGGCGCGATGCCCTGCTCAGCCTGGAACAGGGCGACGAGATCCGTCGCCTTTACCTGGGCGGGCGAACCGAATTGGCCGCGCACCCCTACGTCTCGCCGGTGCTGGGAGACTATACCGGCCTGCCACCGCTGTTTTTTCAGGCCAGCAACACCGAGATCCTGCTCGACGACAGCCGCCATTGCGCCGAACGCGCCCGGGCCGCCGGCGTCCCGGCCGAGATCGATATCTGGGATCGGATGCCGCACGGCTGGCAGGCGCTGTCGTTTGCGCCGGAATCCGGTCGGGCGATCGCGCGGCTGGCCGATTTCATTCGCGAGCACTGCCCATGACAGCAACCCAAACCACTGCCAGCAATGCCTCGTCGGCCGCTTTCCTGCAGCGGCTCAGATACGATCACGCCGGCCTGTCGCGCATGTTGCGCGCCATCGACAGCATGGTCGATCGCCTGGCCACGCAACCGGAAGCGGTACAGCCAGCCCTGGTCGAGGCATTCGGATACCTGCTCGACTATCAGCACGGCTATCACCACCCGCGCGAAGATCGCCTGTTCGAAAAAATCAGGGCCAAACAGCCCGCGCTGGCCGACACGCTGGAAAAACTGGCACAAGAGCACGAGACCGGAGAGCGTGAAACCGCGCAACTGGCCGAAGACCTGGCCGCGGCCGGGCCCGACCAGCTGCGCGGCAGGCAAGGCCAGGGCCTGAGCGCAAGAATTCACGGCTACATCCGGCATACCCGCCTGCACATGCGCGACGAGGAGGCGGTCTTCTACGCCCGCGCCGAACAGGTTCTGAACAACGCCGACTGGGCCGAAATTATCGACGACGACGGCCTCCAGGATCCATTGGCCGACATGGCCGCATTCGGTATTCAACACCCCGCGCTGGCGGCGCACTTCAACGTCCCAAACCACCATCGGGGCCAAAACGAAATCACCGGCGTCGAGGCCACCGCGCCGCGCCATCATGTTCTGGCGCTGACCGACCTCTACGGTGGGTTGCTGCACGAGGGCCTCGGTCTCACGCGGCTAAACGCCAGTCGTCTGCTGGCCGTACGCGGTCCGATCAGTCTCGTGCGCGCAGTCACGTCGATCACCTCCGCCAACCTGCGTTTTGCCGGCCAATGCCTGACCCGCCCAACACGCTGGGCCATCGACACCGGCACCGACTTTCTGGTTGCGCGGCTCGAGCCGGATCAGGACGCATAGTTCCGGGGCTTGCGGGGTGAAGCCGGCATCCAGTCAGGATGGTTGTGCGTCCGCGGCTGTCCAGCTTGGCTGTTCGCGTTTCTGTTTGGCTGAGCTGCTTTTCAAATCTTCATTTGCAACGCTCGCCACGCGGAGCGGATGAGCGACCGAGCAAAACGCCCTGGACACCGGGCCTGGGGCCGCCGCAGTAGATCGGGTGGCGACTAATCCGGGCTTCGATTCAGCTGGTCATCTCGATCGGGCTTATTGTCGCCCAGACTGCAATCGATAGACGAAGCCGGATCAGCCCACCAAACCAGGCCGAGCTCCTGCACGCGCCTGATCGCCCGCGCGGCTGTCTGTTCAATCAAATCCATTGGGCAGGCAGCGCCTGGCAATGCCTGAGCCGCCCATCACTGGGCATCGACACCGGGACCGACTGCCTGGTGGCCCGGCTCGAGTCGGATCAGGCTTAACCGGATTTTTCCAGATAATCGAATACTGCTGCAAAGTCATCGCGCGCGTGCCCTGCGTTGCTTGCCTGCCCATAGATGGATTTGGCCAGACCTGCCAGGAACAGCGGCTGTTCCTGTTCCCAGGCCGTGACATCGAGCAGCTGCAGATCCTTCAGCATCAGTTCAAGCGGAAACTGGGCGCCGTAGTCGCCTTCCTTGATCAGGCCCGCCTTGCCGTCTAAAAAGGGCGCTGCAACCGGCAGCTTCGGCAGAGTATCCATCAGGAAATCGCGGCTGAATCCGAGTTTCTCGCCCAGCAGTGCGGTTTCGGAATATGCCAGCATGCCTTGGGCAAGCAGCGCATTGACCAGCATTTTGAAAGCGCTGCCCTGGCCGGCGGGTCCGAGATGGATCATCTTCTGGCCCATCTGTTCGAGCAATGGCCGAACCTGGTCGACATCGCTGGATTCGCCGCCGAGCAGGAAAGTCAGTTCGCCCGTTTCTGCCGGCATCCTGGTACCTGCCACGGGCGCGTCCAGAAACCGCAATCCACGTGCGCGAGCGCGTTTGTCGCATTCGCGGGTGTAGGACGGGTTCACGGTTGAAGAATTGATCCAGAGTGCGTCCTCGTGCATGGCGTCGATGAATCCTTCCTCACCAAACGCGACCTTTTCGACCACCTCCGGCGAACTCAGCATCGTAAAGACCACCTCTGCCGCAGCCGCGGCCTGGCGCGCGGAATCGGCAGCACCGGCGCCGGCGCTTTCGAGCGGGGCCATGGCCTCCGGGGACCGGTTGAAGACCGTCAATTCGATTCCTTCGTACTCGAGCAGGTTTTTGGCCATGCGACTACCCATGATGCCGAGGCCGATAAATGCGACATTCATAGCATCCTCCGTTGCACTTCGGTGGGTGTGGAACCAGTTTAACGCTCTCCTGTCGCATCAAGCTGAAAGTCCCGAAACGGTTAGAGCCGGGATTGGGTTAAATTTCGTAAATTTCGGACCTGGCAATTCCAGGTAATTCGGGACAGGCGCAATGTAAAACCAGGACAGGCGCCGCGAAGGCAGGAAACCGCTGTTGCCGCGTTGGAAAATCGAGTTTAACCCGGCAAGCCAATGCGGCCTTCAGGCCGGCGGGCATTCACTACGTCATGCATCGAACGGCTGCTTCATGCCGTACATGCCGGCGTCGGCGCGGCGTAGTAGCGTTTCGATGTCTTCGCCATCGTCCGGGTAGACAGCCAG
The DNA here is from genome assembly GCA_032251235.1 of Wenzhouxiangellaceae bacterium. GTDB lineage: Bacteria > Pseudomonadota > Gammaproteobacteria > Xanthomonadales > Wenzhouxiangellaceae. The sequence continues at coordinate 53,671 of JAVVET010000006.1, forward strand.
GCCGATGCTGGCGGTCAATACGATCGTGGTATCGCCGAAATCGAAGGGCTCGGCCATGGCCTTGAGAATTCTTTTCCTCGTCGCCTCGGCCACTCCAGGATCGCCGATGTGGTTCAGCAAAATGGTGAACTCGTCCCCGCCCATGCGCGCCACGGTGTCCAATTCCCGTACGCAGTCCACCAGCCTTTTGGCCACCTGCTGCAGCACCCGATCGCCCGTATGGTGGCCCGAGGCATCGTTGATCTTCTTGAAATGATTCAAGTCCAGGTAGAGCAGTACCAGCAACTCCCCACCCCTGCGTGCCCGCTTTACCGCCACGTCAAAACGGTCGTAAAACAGTAGCCGGTTGGGCAAGCCAGTCAAGGCGTCATGGTGGGCCATGTGGCGCAGACGGTCCTGGGTTCGCATACGCTCGATGGCCGTCGTGACCTGCATCGACACGAACTGGAGCAGATCCCGGTCATCCACCGTATAGCGCTCATCGGGGCTACGGGTTTGCACGACAACCGCGCCCATGGTCCGCTTACCGGCCATCAACGGCACGCCCAGCCAGTCGCCGCCAGCATCCGGGTCTTCCGGCGCACTGCATTTCTCCAGAGACGCGTCGTGAACTTTCAGCAGGGGCCGGCCCGATCGGATCACATACTCCAGCGGTGTGCCCGGCAGCAGGACTTCCGACTCGTGCGCCGGCTCCCGGCGATTCGCGACGTAGGGATAGGTCAGCCTGCCGCCGGCCTCATCCAACAGCGCCATGTAGAAGTGACCGGCCGGCATCAGTTCGTCGATGACGTCGTGGATCACACCGCATAGTGCCGACAGGCTCTCGACCGCATGCGCGGCCTCGGAAATTCGGTACAAGGCAGTGCGGGCAGCTTCCGATCGCTTTAGCGCGGTCACGTCGCGCGCCACCGCGACGCGCAGTCGGTCGGACTCGTACCACCGCGCCGACCAGGCCAAATGCACGACGCGGCCATCCTTGTGGCGGTAGCGGTTTTCAAAATTGGTATGGGAACCTCCTTGCACGATCCGCGCGGCTGCCGCCAGGGTTCGCTCGCGGTCATCCGGATGCACCAGATCGATCATCGGCTGCCCGATCAACTCGGCTTTCGAGTAACCCAGGACCCGCTCGCAGGCGGTGTTGACGAACACGAAGCGGCCCCATTCGTCCACCACAACCAATGGGTCAAGCAGCAGTTCGGGAAGTTTCGCGGCAAGGGCATCCAGATTCAATGGCATGCCGACATGATATCGCGGGGCAGGAAGGTCTCGACAAATCCGCATCAATCGGCCTGCCCCGGATCGTACATGGCCACCTTGCGGTCGATGGAAACGGAATGAGCGCCAGGATGGGGACGGCGCCGCCATGCATTGCGTCGAGCAGCAGTTTCTGTTCGGCTGCACAGCGGCAGTCCACAGGCCTCAACCCTGCCCGACGGCCTTTTCGTACAAGCCCGGAAACCGCCCCTCGGGATCGCATTCGCGCTTGAGCGTGGCATAGGCGGCCCGATCGTATTCGGACCAGAACGTGGCCTCGTCGTAGGTGCTTCGCGAATACAGGCTTTTTTTGCCACCGTGCCGGGCGACCAGTTCCTCGACCACTGCGTTGTAGTGGCCGTCGGGTTGGTCTGAACGGACCATGTCCCAGAAACCGAAATTGATATACGGCGTATCGGTGCGCAGCCTGAACAGCGAGAATCGATCGTCGGGCGCCACCAGCGGGCAGATCCAGACCGGGCGGATGCCGATTTCAGCCTCGAACTCGGCCAGGAACGCGGCCGCGCGGGCGATCGGGATATCGACATCCTGGATTACTGATTCGGTACGTGGGCGCAGCTGTTGAAGCCAACTCAGCGGCCGGTGCCGACTGGCGCGCATGATTTTCTGGTAGGTGATGCTCGACAGACCGCTGCGTCCGAGCAGCAGCCGCACCGGCTTCAGATGCGCACCGACGTTTTTGCTGCACCAGAACCAGTCGGTGTCCCAGCGCCACAGGTAGTCGTGGATGCTCAGGTAATCGTCGTTCCGTTCGCGCAGGCTTTTCCAGTACTGGCGCATCCAGGTGTAGTCGCTCGGCTGGGTTCCGGCCGGTATGGAGTCGACGAAGTACGCGCGCGTGAGCACGAAGTCTTCCGGGCCGAAGTAGACGCCATCGAGATAATCGCAGCTCGGCCGCGCACATTGCTCGCCGATTTCAGCGAACAGCGGTTCTGGACGGTCGTAACGGGTGTGTTCGAGGCGCACACAGGGTTGGACGGGAATCAGGCCAAGGCGTACCCGCGTGGCATAGCCGAGGCTGCCGTAGGAGTTCGGGAAACCGAAAAACAGTTCCGGGCGCTGCTCCGGCGAGCAGGTCAGCACGCGGCCGTTGGCGACCAGCACGTCGAGCTCGCGCACCGTGTCGTGGACCAGCCCGTAGCGGAACGCAGCCGACTCGATCCCTACACCGCTGACCGCGCCGCCAACGGTGATGCTCCTGAGTTCGGGCACGATCGCCGGCGCCAGGCCGTGCGGCAGTGTCGCGTCGACCAGGTCGGCATACGTCGTCATGCCTTCGACCTCGACCCATCCGGCCTGCGCATCGATCGCGATGACGTGATTCAGTGACGCGACATCAAGTTCGGTGCGATCGGCATCCTCGCGCGGGCGGAACAGGTTGCTGGTGGGCTTGCGCAGGCGCACCGGCCCGGCCGAATCGGTCAGTGTGGCGGCCAGTGCCTGCACCCGCGCATGGTGCGCGGCCCACGTTGATTCATTCATCGCACCGGCACATAACGGGGCACATCGCCGCGACCGAGCACGAGTTGCCACAGGTTCAGCCCGCGCGCCCTGAACGCGCCGGCGCAGCTGTTGAGGTAATAGCGCCACATCCGGTAGAAACGCTCATCCAGCCCGTCGCGTTCCTGCAGCTCCGGCCAGGCCGCCAGGAAATTGGCTTCCCAGGCCATCAGCGTGCGGTCGTAGTCGGGGCCGAAGTTGTGCCAATCCTCCAGCACCAGCAGACCTTCCTTGGCACGAGTCAGTTGCGCCTCGGACGGAATCACCCCGCCGGGGAAGATATATTTCGTGATCCAGCGGTCGGCGATGGCCCGGCTGACATTACCGCCGATGGTATGCACCAGCGCCAGGCCGCCGGGCTTCAGGCCGGCCATGATCAGTTCGAAAAAGCCGCGATAGTTCTTCGGCCCGACGTGCTCCATCAAGCCAATGCTGACGACGCGGTCGTAGCGATCCGGCGCGCTGGCCGCCTCGCGGTAGTCCTGTTGGCGAATCTCGACCGGCAGGCCTTCGCACAGCCGGCGCCCGTATTCGACCTGGCGTTCGCTGATGTTGTAGCTGACAACCTCGCACTGCTGCTCGGCCGCCAGGTACCGGGCCAATTCGCCGAATCCACCGCCGAGTTCCAGCACGCGCATGCCCGGCTCGAGGTGTAGTTTGCGCGCGATCAGCGCCAGCTTTGCACGCTGCGACTCGTCCAGCGTCGTCAACGAGCCGTCGCGGCCGAAATAGGCACAGGTGTATTGCATCGTCGGCCCGAGCATGGCCTCGTAGAGCCGGTTGGAAAGGTCATAGTGTTTCTTTGCAACCTGGCCTGAGCGCCGGCGGCTTTGCAGGTTCGACAGCCGGCTGAGCAGCACCTGCAACAACACCGCCGGCGTGCGCAGTTGCCGATCGAAGCGCGCCCGCAGCACGCGGGCAAAAAACTCGTCGAGTCGCTCGACGTCCCACCAGCCGTCCACGTAAGCCTCGCCGGCTCCCAGCGTGCCTTCGGCCAGCACGCGCCGATAAAGGCGCTCGTCATGCACCTGGAGATCCCACGGCCGCTCACCGCCGATGTCAACATCGGCTGCGCGCAGCAAGGAGGCTACTTTCTGTCTGGCAGTCACATCAAAGCTCCCTTTCAATTGAAAGTCCCTAACTGGTCACGGCGCGCCGGATGCCGGTGCCCCAATCAAGATTAACCGCCCGTTCTCGCATCGGTCAAGACATTCGCCGACAATCACTTTGGCCGGTCGACGACCACTATTCTGTCCGGTTGCCGCCAAACCCGTGCACATGCACATTGGCCTCGGAAAGAGGTATTAAATAGCCGCCGACAGGCTCCTGGCAGCCTGTCGGGCTTAACGCTGATCTACTGCGGAAAAGCCGGATTGGGCCAGATTCTCCGCGCTTTATCGTTAACCAGGCTCACTATTCGCCTCAAAAGATCAAAAAATCTGACTCCAACCGGCTTTCCATCGCTTTGGATCGGTCAAGTCCGACAAGCTCCTAGGCGGCTGCGAGAACCTTGATTCAGAGGCACATCGTTGATTCCGGGAACCTGTCGAACTTCGTGCTGACCTGCTGTTTAAAAAGCCGGGCGGGGTCGGATTTTTTCAAAAGCTCGAAAAATCCGGCGCCATCGGCTTTCCCGCGCTACGATCGGTCAGGACCGACAGGCGCCTGGGCATCGTCGTCGCCCTTGCCCTGCTGGACCGTAACCGGGGTACGCATGATCACTTCGCGATGCGGGAACGGGATGTTGATGCCGTTCTCCTTGAACGTATCCCATAGCGCGAGCATCACCGTGCCACGGATATTCGTCAGCCCACGCTGCGGATCGTCGATCCAGAAACGCAGCAGGAAGTTGATCGAGCTGTCTCCGAACTCCGTCATCCAGCAAACCGGCTGCTGGTATACGGCATCGACGCGATCGACGCCGGCGGCGGCTTCCTTCGCAAGCCTGATCACCTCGTGCGGGTCCGAGTTGTACGAGACGCCGAACGGTACATCGAGGCGAACAAACTTGTTCGAGAACGACCAGTTCACGACCTGGGTGGTGATGAAATCTTCGTTCGGGATCAAGTACTCGCGCCCGTCGCGCGTGATCACCGAGACGAACCGCGCCCGCAACTCGCGAACCCATCCAAACGTATCGCCGAGCGTAATCGTGTCGCCGGGCTTGATCGATTCGTCGAGCAGGATGATGATGCCGGAGATGAAATTCGAGACGACTTTCTGCAATCCAAAACCGATGCCGACACCGATCGCACCCGACAGCACGGTCAGCGCGGTCAGGTTGAGATCGAGCATTTGCATGCCCATGAGAACGGCAAAGACCATCAGCGAGATCCGCGTGATCTTGCCGAACAGTACGCGAAGCGACGGCGTCAGATCCTCGACCGTCTGGATGCGGGTATCGAGGAAATTTCCCAGCTTCAGCGCGACCCACAACAAAATGCCGACGCCAATCAGCGAGGTCATGATCCGCCACAGGGAAATGTCCACAACCGGAATCAGGGCGCTATCGAGTATCGCCCGGATGTCGTCGGTGACGCCGAGCAGAATCGCGGCCACATAGACCCAGGCAACCAGCGCAAACAGTTTCGCGAAAGTCTTGCGGCGCACGATGCGCGAAACGGCCGAAATGATGAGCCATGCAGCGGAAAGCAGCATTGCGCCGAAGATCAGGTTATTGCTCTCGGGCCAGCCGGCAATGCGGGTCGCAATGTGCGCGATGCCGAGGAAAAGCGCCATGAACAACCAATGCAGTCGACGCAAAAACGCCACGATCACGCGCAGCAGGCCGGGCATACCGTGGATGCGCCGCGCGACGCCCTCGATCTTCTTTTCGACCAGGCCGGACAGCATCCAGGCGGGAATGACGGCGACGGCGATGATGCCGAGCTGGAACAGCACTTCCGGCGAACTCAGATACGCTAACGACAGCTCGTAGAACGCTTTCGCCTGTTCGACCAGCCGATCAATGGTTTCATCATCCACCGGTAAGTACTTCCTTTTGCTGGGCAGTCGGTAAAATTTTCTTATCGCTGGCCGTGGTTAACGCCTGGTCAGGCGCTTTCAAACAGCGTCGCAATACTGGCACCAGCAGCCACAGCAACGGTGCAAGCAGCCAGCGATAGGCCAGGCGCGCCATGATCAGCAGCGGCAATAATACGATCAGCCAAATCAGGAACTGACCCATCCATACCGGCCAGCCGAGCCAGCGAGACAGATTGGCGCCAAGTGCGCTGACCAGGCTTGGGTGGCGGACGACCACATAGGCCGCGCCGGCTAGCGTTGTGATTTTGGCCGTTCGGGACAGCTTGGCAAAACCCCTGCCGCTGGCTGACGCGCCCGGCGCGCCAACACTGGCCGGCCGGACCGAGCGGGCGGCTTTTCCCGCCCGCAGCACTTTGACGGCACCGGCCATCACGGCCAGATCCAGACCGGCCCAGCCAAGATCGCCTGCACCGATGTCGTCACCCCGCCGCCACCGGCTTTCCAGATCGCGCAGGCCGCTGGTGAAGAAACCGCCGACGCCGGCGACCACTCGCTCGCCCTGCAGCCACTGCGGCCGGCCTTGATCGCTGACCACAAACTGCTTGAGCAGCGCATGGCCATGATCGTCAAGCAAGGCAATGCCCATCAGTCCGCGACGGTAAGGGGTAAGCTCTGACGGCGTGACATCCACTTCCTCGCTCCACCAGCGGCCAAGCTGCTGATAGCGCTCGCCAAGCCAGTGTTGCGCCCGCAACGTGGCCACATCGTGGCTTCGAAAGTAGCTGACAGGTAGTACGGCATCGGCACCAAAGCTCACCAGAACATCCTGAAATTGAGGCAACAAGCCATACTCTAACAAGACATCGCGAGCCACATCACCGTGTCGCAAAATTGCCAGGGAGCCGCTCATCCACAGCGCCGGGTTCCTGGCGTAGTCGAGAAAGATCGCATTGATCTCGGTCGACTCCTGTTGCAGCCACGACGCAAGCGATGGAAGTGCCCGCTCGGTTTCCAGGCGTACCAGCCTGCCTTCAAAGGGCTCGTGTGAGGCCAGGGCTGATACCAGCCCGGCAATTACAACTGCGCTCCACACCGTAAACCACCAGGGCCGCATCGCCACCCACCTAACTAAAAACCGAAACCTGATTATGCCAGCGTCTCGGCCGTCGAGTTCACTGCGGGTATTTATCCCAACGTTGCATAAAATTTCGGTTTCAGAAGACCGAAAAGTCGTATTTCCCGGGCTTCGCGCAGTGTTGACAACCGCAGTGCAGCTTCAACCTACGTGACGATTGGCGACGCGGGCACAGCCCACGCAAATGCTGCCATACCGGGCAGCGTAGCGGTTTGGGCCGAAATTTTATGCACTATTGAGGTCAAGTTCCCGGATGCGACAGACCCGCGTGACGATCCCGGCCTGCGCGTAGACCTGGACCGTGCGCCCGGTTTTGTAAAAGTCGAACCGATAGCCGGCCGCGCCACCCTGGGCAGTTTCCAGCCGAACCGTGCGGTCGGGCCCGGCCTCGATCACGCGCCGCTCCGAATCGCCGACCCGGACAAGCACGTTCCCGAACCGCTCCGAAGAAGAACACGAAACCGATTGAGCATCGGCGGTGGTCGTGCTGACCAGTGCCAGCGCAAAAGCGAAGATCAGATATTTCACGATGTGCCCCTGTTGCCGTAGAAGGCCCCGGCACAAAGCCGGATCTCCTTCCATCGTATCGCAATCCATCGGCGCGTCGCCGGTTGCCATTGCCCCGATCGTCTCGTCGAAGTTATGCAGCTTCGCCGAAGCATCGTCACACAGCCCAGCGGTGTCCCGGCGTGCGTCGGCCGGCAATCCGGCGGGCGGCTCCTACAGTTCGCGTGGCGAGGCTGCCTTCCTGTCGACTAGCCAGTGCTTGGCCGCGGCCAGCAAATGTACGCCGACCAGGATCGGCAGCAGGTATTCGCCCGAGAACTTGTGGATTTCCTCGATCGCCTCGTGCACATAGTCGCTGGCCGGGACCGGGATATAGAACGTGAACCAGCCGAACACGTCCATCCCCTCGCCTTCGGTGAACAGGTATAGCGGGCCGGTCAGCACCTGCACCAGCAGCACCAGCAGCAGAAGCTTGTGCATCCAGGTCGCGGCAGTGCGCTCCAGCGCGGTGGCGGCGCCGGGCTCGGGGAAACCTTCAAGCAGCCGGAATCCGATCCGCCACAGCACGAACAGAAGCACGAAGAACCCCAGCGCGATGTGGATCCAGATGATGTAGTCCTCGGCCGCGTCCGGCGCCTCGCCGGCGGCCAGGCCCAGCACCCACATCGCGACGACCAGCATCGCGGTAATCCAGTGATTCAGCGTCGATAGGCCGGAATAGCGCGCATTGTCATTCATTGCATCGTTCTCCTCGATTGGGTCACTGGCGATACGACCGCGGTTGTTTTGAACCCGGATTATTCATGACCCAATCTACTGCGGCGGCCCCAGACCCGCGCCTACAGCGTTTCGCTCGGTCGCGCATCCTCACCTGCCGTTGTTGACAAGCAGGGCGAGTACGCTTCCGCTGCGCTCGGTCGTCGAAACGCTGTATCCACAAGGCCTGGAACCAGCTCGCAACGACCGGACCATGAATAATCCGGGTTGAACAAGATTACGGCATTGCCGCCGTTGCCGGGTTCGGTTGAACCATGCGCCTCGAAAAGCCGTCGCACAGGATGTTGCTGATCGGCATCTTCGCGCGGGTCATCGGACCGGTACTTTCGATATTTGCCCTCGAAGTGCGCCTGCTGTCCGATTGACGCACCCACGAACCGGGACCGGCCAAGGCCGGTCGCAACGAGCCGGCGCGACTTGTACATCGGTGCGCTCATTGAAACAAATTGCCCGGGCCGTTCGGCAGCCGCGGCAGTGTCAGTTCCGGAAACTCGCCGCTCAACGAGTCCAGGAATGCGACGATGTCGGTCACGTCCTGGTCGGTCAGGCTGCGATTGAGCTGGGTCGAGGCCATCACCCGCACCGCTTCTTCGAGCGAACTGACCGCGCCATTGTGGAAATACGGCGCCGTGTGCTCGATGTTGCGCAAACCGGGCACGCGCCAGATGTGGCGATCGGCCTCCTTGCCGGTGGCCTCGAAGCGTCCGGCATCGGACAGGAAGCCGTATTTCTCGACATAGGCGCTGTCGGAGAAGGTCGGGAATTTCTGGAAGAAGCCGGTGCCCATGGGCAATTCCCGACCGGCGAAGTTGACGCCGGAATGACAGGCCGTGCAGCCGGTCGCGGCGAACTTGCGCATGCCGCTTTGCTGTTGTTCAGTCAGCGCGCCCTTATCGCCGTTGACGAAGCGGTCGAAGGCCGAGTGCGGCGTCAGCAGCGTGCGCTCGAACGCGGCCATCGCCCTGGCGATCGTGTCGGCGTTGATTTCGCTGTCCTGGCCAAAGCCACGGTCGAAATACGGACGATAGCCCGAAATCTCGCGTATGCGCGCGGCCGCGGCATCGGCCGACTCCATACCCATTTCCACCGGGTTGGCCAGCGGTCCCTTGGCCTGCTCCTCCAGCGTCGCTGTGCGTCCGTCCCAGAACTGGGCCGAAAGAAACGCCGCGTTCCAGACCGTCGGTGCGTTGCGCCCGCCAAGCTTTCCATGGACGCCGAACGAAGTCGGCCGGCTGTCGTCGCCACCCTCGGCCAGATTGTGACAACTATTGCACGACACCGTACCGGTTGATGACAGGCGCGGATCGAAGTACAGCATCTTGCCCAGATTGATCTTCGCCGAGTTCATCGGGTTGTCATCCGGGATCGGAGGCTGATCAGGCAGTGGCTGCCAGTTCTGCGCTACGGCCGGCGTGCACGGCAACAGCAAAGCCGACAGTACCGCGCCGCGGAGGATCTGCTGGAATACGCTGGAATGATTCATCGATGTGCATCCTGTAGTTAGATGCCGCTAACGTAGAGGATTGGGACCCCGATGTCTTTCCGGCAAATGACATAAGGCACCATTCCGGGTGCCGCGTGATCAGCAATTTCCGGGTCCAATGCTCGACATCCACGCGATTCTGGTGACTGGACTGGAGCGGTGACTGTGGGGCCTTCCGATGCCGACAGGCGCATGCTCGATGTCTGGCAGCCTGTCGGACTTGACCGATCAGAAGCGATGGAAAGCCGCTCGGACGGGCTACTAGAACCGGTAGCCCAGCAGGGCGATTTCATCGGCAAAGCGTTCCGCCACCAATGCTCGTTCGCCCGGACCCAGGAGTTGTCGATAGTGCTGCTTCTCCGGCCGCAGCGCGCTCTTGGCCTTGGGCAGTTCCGGCAGGGTCGGCAAGATTTGTCGGCGGGAGATGGCGTCCAGCTCGATGTCGAGCTGCTCGAAGCGGCAGACATGGTCCGCCACCACTTTCCCGTCGATTGTGTACACCCCCCAACCCTTGCGTTTGAGTTTCGGGACCTCCGCCGAGCGCAGGAACTGCGCCAGCTCAGGCTGGGGGCTCTTGCTTCCGCGCCAGTAATACATGGAAACGACGCGATCCCAGGGGTTGCGTTCGATACAGAACTTGAAATAACTCTGCCAGACATCGGGCGCCACTTTTTGCCGCAGCTCTTGGGCCGGCATGTGGTTATAGAAGGCGGGCTTGCCCCATGGTTTCCGCGCTCCGAGCGCTGACAGCAGCCCGCCCCGGCGGCTGTGCTGGTAGTTCTGCGCCCCGCGGTAGCCGAGACGAGCTCGCAAAGCCTCGTCGGCGGGGCTGATCGGCGTGATGATGTCGTCCTCCCCGCAGATGGCGGACAGGGCGATTTCCACCGAGGTGCCCGCCGTCTTGTTGGTCTTGAGAAAGATGAAGCGATGTCGGTGGGAAAGGATCATGTCAGCGGCGCGGCCATGACCATGGAGTCAGATCCTGTAACGTGAGAGAGCAATTGGCATCGGCACAACCATGGAGTCATGGTCTCGTCCCATGCCTGAGCATGAAACACGAGCTGATGCTCCTCCAGCGCCAGCCTCAATGCCACCGCAGCGGCTTGCGCTACAGTGACAAGGCTGACCAAAGCTAAAGATCTCTGGTTATCCCAGTTTTGCATAAATTTCCACGGATTTTCGGGCCAGGAGCCTGTCGGGCTTGACCGATTCAAAACGCTGGAAAGCCGGCTGGAGTCAGATTTTTTCGGTCTTTTGAGGCGAATAGTGGTGGCTCGATTTAACGAAAAAGTGCGGAGAATCTGGCCCAATCCGACTTTTCCGCGGCAGTAGATCGACAACAGATCAGCGTTAAGTCCGACAGGCGCCTAGTATACGCCGTCGTTAATCCTGTGACCTTCAAAGTGCGCCTAAGCCTTGCGGCTAAACGCCTGCCGACTCGCTGACGCTTACAGGATTAGCGGCAGGGTACAGTGGCATTCGACAAAGTCCCGTCAAAACCCGGCGCCCTTAACTCTACTTTAGGAGGAAATAATGGGCCGAAAGCATATCCGGATCAAGCATATTGGATCAGGAACCTTGATCGCAGAAACAGCGATCGGCTGGGAAATCGCGCCATTCGAAGGCAATTTTTACCCCAACATTGCATAAAGTTTCGAATTCAAACGTTCGGGGAATCGTGTTTCCGGGGGCTGCGCGCAATGTCGACAACCGGAGCGTAGCTTAACGCTACGTGAGGATTGGCAACGCCAGCACAGCCGCTGGAAACGCGGCTATACCGGGCAGCGTAGCGGCTTTGAACCGAAATTTTATGCGACGTTGGGGTTTATATACGGAAAGCGAATCTGCGAGCCGATAATTTCAGGCTCAACTATAGACCTGGCTTGTGTATCTACAAGTTCCTGTATGTCGGGTTGGATTTCATCACACCGGACGGAAAAGTATCCAAAAACCTGCCGCCCATCCTGCAACGCCTGGAAATGAGCCCCGAACACTACCTGGCGTTCATCAAAAGGCAGCACAGCCCATTCGCCAACGTCATCGGCGCTCTGGACAAGATCCAGGACTTCGCCAGGCACGTCGAAAAATCCTTCATGAAAGGTCAGACTGCCGCGGCCGCATTGTTCTCGCCCGGCAACTAGCGCAAACCCCACCTTGAATGACGAAGCTGGCCCCGAAGCCGGTGTTGTCGTGTCTGGAAAAGGGCTTTTCAGCGACCTTGGTGGCGTAATGCCGCGGAAATCATCTTGAACCGCCAAATCGGCGGCTGACCGTAAAAGAACGGGCCAGAAGTCATGTTGATCCGAGCTTCAGGTTTGTGCCGGTCCAATGAAATCAGCGCATGCGGGCGTTCATCGCGCAGCGTCCGGAGGTGCTCCGAATACTCAACATGCTGACGGTGCAACCGGGCAAGGGCGTAATAGTCTCGCTCAAGCTTCAGCCGCAGCGCCCTGGCGACGATAATGGGCGCGGTCAGAGCCGTCAACAGCTTCGAGCGCGATTTCAAGCGCGCGTTTCCACAGGTGATATGGCTGTCTGTCGAACCGGATATCGCCAACTGAGGTTTTCGATCTACCATCGGGCAGCTATCCTCTGTTACGGCCGGCCAGTCGGTGAATTACTGGTTGCCGGGGCAGCAGTGCAGGTGCAATTGCCGATCCGTGGAATCGGATCAAGAATCAGGCGGCTTCAACGCTGGCGCACGAGGCAGTCCTGACCGCGCTGCTTGAGGGCCCCGCACAGCTGTCGGGCCTGCTCTCGGCTCATCGGCTGGGTTACCAGCCGATACCGGCCGTTGATCTGCTGTGCCTCCAGCCCAACGTCGCCGAGGACTTCGCCCAGTCGTCGCTGAAGCTGCTCGACGCCGGAATCAGCCGCCTCCTGGCCGCGTACGACTGCCAGCTGCACGCGGTGGGTCCCTTGCTCGGCCTGACGCTGGGCCTCACGCTCGCGCTCGAGTTTCTGCTGGCGCTCTCGCTCACGCTCCCGTTGGCGATGCTCGGCCTCGGCCTGTGCCTCGAGTTCGCTGACCCGCTCGCGGGCGAGTTCCGCCTCGGAGCTGCCGGCATGTTCAGTGGCGAAGGCCTTTAGTGCGTCGAGGTCGTCGCTGCCGGCCAGTTCCTGCCACGCCGCCTCGAGTTCGAGGGTTTGAAGGCGGGCCCGCGCCTCGTCGGCGGCCGCGGCATCCGGGTGGGCTTCGAGAAATTCGCGGTAAGCCTCCATCTTGTCGCGTTCTTGCGCATCCACCCACGCCTGCTCGGCCCGCAGGGCATCGATGCGGTTTCGGGCCCGTTCTGCTTTCGGGCTATCCGGATAGCTCTCGACAAAGGCTTCGTAGGCGGCGATGGTGTCTTCCTGCTGAACTTCTTCCCACTGCTCACCCTGGCGATCGCAGCCGAACAGGCCCAGTACCAGCATCAAACAAAGGATTCGGATGGTCATTGTGATGCTCTCCATGGCGAAGTATTTCCGACGTCTCCAGGCTATGCGAGTCTCGGCATACCCTGAATTTACGCCTACTGGGCGTTGGAATCAATACCGATTGGCGAGTCCGGGCTGAATCGGGCATCCAGGGGCGTGATCGTTCCAGGTTTCGAATCCGGACACCCCTCGGCGGAAATCGTCTGTAAAGGTCGTGATCGTAGCGCCTGCCCATTGATCCGATTCTTTACAGGAAATTTTCTACGAAGTGCGTAGCCGATTCAGAGCGCATGCTGTTGCAGTGTTCAACGATTGACCGTTCGACGTTTCAGGAGAGTGTGTTTATACTCCACAAGGGGGCTGTGGAGGCACGATCGTGCTGGTGAGAAAGGCAATTCATCGGATGGCTCGACCGTTTTCCCCAATTCTTGACGCCCATGAAGACACGGGCCTTAACCCGGAAAACCTGAGTTCATGGATAAAATTCTTCAGCCGCTTCTGGAGCTTCCACCGTTCACGGTCTACCTGCTGATCGGACTGCTGTGCTGGTCCGAGGGCGCATTCTTCCTCGGCTTCGTGACGCCGGGAGAGCTCGCCGTCGTGACCGGTGGGATCCTCGCATCGCGCGACCACCTCGAGATGGGCATCCTGTTGGGGGTCGTGGTGCTCGCGACCGTTGTAGGCAACGCCACCGGGTTCTACGTGGGTCACCGCTGGGGCGACGGGATGCTGGCGTGGACTCCGCTCCAGCGATTCTTCGGCCCTGCGATCCGAAAGACACAGGACTTCATGTTCCGCCGCGGGGAGTGGGCCATTGTGTTGAGCCGGGTGTCCACACCCACCCGAATCGTCGTACCGTTTCTCGCAGGCGCCTCTCGGGTACCCTATCGCCGTTTCGTCTTGTTCGATGTGCCGGCGAGCCTGGTCTGGGCCGTCGTGTATGCCACGCTCGGGTTCGTGCTCGGCGCATCCTGGGACGTCATCAAGGAACTGAGCGGAAACGCGGCACTGCTGGTTTTGATCCTGTTTCTTTTAGCCGTCATCATTCGGTGGGTGGCGGCGCGCGTCGCGGCAAACCGGCGCCGGGTTCAGGTTTTGTTCCGGCTGATGCTCCGGGCGACGGGCACGCAGGGAATCGCGCGTATGCTCGCGCCCGGCTTCCGCTGGCTGAGCCGGCGGTTCGACCCGAGACTGGCCCAGGGGCTGAACCTGACGCTGTCCTTTCTCGCCCTTTTGGGGGCGATCGGAGGGATCGGCCTGGTGTTGAGTCACACCCAGGCGGTCCAGGGCCTGACGCTTATCGACTTCCCTGTTCTCGAATGGATGGGTAAGACTCGAACCGACGAGGCGGTCTCGATCGCACGCAGCGGATTGCTCGCATTTCACTGGCCCGGCGTCGTCGTGGTGGCGGTGCCGCTGATGGCCTTCGCTTTGTGGCGGGTGGGATGGTTGTCGGCGATCCGAATCGGCGTCGGGGTGGTGGGCGCGGCCGGAGGCGCCTTTTTCCTCGACCGGTTCGTGCTCGAGGGACACGTCCCCGGTGCGGAGTTTCCCTCGGTGCCGGTCGCCGTTGCCGCAGCGCTGCTGGTTCAGACGACTGCACTCATCGCCAGGATGCTTGATTGGAGTGGAGCCGTGGCTTGTGCAGCGATCGGCACATTCGTTTTGTGCACAGTCGCGCTGGGAACGCTCGTCGCCGGGTGGGCAGCGCCATCGGGAATCGCACTGGGACTGGCCCTGGGGATGGCCTGGGCAACGACACTGGAACTGCCTGGGGCCGTCCTGCGGCCGGAGTCGCCCTCGCCGGAAGAAGGAGCGGTGAATCAGACCGGAAGAACCGAACAAAGATAGCCATATCGAATGCGGCACGAGGGAACAAAGCCGCCCATATCGAATGCGATATTAGGCTTATGCCTGGCTCGATTCGATTTTTCGAGACAATTTTTCAAGACGCGACATAAGCTGTGATTGTCCCGGGCGATTCCGGACGATTTTGTACCTCAAAGCCAGAATTGTCGTGCCTGGAACACCGTTTTCCAGGGATTCGTTGAGCCGGAAAACGCGTAACCCAACTTTCTTCGCAAATTCGCCGGTCCGTGTCCGAAGGCGGCAACAGCCCATTAATCTACCGTCCTGGCTTAAAATTCCACGAGTAGATTATGCAAACTCCGCGACGGATTTTTGTCTGATTACTTCAATCCGCGGATATAGCCGACCACCTGTTCGATTTCCTCCTTGGTCAGGATATCGCCCCAGGCTGGCATACCTACGCTCAGGCGTCCATCAGTGACCATTGCGGTAACGCCTTCGATTCCGGTCAGCTGTACAAACTGATTGTCTATCAGCTTTGGACCCTCCGTGCCGACGCCACCCTCGCCATGGCATACCGCGCAGTTTGCGGCAAATATTTGCATGCCCGTAACGGGCTTTTGCTTCGGCTCGCTTACAGTTCGCCGGCCATGATCCGGCGTGTTACTTAGATCAAACTCCACCCGGCCGGCAAATACCGTGTCAATACCATTCTTTCCGCTGCCTTTGCTCATGAACGGAATGCCATCACCATCGGAATCCTTCTGTCCGGCACGAACCAGGTCAAGCACCTCGCCGGTATAAATGTCTTCGGACTGCATCAGACCGCTCGCGTCCACGCTTTGCACAAAAAATTTCTTGAAGCGTTCAAGCAGTAGCGGATCCTTGTCGACCAGAGCCATCTCGCGCAGCGCGGCAAGGGCGGCTCCAACGTCCAGCGGAGTGTAGACAACACGATCCATGCCCGCCTGATTGCGGTAGAGCCAGGCTGATGCATCCCAGAATTCGCGGTTCCAGGTCTTGCTGGTCTTGCGCGCGGCCTCCAGGTAGCGGTTATCGCCGCTAACCTGATGCGCAACCAGCAGCCCGCGGATCGCGAAGGCCTGGCTGGTCATATCCCGATCACCTCTGCCAGCCCCGGTTGGGACGCTGTACTCCTGAGTATAGGACCCGTCTTGTGCTGCAATTTTCAGCAAAAAGTCCGCCTGCCGTTGAAGGATCATTTTTGCCTTTTGTTGTTTCTCCGGTTCCAGATCCATCTTCTCTACATATTGCGCCAGACCTACCATGGCCAGGGCCATGTCTGCGAGCCGTACGGACTCACCGGCACCATTGCGCGGATGCCACGATGAAACCAGTACACCATCCAGCGCGTGCATTGCTTCAATGTTAGCCAGTATGACATTGGCCATTTCGCGGGCAAGCAAGGCATATTTCTGTTCCATGATGCTGCCATCGTAGGGCGTCTGGTAGCCGAATACCTGATCCCAGTTATCGCGGCGCCGTGGATTCGAGAAATCAAAATACTCGACCACAGCCCATAACCAGGACGCCTGGTCCCATAAGCGGCTACTGGCATCCTTTAGTGTTAAATCAAAGTGCCGAACCGGAAGATCGCCGGTATATATAAGCGTTGGGTGAATCTCATGCGGGATGTAGCGCAGGCCTTCGGCAGGCCGGTAGCCGATTGGATTAATCCCCGTCAATCGTGGCTCACCCCGGGTTGGATCCACAAACAATGCCGCCTTGGTCATGAGCATTGTGGAGACAGATTCAAGGGTCAGCATTGATCCGCGAAAGCCGTCTTCGGCATTATTCCCAAGAAAAACCTCGCCGGGGAAATCTGCATCGGTATGATTTCGACGCAGAAAGAATTTGGCCCACAGGATCTTCTTGAGCATCGCCTGAGCTACGCCGCCCATGTCGATGGTTTTATCCATGCGATCATGGCTCCAGCGCAGACTTTCAAAATCATCCAGATAGCTGGCCCGTTTATGCTTGTTTATACCGAGATCGACCGGCATGATGAAATGTGGATTCCCGGACTTGAATTCGAGCATCAGTGGTGCGGCACTTTCGAATCGCTCCGGCATGCCGGAGCGATTCGTGAAAGCTGCAACCACACTGGTCAACATGGCATCCACGTTGGATTTGTGCAATGCCCCCCGGGAGCGGCCGAAGCGCATCTGCCTGGTCCCTTCACTGGCCAGCAGGTCGATGTATGGCCCATGGACTACGCCGATACCAAGCCGCGCGCGGGCCGTCGGTGACAGCAGGTTATAGCGGGAGTACCAGTAGGCTTCCACATTGGTAAGAAACGAAAATTCGATGTCGTGGGCGATTGGCAGCTTGCGCTCGCTGGCGTGCAAAAAGAATTCGGTACCCGAGAGGTAGATCTCGTTGGCAAGATACATTGCAGTGCTGGTGTAGAAGCGGCGATCCGTGGCGTGCCCGCGCACGCCGCTCTTGAGCCCTGCAAGATCTATCTGATGATTGGGTTGAACAACCAGCACCTGGCGGCCATCCGGCCAGACCAAGGTATCAAATGCAGGGGCGTCGATTGACCATGTCAAGATCAATATCAAGGCAGCTAAAGGGATTTTTATTTTCATGATTATTGCTCGCCGCGAAACAGCCCTGAGGCAAAGGTATATTGAAAGCCGATTCGAATGATGTTATCAGGCGCCGGACCCAGGCCGGGTTCGTCGATGTTGGCCAGACCACTGAGCATGACTCGAAACAGCGGGTTGGGCACCCAGATGAGGCTGGCCCCGAAAAACTGGGTTGTTCCGCCGCTGAACGAAGGCCGGTCAAAGACCATTGGACCCGTAGCCGTCGGCACCAGCATCCGGCCTTCGAAAGCGTCTTTTTGCTGGTCCTGGATGAGGTAAGTGAGGTCGAGTGCCAGTCGGTCGCCGATCACCGGTTTGACAAAAGTGGCGAAGCCTGTGAACAGGTTGCCAGGATCAATGCCGTCATTCTCGGGGCGGATCTCATATGAGCCGCCGGCATGCAGTGCACCGCGTCCCATCCATGTCCCGCCCTCGAACTGTCGCGTGGCAAACAGTCCGAAGGTGCCACCGACGGTGCCGATACCCGGTTGCAGAGAGGGTGGCAAGCGTCCGTCATTCGAGAAGCGCCGGAATGTGCCGTCGGCCGTGCCTGGAATGGGCATGCCGTCGGAACCTGCCGCCGGCAGCGGCAATAGCATGTCCTGGCCGCCAATATTGACCGTGGTGCGGGGATCGAAACGTTCGTCATTGGATCCGGTCGGCAGGCGCAAGCCCGCAACCCCGGCGATGCCAATGGGGAAATTGCCCTGATCGACGAACTTCTTTTTCAATAGCAGGCTCACATCGCCAAATGCATTGGAACTGCCCTGGGGGAACACGGAAACAGGCTCGAAGAAGCCGGGCTTGAGCTCGGAGCTTGTTTCGGTGAACAAAAGAGGCACGTTGATGCGCAGGGTGAAATTGTTCGGCAGACCGAACAGAAAGTCGAAATCAAGCAAGTCCCGCTCGACCTTGAAGTCGGCGAAGCGAGCGCCAATTTCACGCTGACCCGATAGATCATTCTCACGGATGGTCGAGACATTGCGATATGCTGTCTGCGTTCGTATAGCGCCAGGCGGCAGGACGAAGGCTGACTCGGTAAACGCCGGCTCGAACAGCGGCGGGATGAAGGCCTGAATCTGATCCTGCAGGGTACCGCGTTGCTGTTCGTCGTAGGAGTGTCCCACGCCCAATCCGAGATAGGCGTTTTCGGGCGACTCTGGGCTCAGATCAGGTGGATTAACCTTGATTTCGCCGCTGGCCGTGGTGGCCACCGGCGGCGGTTGCTGCGTCCCGGAACGCAAGCCAACGAGATAGAACACCAGCAAGGCGCGCTCATTGTCCGTCAGGTGCATATCTGGCATCGTGGTTCCCGGCTTGACGGCCGCCGGGTCCTTCAACCACTTGTACAGCCATTCCGCTGAGTAACGATCGCCAACGGCATCCAGCTTGGGTCCCACCTGCCCGCCCTGCGCGGCGATGGCATGGCAGCCGCTACAGCCTTTAGTGCGGAATAAATTATCACCAGACGGCTCCTTGTCTGGCGCATGGTTACTGTCTTGAGTAGCGCTTGCCTGCGAAGTTACCGACTGCGCCATAGTTGGGGATATCGACAATAAGGCAATCAATACCAGGCTCGCAACAAGAGTGCGACGAAAAGCAAATACCATCCTATAATTCCTTTCGGTAAAAATCGAGTTTTGCCGATCGCAAACAGCTCAGGTACGCTGGTGTGCATTATCTTTTCTGACCCAGATCCTGCAACAGATTGCATTTACAGGACCAGGATGGTGAGTTCCGGGGTCCTGTTCCATGCAGAAGCATCGAACAGGACCTGAATTAATGGATTTGTATCGCACGAAAATCATATTGAATCTCTAAATCAGGAACTGATCGAGAAAGGACGAAGGCAAAGTCATGCCGATTCGATCTTTAGATGGGTGCCCGTCCAAAGGGCTATTACTTATGTGGAGCGCCACATAAGTAATGGTTGGCCATTACAGCATAGGCGCATACATTAATTTCGAAGATCGACTGCAGCTCGAATCGCCGGGCACGGAACCAGTCTCGCCGGTGCGAGAAGTCCCGCCCTGTATGCAGATCCTTACCGCAAAGAAACTGCCGCCGCACACAGCGGGAGATACAGTGATAGGTCGAGGTCGCATCCAGCGATATCTGGTTTTATCGTGGCTAAGATATGATGCCGATCGTCGGTGAGCTTGATTACGGCCTATAACGCCACACCGGCGTCGATCGGAAAATTGCTCGACCTTTGCCAGGATTTTTCCTACCAAATGGGCGTCCGGGGTCGTATCGTTATACGACCCGACCCTTCGCCACTCGTGAGTCATTCGTGTCTATTCGATCACGGGG
>JAVVET010000007.1:0-65596 GCA_032251235.1 Wenzhouxiangellaceae bacterium
CGCCGTCGCTGTGTCCGCCAAGCTGCAGCCAGCGGTTGAGCTTGCGGTGATGGGTCAACAGCACCTCGGAACCGGATGGATCGACCAGCCACGCCGAGCCGGTAATGTGTCCGGCCCAGCAATCGCGCTCGAAGCATTGCGGATGACCCTCGAGCAAGGCCCGGAAACGGTCGACGATCTCGCCTTCGTTGTCAAAAGTTTGCCGGTAGCTTTCCAGTTGGCTCAACAATGTTTCGGTCTTGCGCGGCATCGACAGGTCTCGCTACAGTGGTCAGTGTCGAAGTGTAGCGCGAGTCGTTCTGGATGCGCACAGGACCGGGTTCAAACGGGTTTTGGCTGCATGCCGGACAAGATGCGCAAAGGCCGGTATCCTCGCCATTTCAGAACCATCAGCGAGCTACAGCATGGATATAGACGACGCAATTGCAAGATCGGTCGAGATCGGCTGCAAGGCCGCCGCGAACGGGCAGGTGGCCCAGTACATTCCGCAATTGCGTGAACTGGACCCGCACAGCTTCGGGCTCGCCGTCATCGAACTCGATGGCACCGAGCATGTGATGGGGGATGTCGATATTCCGTTCCCGATTCAGTCGATGTCCAAGGTGTTTTCACTGACGCTGGCGATGCAGAAGCTCGGCGGCAGCCGGGAAGTGGGCGATGCCATGTGGCGGCGGGTCGGCAGGGAGCCTTCCGGTGACCCGTTCAATTCGCTGGTGCAGCTGGAACACGAATGCGGCATTCCGCGCAACCCGATGATCAACGCCGGGGCCCTGGTTATCGATGATTTGTTGCTTGAATATTGCGCCGACCCCAAGAACCAGCTACTGGCGCTGGTCCGGGATATCAGCGGCGACGGTGGCGAAAGGATCTGGATGGACCCGGCGATTGCCGCCGCCGAAGACGATGCCTCGATGCGTAACCGGGCCATGGGCAACCTGATGGCCGCATTCGATAACCTGCATCACCCGCTCGGCGAAGTGCTCGACGTCTATAACAACCAGTGCTCGTTGATGATGACGGCGCGCCAGATTGCGCGCGCCATGCGGTTTTTGGCCAACGACGGCATCGACCCGGCCAGCCGGCGCCAGATCCTGTCATCGAGTCTTGCCAAGCGCGTGATGGCCATCATGCTGACCTGCGGCACCTATGACGCCGCCGGTGAATTCGCCTTCAGTGTCGGCTTGCCGTGCAAAAGCGGCGTGGCCGGCGGCATCATGGCCGCCGCCCCCGATCATTCCGGAATTTGCGTCTGGTCGCCGCCGCTCGACGTGATTGGGAACTCGCTCGGCGGGCGAATTGCGCTACACGAACTGACCAATCAGCTCGAATTGTCGATTTTTTAAAAGGCCCGAAAGCCTGTCGGGCCTGATGCCGGGTTACTGATTGAAAAGCCGGATTGGGGCAGATTTACTGCTCATTTTCCGCACGGGCTCACGATCCGCCTCAACGGATCAAAACCGACACACCCGGCCTTCCCGCGCTACGATCGATGATCGGTCAAGCCAGACAGGCTGCTGGCGGCTTCCGAATGGGAACAGTCTGCCGAACGGCCAGGGAAACTCACGCTTGATCCAAGCGGACCTTCCTGCGATCGATTTCAGCGCGTAATCGGAATCAGCGTCAACTCGACCCGCCGGTTCTGCGAACGACCGGCCTCGGTTTCGTCGCTGGCGACCGGATATTGCTCGCCATAGCCATGGGCTTCCATGCGCACCGGGTCGATGCCCTGGCTGGCCAGGTAGCTCGCCACGGTTTCGGCACGTTGCTGTGAAAGCCGCTGGTTATGGGCCTCCGAACCGGTCGAATCGGTGTGACCATCGATGACCAGTACGGTCTGGTTGAATTCTTCCAGCACCAGTGCCACCGAATTCAGGACATCGAAGAAATCCGGTCGCAATGCGGCCGAATCGAGCCCGAAGGTCACGTTGCCGGGCATGTTGAGGATGATTTCGTCGTTTCTGCGGGTCACGCTGACGCCGGTGCCGCGAAGCTGGCGGCGAAGCGCTTGTTCCTGGCGATCCATGTAATTGCCGACTGCGCCACCGGCCAGTGCGCCGATGCCGGCGCCGATTGCGGCCCGCTTGAGGCGATCGCCACCGGAAATAGCACCGATGACCGCGCCGATTCCGGCACCGATGCCGGCTCCGCTGCCGGTGCGCGAGGCCCGCGGCTCGCCGGTCCACGGATCGGTCGTGCTTGCGCAGCCGCCGATTAAAACGACGGCTGCCAAAATGGCGGCCAGAGCGATGGATGAAGGAGCGTATCTCGTCATGATGGTTCCGTTTCGGTTTTCGAGAATTGCATTATCGCAGCTTTGCTGCAATCAACCGGTTTTGTCCAGCTTTCAGTCTGCTTTTTTTTGCACTGCTCGAGTGCCGAAAGCGACCAAATCAAAATCGTCACTGCTCGGTCATTGTGCCGATATGGCGGCGGATTTCCTGAAATTTGAACTGACCGGCATCGAGCCGACTGGAAATCGAGCAGGCTAGAAATCGAGCAGGGTCCGGTTGCTTTCGGCGCGCCGCAGCAACTCCAGGTCGTCGCCGTGCTCGTTCCAGCGCTCCAGGCCATCCATTTCCTCGGAGCGGTGAAACAGCAGCAGCGTATCGCCGACGATTTTGAAGGGGGTCGGATCGATGCGGGCCGCGCGGCCAAGTGAAAGGTTATAGCGACAGTGATTTGGAAAAACAGGTGCGTAGGCTGCCGGATTCGCCTCGAAGGAAGTCTGTTGCGCTGCGTCGGTGAATTGGTAGCGCCGATCCTTGTAGACAGCCGTGAATTCCGGTAGATCCTTTTCGGGCCGGCCCTGTTCGAAATAAGAATTCGGGCTGTAGCCCTCGATCGCCAGGCGCGGGGGTTCGTTCTGTGCTGAGGTCGGCAGTTGAGAGCATGGCGAGCAGCATGATCGTTGTGGCAAGCAGTGGCATCGTGATCTTTAAGTCCGCCTGATTCACCACCCTTGCATCGCGAGGGGTCGTCAGGCCCGCAGTAGGAAGGGTGGTGAATCAGGCGGGTTAAGGGCATGGTCATTGTCCGTGTTTGGGTATTGGTTCCGGGAGCCTGTCGGACTTAAACGGTCAAGTCCGACAGGCTGCCAGGGGCGGCCGGGCTTTCGGGAACACGACTTTGAACGCCGCTGATTCCCGGCTATTCATGCAACTGCCGGCTACAGCTGTTGTCCCAATCCAAAATGCCTTGCTCACCTACCGTCACTTGGTGCCGCAATCGGAGGGCGGTGGACAAGGCGAGGTTAGTGTCTGCAACGATGCAAGCGCTCTCGACCGGGTTTGTGCCGTGAAATGAGATTCTGCATGCGCCGGTCTATTCAGGTAATAGGACCTTGATACCATCTACCCTGGAGTAAAAGCCGATGGCATACAAACGAGCATTGATGATCTTGTTCCTGAGTCTGCTGCTGACCAGCGGCTGCGCACCGTTGGTCGAGACCAGGGAGCCGGCGTCGACGATCGAGTCGGGTCCGGCCGCACTCGAGCGTGTGTTTGTACAGGGCTCGCGTGTGCCGCGTCGGGTGGATCCGGCAAGCTCGATCGCGACTTCCGGCGCATCACCGGCCCGGGTCTATTCCCGTCAGGAACTCGACGGCAGCGGCCAGACCGATACTGCTGCCGCCTTGCGCGAACTCGACGCTGCGCTGGGGGGTGGTTACAACCACAGGTAGCTTGATTGCCGACCGCCAGTTGACCCCAACATTGGATAGCGATTTTGGACTGAAATCTTGTGCAATGTTGGGGTCGACGTGGCCTGGCCGGCTGTACTCATATCGATTGAGCGTGCGGCCATTGCTGGCAAAAAGAGCACCAACTCGCCTTATGCAACGCTGTCAGGTCCTGTGGATGGAGTCGTGAATACGGCAGGATCGGATCAAAACGCATATCGAATCGCAAACCGAATGGCTGCGTAATCTGCGGTCGATGCCTGCAGTTCACCGGCAACCGACAGGCCGGACGTTACTGAATAGTCCATCCCCTCCGAATAGAAACTCCAAATCATCATCATCGGGCAGTTGGTCGCCGCTCTCGGCATCCCAGGACTGCAGGCCTAGCGTTCCGAACAGGCCGAAGCTCGCGCCGATCGGCAGCTGTGGCATTGCGACCAATAGCAGGGCCGGGGTGATTTTTGCTATGCCTTGATGCCGAGCTGTCGCTTGCAGTCGAGTTTCCGTAGTACGGTCAGTCGCGACCTGGCCTGGCGATGGATTTTGAATACAGCCGCCCGTTGATGGGTGGCGCACCAGCGATCAGGAACACGGTCGAAACTGTCAGCGCGTCAGTGTGTGAAGTCGATTCAAGTACCAGAACTTTGGACCCTTCGAGCGCCTGGCGGTTTTGAACGATTTCACGGTCGCGTGGACCGACCGGTAACGACGATTGGCCGTCAATTCAGCAGTTTGAACCGGTCGGCTTCAGCGAACCGCGAATTCGATCAGCTTCTGCACCCAGATGCCCAGCGCCACCACAAGCACTGTCGCCGCCAGCATCGCCAGTGCGGTTCTTCTGCCCAGATTTGAAATGCTGGCCGGCGGCTGGTCGAATACCATCGGCGCGATCACTCGCAGGTAATAGAAAAGCGACAGCACGGTGTTGGCCAGAGCCACGATGACCAGCCAGGCGTAACCGCCATCGAGGGTCGCGCGGAATAACAGGAATTTGCCAAAAAAACCGGCCAGTGGCGGAATGCCGACGAACGACAGCAGCGCCAGGATGATCGCGATGGCCGTCCACGGCCGCACCCGGGCCAGTCCCCGATAGTGCTGTAGCGCGGTCCGGCCGCGCAGATAGATGACGGCCGCGAATACGGCAAAGCCGGCCGTGGCATAGGCGGCCAGAAAGACCAGCAGCGAGGGAATCGCCTGGTCGCTGCTGTCGACCACGGCAATCGCCATCAGCGCATAGCCCGATTGGGACACGGCAGACCAACCCAACAGCCGGCGCAGATCCTGCTGCCAAAGGGCTGCCAGATTGCCCAGCGTCATCGTCAGCGCGGAAAACGCGGCAACCACCCATGCCCATTCAAGCTGATCGGGCAGTAGTTGAACAAAGCGGGTCAGGGCGATCGCCGCGCCGATTTTCGGCACCACGGTCAGCAGTGCCGCCGCCGGCGCCGGCGCGCCCTGGGCAACATCGGGCAGCCATGCATGGGCTGGAAAAGCGCCGAGCTTGAACGACAGGCCGGCCACGACGAAGGCCAGTGCGGTGATGATGATGACCGGGTCGGCATGGCGTTCGAGTTCCCGTTCAATGTCGGGATAACCGGTCGCGCCGGTCAGTCCGAACATCAGCACGATTCCGATCACCAACAGCGCATTGGCCAATGCGCCGATCAGGAAATACTTCATTCCGGCTTCCAGCGACGGCGCCCAGGCACGATGAAACGCAGCCAGCGGGTAACCGGTTACCGAAGAAAGCAGCACGCCGACGATCAGCTCCATGCTGTCGGTCGCCGATGCCATCATGATGCTCCCGAGCAGACAGAACAGGACCAGCGCGTAATATTCGCCGTGGCGCCGGTCGGTCGCCATCCAGCGTGGAGAAAGCACGACCGTGAATGCGCCGGAGGCCAGGATCAGGAGTTTGGCGTAGATGGCCATGGTGTCCAGCGCCCAGACGTCGAAAAACGTAAGCCTGGGCGGCTTGCCGCCTTGCATGATCGCCAAAACAATGGCGATTCCAATCGCAAGCAGCGCCAGGCCCGCGCAAACAGGCTGATATTTGTGCGAACTGAAAGACGCGAACAGGATGATGAAAACCGCTCCGGCCAGCAGGACCAGTTCCGGCAACAGATCCGCAATCGGCATCAGCCGGCTCCGATCAGCCAGCGCACAGAGGGCACGATGGCGTCGAGCAGAAAGCCGGGATAGACGCCGATGACGATGGTCAGCGCGAGCAATACGCCGAGCACGAGCGATTCGTTGAAATCCAGGTCCGGAAAGTCGGCCCAGCGCCTGGGTCGCCGGCCAAAAAACAGCTGCTGCAGCATTTGCAGGAACAGGGCCGCGGTGATCACGATGCCCAGCAGGCCAATCGCGGCCAGCCACGGGTAGACCCCGAAGGTGCCGACGAAGATATGCAGTTCGGCCACGAACCCGGCCATGCCGGGCAGGCCGAAACTGGCAAAGGCGGCCACGATCGTCAGCAGCGCCAGGCGCGGCGCCTGGGCCGCGAGGCCGCCGTAGGCGTCGATTTCATAGGTTTCGCCGCGCTGCCAGAACGAACCGGCCACCAGAAAAAGGCTGCCGGTGATCAGGCCGTGCGCGACCATTTCCAGGACCGCCCCGGTCAGCGCCAGCTGGCGAGCAGCTTCGTTGCCTTCCAGCATCGCGCCGGCCACGGCGATGCCCAGCACTGTGTAGCCCATGTGGTTGATCGAGGTGTAGGCGATTCGACGCTTGAGGTCGGCCTGGCCCAAAGCGACCAGGGCGCCGTAAACAATCGAGACCAGTGCCGTTACGGCGAGCCACGGCGCCCAGACGGCGAAAGTCTCGCGCATCATGGAAAACGGAATGCGCAGCAGACCGTAGGTGCCCATTTTCAGAAGTACCCCGGCCAGCAGCGCCGAGGCCGGGGCCGGCGCGTCGACGTGGGCTCGGGGCAACCAGGTATGGAACGGCACCAGCGGGGTCTTGATGGCGAAACCGATGACGAAGCACAGCAGGACCAGCCCGGCCAGCGCACCACTGCCGGCCAGTACTTGTTGCTCGATCAGCACGCGCATGTCGAAGGTCGCGGGTTCGGTCGCCAGGTAAAGCCCCAGAATGCCGAGCAGCAGCGCAAGCGAACCGACCAGCGTGTAAATGAAGAACTTGAGTGCCGCGAAGCGCGGCTTGCCATGGCCCCAACGGCCGATCAGGAAATACATGCCGACCAGGCTGAGATCGAAAAAAACGTAGAACAACAGTAGATCGAGCGCCAGGAAAAGCCCCAATGAAGCCATTTCCAGGAACAGCATCCAGGCGTAGTACTGTCGGGCCATTCCCCGGGTATCGACCGGATAGGCGATGGCGCCGACAAACAGCAGCGCGCTCATGCCGGCGACCGCCAGCGCAATGCCGTCGACGCCGAGCCGAAAGCCCATGCCGAGGCTCGGCACCCAGGGCACATCGAGCACCAGTTGAAACTGCGGTCCGGCAGGGTCGAACCGAAACCATGCGCCGATCAGCAATAACAGCGGGGCGATTGCCGTGGCCAGCGCGAACCGGCGGGCGATGGGGTCGGGCAGGCGGGGGCCGAAAGCCAGAAACAGCGCGCCGGCCAGCGGAATGGCAACGGTTGCGGTCAATATCAAAATAGCTCTCCGGCGGCAAGGATGATCATGACGGTGAGGAATCCGACGGCGATCATCAGGTAATAATGATGCACCATGCCGGTCTGCAGGCCTGTAACGTATCTGGAAGCCGTGCCCGACAGGCCCGCAAGACCCTGAGGTATTTCATCAAAAAGCCATTCGCCGGCACCCCGGCCATGCCGGGCCAGCCATGTCGTCAGGCGGCTGGTCCAGCGCACGCCGGCATCGACCACCGCATCATCGCCGCGGGCCAGTCTGGTCGACAACACTCGAATGGGCGCCACGCACAGGCTCTGCGCGATTGCCGGGATACCGAACCAGTTGATCAGCAGGTGCGACCGGAAAGCCGCCGCAGGGTGCCGGGCCCACCAGGCGCCCAGAACCGATCCCGACACCACCAGCGCAAACGAGGCCGTCAGTTCCCAGGCCTTGAAGGCGGGCATGGCAGCGTCGAGCCAGGCCGCAGGAAAGGCCGGCAGCCAAAGCACGGCGGTGGCCAGGCTTGCGATTGCAAATCCATGGACCGGGGCTCGTTCCAGTCGCAATTGGGCCGAGTGGCTCCATCGGGTCCAGTCGAACACTGAAAAATAAAGACGCGCGGCATAGGCGGCGCTCAAGCCGCCGGCAAGCAGGGTCAGGATCGCCACCCAGACCGAGAAATGTCCGGCAGCGCTGACAATGGCCTCCTTGGTCCAGGCGCCGCCCAGCGGAAACATACCGGCAATGGCCAGTGCCGCGACCAGGCTGGCCAGTGCCAGTCCGGTCGAAACCTTGTGTCTGCGCAGACGCTGGAACCGGCCGCTCCCGGCTTGTTCGGCGGCAACGCCCACGGCGAGAAACAGCGGTGCCTTGGCCAGCGCGTGGACGACAAAATGGAGTGCTGCCAGCATCGGGTATCCGGCACCCACGGCAATCCACATCAGCCCCAGCTGGGCCGATGTCGAGGCCGCCAGCAAGCGCTTGGCGCGAGGCTGCGCCAGCGCCACGAGACCAGCGGCCAGGGCCGTGGACAAGCCCAGCACCAGGGCCAGCGGGCCAAACCAGGCCACCTCGGCAAGCTCGCCATGCAACTGTGCGATCAGATAAACGCCGGCCGGCACCATGGTGGCCGAATGCAGCAGCGCCGATGCCGAGGTCGGGCCGGACATGGCGGCAAACAGCCACGGCGAAAAAGGCAGTTGGGCGGATTTGCTGGCGCAGGCCAGGACGATGCCGGCGACAAGAATATGCAGCGAGGCGCCATCGAGTTGCGCGAGTTCGCTGTAGGCGAAGGATCCGGTCCGGCTGTAGGCTGCGGCCGCCGCGATATACAGTCCCAGGTCGCCGAAGCGGGTCACCAGAAAGGCCCAGTTGGCATGCACAACGCGGCGCCGGTCCGATCCCTGGTGGGCGATCAGCGCCCAGGAAATCGCACCGACCAGTTCCCAGGCGATGATCAGCGTGAGCAGGTCGCGGGCCAGCAACAGCAGCTCCATGGCGCCGACGAAAGCAGTCAGCAGCGCCAGCAGCCGCGCCAGGCCCTGCCGTTGCTCGTGAGCGGCGGCATACACCACGATCGGGATCGCGACCGCCGGTACGGTCAAGGCAAATATCAGTCCCATGCCGGACAGGCCGAGCTGCAGTGTCAGCGTCTCGCTCCAGCGATAAGCGCCGCTCCAGTCGCTCAATCCTGCAGCGACAAGCAGCCCGACGACTGCCAGGCTCACGAGCCCGGCCGAAACCGCCAGCGCCGCTCTGCCGGCATTTCTCCACCAGCCATAAAGCAGGACGGACAACAGCAGCGGCAGGATCGGAATCAGCCAGAGCATCAGTGTTTGAATCCTTCCAGCGCTTCGGTTACATCAGCCTGACTGGCGCGATAAACCGCCACGACCAGGGCAAACCCCATGGCCATTTCCACGGCCATGACCGCCATTACGATGATGGTCAGCAATTGGCCCTCCGGAACGCCGGCGGCGCTAAACGCCCAAAACCCGACGGCAGCCAGCATGGTTCCGTTGAGCATCAGCTCCAGGCCCATCATCAGCATCACGAACGACTGTTGGGAAAATGCGCCGTACAGGCCGATCGCGATCAGTGCTGCCGCCAGTATCAGGATCGCAAGCAATGACATGATTCCTCCTTTTTTCAGCGTCCGGATGCCGTCTGGTTTCGGATTTTCACGGATGCGTTCTTAGTGGTGATGCGCCTGGTGTGAATCCTGTTCCGCCCGGTCGCCGGCATGCTCAGACTGGTCGGCCGGTGTGCCATCGGGCTCCAGTCCGGGTGGCACCGAACCTTCGTTTGCATCGCCGTAGCGGCCCCGCCGGCTCGACATGACCACCACGCCGATCATGGTTGCCAGCAACGTCACGCCGGCCGATTCGAAGACCAGCATCGAGTCACCCAGCAATTCACGGCCCAGCGAGACGACCACGTCCATGCCTTCCGGTCGCGGCCGGGATGGAAAGTCACCGAATACAGCCACGGCACCGAGGGCGATGAACGCAAGCGCGCCCGCCAGCATCGAGAGCTTTTCCTGGTGGACCATGTTCATCGGATTGAGGCCGGCGGGGTTCATCATGAACATCAGCATGAACAGCGCCATGATCATCATCTCCACGGCCATCATGAAAAATATCGCGATGCCGAGATACACCGCACCCAGCAGCAGCATGATTGCGCCGACCGCCAGAAACGAAATCAGCAGCAGAAACGAGGCGCGCACCATGGAGTCGGTTCGAAAGACTCGCCAGCCCGAATAGACCGCGATGGCAGCGTTGACCAGAAAAGCCAGGTCGACGAGATTCATGACAGTGCCTCCAGCCCGGCCCATACCAGGTCGATAAACGCCAGCGGCAGCAAAACCACCCAGGCCAGCGTCATGAATCGTTCGGGAGAAAGCCGCGGAAGAAGCCTGCCCAGCGCCATCAGAAGCACAAGGATGAACAGCATTTTCAGGATCAGCCAGACCGGACCCGGCAGCAGCGGACCCATCGGGCCGCCTAGAAACGCAGCAGCGGCGATGCCGGAAAACGAGACCAGCATGGCCATCCTGGCAAACTGCCAGACCAGCAGTGACCGACCGCTGCTTTCGGCCGACGTACCGCCGGCCAGATCGCTGGAATCGGCGAAATCCAGCGGACCCCAGAAACTGATGCCCAGCCCGACGATCAGGAATAACGGCAGGCCCAGCGGCTGGCGCAACACGTTCCAGAGCTCTTGCTGGGATGCCACCACGGCGCTGATCTGTAACGACTCGGCCGGCAGCGCGACCCCGATCAGCACGAACATGCTGACCAGGATATAGGACAGGCCAATGGCGACATAGCGGTAGCTGCCGAGCAGCGCAAAGTGCGCGTTGGCCGACCAGCCGTGCAGAAAGATCAGCACCGTCGCCAGCGGTTCCAGCGCACCCCATAAAACGATGCCGGTGGCCAGGTCGACCGGCACGAAAGTTTCCGACCAGGGCACCAGCGCCAGGCCCATGGCTGCCAGCGTAAGGTATAACACCGGCGCCAGGCGCCAGGCCGTGGCGTCGGGTGCTTCGGTCGTATGTAGCGGCGCCAGCCACCAGGCCGCGGCCTGGTGGATCGGCGCCAAAAATACATTCGGGGATATCGCATTGACGGTTATAGCGGCAACGCCGTTGCCGCCGGCCGCTGCTGGGCCAAGCGTTGCTGTGCCGATGGCCGCACTGCAGACTCGATCGATGACGGCAATCGCATAGACACCGGCGGCCAGGGTGGCCAGTATCATGATCGTTGAAAGCAGCGCCGCGGTCACGACGATTCCCGATCGGCGGGCTCGGCAACCGCGGCCAGGTCGAGGCTGGCAATCGTGGCGATCGCTTCGCTCCATTCCAGCCCGGGCAGCAAATCACACAATATCGAGCTGGCATCCTCTGGAGCTCGACCGTGCTGAACAATGCCGCGTGGCGACTCGATGAGCTCGGTCTGTGATGTTTTCGCACCGGTCGAATCGGCCCGGGCCGCCAGGTTCAACGATTGCGCCGCTTCGTCCAGCCACTGCTGCCAGCGCGCGCGGCAAGTACCACTGCGCCGGCAGATGGGCTCGAAACCAAGCTTTCGATACTCACGATCGTGCACCCGGGCATCGAGCGCAAGGCCTGCCGCGCGCGCGGCCGGACCACCCAGCCGCTCGGCTTGATCGGAACTCAGCTTGCCCTTGTCGGCGCCGGCCGAAACGAAAAATCCCAGGCGCCGTAGCCATCGACGCCATGGCTCGATCGAGTCGCCGGGCTGCAGCGTAGGGATTCGCCGCAAAACAGCCTGCGATGCGCTTTCCAGCCCGTTGATCCACATCGAATGGCCGAGCCGGCGCAGGTGATAGCGAGCCCGCGCCATCTCGAGATCCGCGATTGCGACCGGCTGCTGCAACGCCTGGCCGAATGGCGCCGGCAATTCGACAGGGCAGGGCATTGACGTGATGTCAAGCTCGGCGACCACATCGCCGTGGAGCACGAAATGAGCACTCAATCCGGGCGCCAGAACGGGCCAGAACGGTCCAACCGAAAACGCCAGCGGGTCCAGCTCAAGTCCATCTCTGAGGTCATCGCTGGTCATTGCCATCGGCCGACCGTAGGGTTTGCCTCCCATCATCCCTTCGCCGCCCTGGCCATGCTCGCCGAGGCCTTCCCAGGGCGCAGGCGGCTTGTCCGCGCACAGAGGCGATTCGCCGTGGCGTTCGTTCAGCAACAGGCTGCGGTAGCCTTCGCAGGCAAGTGCACCAAGTTGCTCGATATCTTCAACGACGATTGCCCGGTCGGCCAGTTCGTCGAGTGGAGTGCAGCGCCACCACAGCGTGACCGCGGGCGCGGGAAGCTGGTCGTGGATGCGGCGCAAGGCCGGATGGGCATCGGGCATCATTTCACCGGCAACCAGCAGGATGCGCGCCTGGCGCGGCGAACGGACCCACTGCAGACGAGCATCCAGACTCCAGTCCTGCACCTGGTCCAGGGCATCCCGGCCGATTGCCGGGTAGATCGGAACCGGCGCCTTGCAGGCAAGGCGGGCAAGCCAGTTCATTGCCATTTGAAGACCCCTTCGCGCCATCCGTAGAGGATGCCAATCGAAAGGATGGCCAGAAACATCCCCATCTCCACCAGCGCCTTGACGCCCTCGGCGACGTAGACCACGGCCCAGGGGTACATGAACATCATTTCCATTTCGAACGCGATGAGCAGCAGTGTCATGGGGTAATAACGAACGTGGAACCGGCTCCAGGCATGCGTATCGGGAACCCCGCCGCCGAGGAAAGGAGCGCGTTGCGGCCAGGCAATGTCGCGGCCTGAAAAGGGGAAGCCGGCCAATACCAGGCCAACGGCAAACGTCACAAGGCTGACGATCATCAGCGTGAACAGGTCATTTGCCTGCATCCCAGTGCGCCTCCTTTCGGTTCGAATCGAAGTGAGTCAAGAGTCTGTTGATCCAATCTATCAAAAATTGCGATGCGCAGGTCATCTGTGGTCAGCGATATTCGGGTTTTCTGCCTGCGCCGCGTTGGCTTGCGTCATTGGGTGTATTCACGCCATCAGGCAAAAAAAACAGCCAGCCCTTGCAGCTGAACCAGGCGGCTGGATCTTGTTGATCACTACGGTGGTGAAGCGTTGGCGCCGGTTCTGCCAGACGGCGACGGGCGTGGAGTGGTCGCGATGCTCGAAGCCACAGTGCGCCCGATCTCACGGCATCGTCCGGCTGATCCGGTAAGTGATGGTCGAGGCACTCGACTGCGTCGATGTGCGGCTGTATCAAAACAAGTGCAGTGCTGTGGTTGAAACCGGTTGGCCCTGAAAAAGCCAGAAGCGACATCGGATGAAGGGCGGAGGATTCCAAAAGAATTTCGGCCAGAGATTCAGGACGAACGTGAAAATTACAGCAAGCAAAATGAAACAGGCACGGCGCCGATCTTTATTCGTTGTTCGATCAATCGTGCCGCGTCAACCGGCCGCGCAGCGCGCGCAGCCGCAGCGTGGAAACGGCGAGCAATCCGGCGAGCGCTGCGCCGGTGAGCAAGACGAAATAGATTCTATAGCCCACGACGCCGGGGTTGTTGTCGACCAGCCAGCCGGCGACAAGGGGCGCGAATATGTCTGGAGTGAAGGCGATCATGGAGATCGTGCCCACCGCGATGCCGGTCAGGCGCAGCGGGATGCCCGCTTCCTCGAGCAGTGCGAAATAGATGCCGCGCAGCGCGAAAACCGCCAGTGCGGTGACCGCAACCTGGGCCCACAGGATCGCGATCCAGGCGTTGTCGGCCGGCAATAGCGCCAGCGTCGCGTAGGTCAGTGCCAGGCTTGCGAACAGCAGGCTGATCGCACGCGAGGCCGATGTCCGGTCGGCCAGGATGCCGGCGCCTACCGCTGCCAGTGGCCTTAGCCAGTCTCGAAATGCGCCCAGCCAGGCGCCGAATGCCTTGCTGCGGTCGAAGCCGCGCTCGGCGTAGGCCGGGAACTCGTAGCTGCCGAGAAACAGAAAATACGCGCAGAAGATCACTGCAGCGATCAACCACAGTTCGGGCAGGCGCAATGTTGGGCCGATCAGGCCGGTGACGGCATGAGGTCCCGGGGCCTGGGCCGTGGCGTGATCGTCGGGCACGATCAGCCAAACGAGTGCCCCGGCAAGCAGTGCCGCGGCCGAGTAGACAATAATGACGGCAACCAGGCCGCTTTCGACACGGTCGGACAGAGAAAAGGACAGCGCTGCAATCGAGGCCAGGCCGGCGCCGACGAGGCCGCGGCCGCCGTCGAGGATGCCGAAAGCCCGTCCCTGGGCGTCGGGCTCGGACCATAGCCGTGTGGCCTTGATCAGGGCCGCCCAAAAGGTCAGGATCGAGAAAATGCCCCAGAACGCGTGAACCACGAGCAGCCCGGCATAACCGGGCACCGTCGCCATATACAGCCCGCCCAGGCCGGTGGCGACCAGCGAAAGCGTCAGCAGCCGCCGCGCCGAGACGCGGTCGGCCAGCCAGCCGCCGGGCAGATAACAGACCAGTGCCAGTAAACCGAACAGGGCGTTGAGGGTGCCGATCTCGAATGCCCCGAGTTCGAACGTCAGCTCCATGCTGGTCTGGAAGCTGCGGCGCATATACGGCAGCATGTAGACGGCTTCGCCGGCCAGGATCAGGCTGGCCATCAGCAGCCAGCGGTGGGGCGGCTTGCGAGGGGCGGCTTCGGCTTGCTGTTCAGGCATGGATCGTCTGGATAAAAAAAACAGATCCGAGTTTATCGGCTGTCGATCGACGTTTTCGAACCGTTCGCTGCAAGACCAGAAAAAGCCGCCCGAAGCCCGCCTGATTCACTACCTTTCCTGCTGCGGCGCCGTCAGGCTCGCGTCTGCGGCGTTTCACTCGGTCACGAAACACCGCAGCGACTGGGCCGGACGATCCCTCGCGACGGCACGGTGGTGAATGAGGCGGGCGAAGAGTCAGAAAGAAATCAGGCCAAAAGTGGGGCTGCTTCCCTGTTTGGTTTCGGGCCGGGATCCGCGATGATCGTGCGGCGCTTTTGATCCGGTGCAGATGCACAGTCTTGCTTGATGTGGTGTGCCGGATCGACAACGAGCTGATGCGGGTTTTGGCACAAACCCGGCAAGCATGACAGTTGCAACCTGGCGTTGCGTACTCAACCGCCGCAACTGGCTCCGCCAAGAACACAGAATCGGGCGCAATGCGGATGGTTCAGGCGGACTTCGCCGAATGCTTCGGCCAGCGTGTGGCCGAGTTCGAATTCCGGCGCATACGGCAGCAGTGTGCAGGGTACGATCACCGGTCGCTGCGCGCCCTTGCGCTTGACGACCATGCGTGAGCCGGCGCACATCATCGCATCCGGCGAGACGCCGAGCTGATTCCAGCAGTTCTCGGTAATCTCGGGTACGTCGGCGTGCTCATCCATTTCCGGAAAAAGCACCAGTTGCTGCGGATTGTGCGCATCAAGATCGATATTTTCACGTTCGAACAGGCGCGCATAGCCCTCGCGCATGCGCGCTTCGGGCTCGCCCGAGAACAGCCGGCCGGCAATGTCCATGGTGAAGCCGTTGCGGCTGAGCCAGTGCAGGCCATCCAGTGCCGGTCTCCAGGCCTTGGGTCCGCGCTCCAGTTCGTGCTGGTCGCGCGCGTAGTGGTCGATGGATACACGTATTGTCAGTCGCCGGCCCAGGCGCTTTTGCAGTGCCAGCAGTTCAGGGCCGACTTTCATCATGGGCTTCATGGCGTTGGTCAGCACCAGCGCTTCAAAGCCACGGCTCAATACTTCATCGAGCATCGGCACCATATCGGGGTTCATGAACGGCTCGCCGCCGGTAAAAGCGATGGTGTGGGTGCCCAGGGCATCACGATCGATCTCGTCGAGATAGGCACACAGCTCGGACTGGGTAATGTAGACCAGCCGATCGTTGCTTGGCGAGGACTCGATGTAGCAGTTGCGGCAGGTCAGGTTGCACAGCGTGCCGGTGTTGATCCAGAGCGTCTCCAGCTTTTTCAGATGCACGCGAGCCCGGCGCTCGCCGTTGGCGGTGCGCTCCGGGTCACGGAATTTACCCGGGTCCAGCGTGTGTTCGATCGTGTTCTCGGCGTGAGGCATGGGTCTCCTGATTCCTGATGGGCGCAATTTCGACGCCATGAGGGCGCCACGGCCGCTACGATATCACCGGGCGCGCTCTGGAAGGTGTGCGCCCGGCCAGCTTTTCGGTCACTCAATGACCGAAACCAGTGAAGCCTCGGCTTGTTTCTGGAAATGGCGAATCCAGGTCACGGGCCTGTGGTAGAGCCGGACCATGCACGCTGGAGTCCGGTAGCGCTACACTGCAGGGCTGATCACGCGGAAAGCAAACTCATGGCGCTACGAGCCACGACCTACAAGGTACATCTCGGCCTGTCCGATACCGACCGGGGAGTCTACGAGTCGGTTCGCGGGACGGTGGCGCGCCATCCGTCCGAAACCGAAGAGCGCCTGACCGCGCGCATCCTGGCCTATGGCCTGTATTACGAAGAGCGCCTGGAATTTGGCCGCGGCCTGTCGGAGGTCGATGAGCCGGCCATGTGGCGCAAGAGCCTGGACGGGGTCATCGAACACTGGATCGATGTGGGTCGGCCCGATTCGGACCGCCTGATCTGGTGTTCGCGGCGCGCGGAGAAGGTTTCGCTGCTGGCCTACGGCAACACGCTGCTGTGGCAGGCGCAGGTGCTGCCGCGCGTGGCCGGTCTGAAAAACCTCAACATCGCGGTATTGCCGCAAGAGCCGATGGATGCGCTGGCCGTGGATCTGCCGCGTGCAATCGACTGGGGCCTGATGATCACCGATGACGTGCTCTATATCAGCGATGCCGACATGCAGCACGAAATCAAGCTGGAGTGGCTTCAGGGCGGTCGTTGAGCGCGCCGATGGTGTTGAAGACCCCCCGGGCGCATTGGCCGCTTGCCGGGTGTTCACAACTTCATTGAATTCGCTCAGGCCGGTGCTTCGCGTTCACCGATGAAGCTGTAATAAAGCAGCGGCACGAGCACGACCGTCATCAGCGTCGAGACGGCGAGGCCGAAGATCAGCGAGATCGACAGACCGTTGAAGATCGGGTCGGCCAAAATGAAAGCGGCCCCGACCATGGCCGAGATGGCGGTCAGCGCGATCGGCTTGAAGCGCACGGCGCCGGCCTTGATGACGGCGTTTTGCAGCGTTTCGCCTTCGTCGAGCAATTGCTGGATGAAGACCACCAGCAGGATCGAGTTGCGCACGATGATCCCGGCCAGCGCGATCATGCCGATCATGCTGGTGGCCGTGAACTCGCGTCCCAGCAGCGCGTGGCCGGGCATGATGCCGACCAGCGTCAGCGGGATCGGCGCCATGACGACCAGCGGCATCAGGTAGCCGCGAAACTGCCCGACCAGCAACAGGAAGATGACGAATACGCCGACCGCGTAGGCCAGCCCCATGTCGCGGAAGGTTTCATAGGTGATCTGCCATTCGCCGTCCCATTTCATTGCCGGCTTGCCCGGCCAGTCGGGCTGGCTGATCCAGGTCTGCCGTGGCGCGTCCGGGTCGTCCGACAACTCGCCGGCCATGCGGAACATGCCGTACAGCGGCGAGTCGGTGTCGCCGGCCATGTCTGCGGTGACGTAGCTGACCGGCAGCAGGTCCTTGTGATGGATCACGCCCGGCCATTGCGATTCGACCACATCGGCGACTTCGGCCAGCCGCAGCTGCTGGCCTGAGCGGCTGCGAACGGTCAACGATAGCAGGGCCTCGGCCTGGGCCTTGTGGCCTTCGGCGAGAATCAGCCGGATGGGCACGGCGTGCTTGGCCATGGGATCGTGCAGGTAGCTGGCGTTGCGCTCGCCCAGCGCCAGTTCCAGGGCCTGGACCACCTGGGCCTGGGACACCTCGAGCGTTGCGGCGCGATGACGATCGACGACGATTTCCCAGCGCCGGGTCGGTGCGGTCACCGTGGTGTCGATATCGACCAGCCCGGCAATGTCGTGCATTTTTTCGGCCAGTTCGAGCGCCAGCGTCATTCGCGATTCGGGGTCGACGGCATAGACTTCGGCCACCACAGGCGACAGCACCGGCGGACCCGGCGGCACTTCGACGATCTTGACCGCGGCGCCGTGTTTTTGTCCGATCTCGGTCAATGGCGCACGCAGCGACAGTGCGATTGCGTGCGATTGGCGATCGCGATTATCGCTTAAATTGATCTGCAGATCGCCCTGGTAGGGCTGGTCGCGCAGGTAATATTGCCGGATCAGGCCGTTGAAGTTGATTGGCGCGGCAGTACCGGCGTAGGCCTGCCAGTTCTCGACCTCGTCGACACCTTCGAGATAGCCGCCCATCTCGGTCAGCACGCGCAGGGTCTGTTCCATGGGCGTATCTTCGGGCATGTCGATGACCACCTGCATTTCGGACTTGTCGTCGAACGGCAGCATCTTGAGGATCACGACCTGGAATAGCGGCAGCGCCATCGCCCCCAGCGTCAGCGCCGCGACCACCCCGGCCAGCACCCAGCGGCGACCCCGGTGTGGGCCGAGAAAAGGCTGCAGCACGTTGCCAAAAACGGCCAGTAATTTCGGGTTAGCGCCTTCGCCGGAGCGCTCGGCACGTTCATCGTTGTGCTCGTCCGTGCTGTCTTCAGACGGATCCTGGCCGGACTGGCGACGCTCATCCGAATCGCGCCGCATCAGGCGCAGCGCCAGCCACGGCGCGAGCATGAAGGCCACGATTTGCGACAGCACCATGCCGGCCGAGGCGTTGATCGGGATGGGGCTCATGTAGGGTCCCATCAGGCCGGTCACGAAAGCCATCGGGATCAGCGCGGCCATGACCGTCAGGCTGGCCATGATGGTCGGCGTACCGACCTCGTCGACCGCCACCGGGATGATTTCGGCAAACGGACGCGAAGAATTCTGCAGCCGGCGGTTGATGTTTTCAACGATCACGATCGCATCATCGACCAGGATGCCGATGGCGAAGATCAAAGCGAATAACGAAACCCGGTTCAGCGTGAACCCCCAGGCCCAGGAAAACACCAGCGTGAGCAGCAGCGTGACCAGTACCGACAGGCCGACGATCACGGCCTGGCGCCAGCCCATGGCGGCCAGCACCAGCAGCACGACCGACAGCGTCGCCAGGACCAGGTCGGTGATCAGCGAGCGCGCCTTGTCGGAGGCGGTTTCGCCGTAATTGCGCGTGACCAGCACCTCGATGTTGTCGGGGATGACGCGCCCGCGCAGCAACGCCACCCGCTGCTGGATCGCCTCGGCCACCGTGACCGCGTTTTCGCCGGGCTTTTTGGCGATCGCCAGCGTGACGGCCCGATGGATGCGGCCCGGCTTGCTGCTGCCGGCCGGGCCGAAGCCCAGCAACGCACTCTGGTCCGGCACGGTGCCGCCGCGCGCGACCGAGGCGACGTCGCTTAAACGGATCGCGTTGCCTTCGTGCATGCCCACGACCAGGCCGCGCAGCGTTTCGACGCTGTCCAGCAGTGTCCCCGGGGCCACCGGCACGGACAGTCCATCGCGCGTGATCCGGCTTTCAATGCCGCTGGTATTGGCCGCCTGGATCGCATTACCGAGGTCTTCCAGCACCAATCCGTGGCCGGACAGGCGGGCCGGGTCGAAGCGAACATCCACCCGGTCGGGGGTGCCTGCGGTGGTAAAGACATCGCGCGTACCGGGCACGCGCTTGAGCGCGATTTCCAGCGTGTGCGCCAGTCTCGTCAGATCCTCGCCGCTGTGGCGTTGGTCCGGGTCGTACAGCGTCAGCGTCACGATCGGCACATCGTCGATGCCCTGCGGCTTGACCACCGGTTGGCTGGCACCCAAATTGTCGGGAAACCAGTCGCGGTTCGAGAACACCTTGTTGTACAGCCGCACCAGTGCTTGCTGGCGCGGCACGCCGACTTCGAACTGGACCGTGATGATGGCCTGGCCGTGTCTGGACATCGAGTAGATGTGCTCGATCTCGGAGATCTCGTCGAGAATCTGCTCGCCCGGGTTGGTAATCAGGTTCTCGACCTCGCGCGCACTTGCGCCGGGAAAGCCGACCATCACATCGGCCATGGTCACATCGATTTGCGGCTCTTCTTCCTTGGGCGTGATGACCATGACCAGCACCCCGGCCAGCAGCCCGACCAGCGCCAGTAACGGCGTCAAACGTGAATTCTGGAATACTCTTGCGATCTGGCCCGATGGACCGAGCGATTGGCGGTCGGTCAAGGGGCGTCTCCGCTTTCGCCTGCGTCCCGTTCGAACAGCGTGCCGGGCCGTGCGGCGATGAACTCGTCGGCGTCCAGGCCCGAAAGAATCTCGAGACGATCGTTCTGGCGAATGCCGACGCGCACCTGGCGTAGGCGCGGACGGTCTTGTGCATCGCGAATGAAAACGGCGCGCAGCTCGCCGCGCTGGAGCAGGCTGTCGGCAGGAATCCACAAGGCCTCGCGTTCGCCGGCGGCCAGTTCGACGCGGGTCAGCATGCCCGGCGAAATGCCCTCGGCGCCTTCGTCCAGGTAAAGCCGCACCCGAAAGCTGTGCGAGGCTGGATCGGCAAATGGGAAGACCGTGACGCGGTCGATGTCCAGCACCCTGCGATCATCCAGCGAGACCGTCAGGCGGCCTGGATCATGCGCGTAGTTGACGTAGCGCTGGGGTACGGCAGCCATGACCCGCAGGTGGTCCAGCGAAAAGCCACTGAGCAGTGGCTGGCCCGGGCGGACCGACTCGCCGATTTCAACGTGGCGCTGGGTGACGACGCCGGTGTAGGGGGCTTCGACGCGCGTGTAATCCAGCTGCTCCCGGGCTTCGGCTACGGCGGCCTCGGCTTGCGCAACGCGCGCCCTGGCCGAGGCCAGGCGGTTGCGGGCCTCGTCAAATTCCGAGCGCGAAGCCACGTCGCGCTGGTACAGGGACTCGATGCGATCGAATTGCTGACGGGCGTCGAGCAGGCTGGCTTCGGCGTCTTCGAGGTTGCCTTGGGCCTGGCGCAGGCGAGAACGCTGTTCGGTGTCTTCGAGCCGGGCGATCAAGGCTCCCTGTTCGACGCGATCGTCGACATCGAACGGCAGTTCCATGATGGTGCCGGACGTCTGGGCCGAAACGGTGCTTTGCTGCACCGCCTCGACCTGGCCGTCGAGCCGGATTTTTTCAGTGAGCATCGCGCGTTCGACCGGAACCCAGTCGATGCCGGTCGGCGCGATGTCGTGCGGCTGACCGTCGGCAGGCGGCGCAAGCGCCATCAGCGCGATGGCGATCCAGATAATACGCTGACCGGACATTTTTGCTCACAATCGTTGGCAGGAGGCAAGATATTAGCAGATTGTCATGTAATTCGCCTTTCGACGAAAGCGTTCGACGCGGTTTGAGTGCTGTGGCCGGCGACCGTCAAATCCGAAATTGCGCAGCGCAATGCCGGGACTGAGAAGTGCCGGCACGGGTCTTCGGTGGCATGCTTTCGGTACGATTTGACCGGAGAATCTTCAGCACCAGCCTTTCGTCGCGGGGGCGAGCGTGATGAACAGCGTGATGAACAGCGTGATGAACAAGGGCAAGGGAAGATTTGGGAACCCTTCAGGCGATTGAAAGCTGCATCCAGGCAAGGATTCAATCACTTCAGACTCAAAACTTATGTAAATTAGAGAAACATGTTATAAATATCTAATTTATTGAATTAAATAGATAAATTTTGAAATTTTTTAAGAATAATGCTTGACAGCAGCGGTGCCCAGGCGTACAAATATAGTCAGCGCGGAAGCCTCACAAGGTGAAGCGGCTTCAGAAGGCTCTCTTTCGGAGACCTGGAAACAAGTCGATAGAAATATTGATTTGCTGTGATCCGAAAGACAAAGCGCTGAAGCTCCAATCTCAAATCATCCGCGTTCAAATCCCGGGCTCCAGGAAACCCGGGATTTTGCCATGTGCAATCTAGCTGTGCGCAATTTACATGCGCAATTCACCAGCTCTCGAATGGAGAAGTCCGGACCGATGCATGATTCGGAATCCATCGGGGCCGGGTCGCCTACAATTCAGGGACACCCTGAAATGATGGTCCATTCCATGAACGAACCGGTATCTTTCCGAATCGAACGCAGCGATGATGCGATCGCCGAACTGGTGCTGACCGGGCCGGGCCGCGGCAACGCAATGGGCCCGGATTTCTGGCACGAGTTGCCCGAGGCAGTTGCCGGGCTCAACGCGGACCTGCAGCTGCGCTGCCTGATCGTGCGCGGCGAAGGGGCCCATTTCAGCTATGGTCTTGACTTGCCCGGCATGGCGGCCGAAATGAGCGGCCTGCTGCAAAACGGCGCTGCCGGGCGCGTCGATATCGTGCACCAGGCCAGCCGCATGGTGGCCGGATTCAATGCCCTGGCTGCCGGGCGCCTGCCGGTGATTGCAGCCGTGGACGGCTGGTGTATCGGCGCCGGAATCGAAATGATCGCGGCCTGCGACATTCGCCTGGCAAGCGCCGGCGCGCGTTTCGCCTTGCGCGAAGTCAAGGTCGGAATCGTCCCGGACCTGGGCGGGATACAGCGCCTGCCGAGTTTGATCGGCGAGGGCTGGACGCGCGAACTGGCGCTGACCGGCGATGAAATCGACGCCGAGACGGCGGCTCGCATCGGCCTGGTCAACCACGTGCTCGAAGATCAGTCGCAATTGCTGGAAAAGGCGCGCGCACTGGCCGCGAGTATTGCCGCCAGGCCGCCGCTGGTCGTCGCCGGCATTCGACAGGTCATGCATGACCGTTGCCGGCCCCAGATCGACAACGGCAATCGCGAGGCGGCGATGCTCAACGGCATGCTGATGCAGTCCGAAGATTTTGCCGAGGCGATGCGGGCTTTCATCGAAAAGCGAAAGCCTGCATTCAAGGGACGATAAGGAGGGCGACAGGGACGGTTCAGTGAGCTTCCATGCTCGATGCCTTTTCGACCAAGGTCGCATTGCGACCCGGGCAGCCGGGGCTTAGCGTTGAGCTTGCAGAGCCGGCTTGAACGGCGTGACCAGGCCGAAAACCCGCTTTGATGCTCTTGAAACCCTGCAGGCAGGGCATGCGACGGGTCTTTCGATCCCGGTTTCTGGAACTGAAGGGGTTCAATGCCAGGCGGGTCGGTCGCAGCCGGCCATCGGCAGCATGTATTGAGCGCCGGGAAATTGCCAATGCAGGCCTGTCCAACCTCAGCCGATCATTTCAGGAACCAATATGGGTCGCTACCAGGAAATCTATCAGCAATCGCTCGAACAGCCCGAAGAATTCTGGGCCGAGCGGGCCGGCGGGCTTGTCTGGGATCGGCGTTGGGACAAGGTGATCGACGACAGCGACAAGCCTTTTTATCGCTGGTTTACCGGCGGCCGGCTCAATACCTGCTACAACGCCCTGGACGTGCATGTGGACAACGGCCGTGGTGACCAGCCGGCGCTGATTTACGACAGCCCGGTAACCGATACCCAACGCCATTACAGCTACGTCGAACTGCGCGATGAGACCGCACGGCTGGCCGGGGCCATGCAGTCGCTGGGCGTGGTCAAGGGCGACCGGGTGATCATTTACATGCCAATGATTCCCGAAGCGGTGATCGGGATGCTGGCCTGCGCGCGGATCGGCGCGGTGCACTCGGTGGTCTTCGGTGGTTTCGCGGCCAACGAACTGGCTCTGCGCATCGAGGATGCCGCGCCGGTGCTGATGCTGTCGGCATCCTGCGGCATCGAGGGCAGCCGCATTATTGAATACAAGCCGTTGCTGGACAAGGCGCTTGACCTGGCCAAACACGCGCCGCGCCATTGCCTGGTCTTTCAGCGCGAGCAGCGGCGCGCGGAATTGGTCGCTGATCGCGACCTCGACTGGGGCAGCGCGGTTGCCGAGGCCGCGCCGGCCGATTGCGTGTCCGTCGAGGCCACCGATCCGTTGTATATCCTGTATACCTCGGGCACCACCGGCCAGCCCAAAGGCGTGGTGCGCGACCACGGCGGCCACGCGGTGGCGCTGAAATGGTCGATGAAAGCCATCTACGACGTCAATCCCGGCGAGGTGTTCTGGGCCGCCTCGGATGTGGGCTGGGTGGTGGGGCATTCCTACATCGTCTACGCCCCTTTGCTGGCCGGCTGCACGACGCTGGTCTACGAAGGCAAACCGGTTGGCACGCCCGATGCCGGCGCGTTCTGGCGGGTGATCGCCGAACACAGGGTGGCCGTCATGTTTACCGCGCCAACGGCATTTCGCGCGATTCGCAAGGAAGACTCCGTGGGCCGGCATATCCGGTGCTACGACCTGTCGAATTTCCGCGCGCTGTTCCTGGCCGGTGAGCGCTGCGACCCCGATACATTGCACTGGGCCGAAGACAAGCTCGGCGTGCCGGTGGTCGATCACTGGTGGCAGACCGAAACCGGCTGGGCGATTGCCGCCAACTGCCGGGGCCTGGAGCCGATGCCGGTCAAACCCGGATCGCCAACGGTTCCGGTGCCCGGTTACGACGTGCGGGTGCTCGACGAGCAGGGCGATGAATTACCACCCGGGAAAATGGGCAATATCGTGATTCGGCTGCCGTTGCCGCCGGGTTGCATGCAAACGCTGTGGCACAACCAGCAGCGGTTTTTCGATGCCTACCTGCGCACCTATCCGGGCTATTACCTGACCGGCGATGCCGGATATATCGATGACGACGGCTATATTTTCATCATGAGCCGCATCGATGACGTCATCAACGTGGCCGG
Source organism: Wenzhouxiangellaceae bacterium (assembly GCA_032251235.1). GTDB lineage: Bacteria > Pseudomonadota > Gammaproteobacteria > Xanthomonadales > Wenzhouxiangellaceae. Next base: position 24,484 of record JAVVET010000007.1, read on the forward strand.
GCATCGGCTTTCGACCGGCGCAATGGAAGAAATCCTGGCCGCCCACCCGGATGTTGCCGAGTGCGCCGTGATCGGCGTGGCTGATTCGCTCAAGGGCCAGATCCCGATTGGCCTGGTGGTGCTTTCCGACGGCATCGAGCGGGACGAAGACGAGGTGCGTGCCGAGCTGATTGCCCTGATGCGCGAAAAGCTCGGGCCGGTCGCCGCCTTCAAGAGCGTGTCGGTGGTCGAACGCCTGCCCAAGACCCGCTCGGGCAAGGTGCTGCGGGCCACCATGCGCCAGATTGCCGATGGCGATCAGGTCATGGCTCCGGCCACGATCGACGACCCGGCAATCCTCGATGAAATCAGCGCCCGGCTGGCGGGCCTCGGGTATCCACGCTGAGGCCGACCGGCCCGCAGCGGGGATGCCTTTACCCCAACATTGCATAAGATTGCGGTCCAAAGCCGCTACGCTGCCCGGTATAGCAGCGTTTCCGGCGACTGTGCTCGCGTTGCCAGTCCTCATGTAGCGTTAAGCTACGCTCCGGTTGTCAACACTGTGCGCAGCCCCCGGAAACACGACTCCCCGAACTTTTGAATTCGAAATTTTATGCAACATTGAGGTTTATTTCCATCACGCGCCGGCAATCCAGAATCATTCGGCACGAGAGGCGTTGTTCGTGGGCGGCTCGTCGCCATGCATTTTCGACCAGACCGTCCCGGGCAAGCTGTTTAACAGGCAAAAAAGCGCTTGAAATCACTTGATACGGACCGAAGGTTTTTATTGAGCGTGTTGAAATGGTTACGAGTCCTTGGTTTCGAGGCGTTGGCGTGCACGAGCACCCGGCGAATCGTTTGCTGCAATTCAATCCGACAGGCGCCTGACCGTTTCAGCCCTCAAGTGTTTCGCGGCGCGCGATCAGCAGGTTGATCGACAACCGCGATCCAGTCCTTTAATCGCATGCATGGAGGATAGTCAATATGGCACGTCGAATGAACCTCCCGAGAAGCGAATCGACCCGCATTCCAATGTCGGACGAGGAAATCAGCACCGCGGTGGCCGATGAATTGAGCTGGGATTCGCGTGTTGATGCTTCCGGCATTCAGGTCGAAGTCAGCGACGGCATCGTCACGCTTTCAGGCTCGGTGCCCTCGCAAACCGATCGTACGGCCGCCAGTGCCGATGCCTGGGGCGTGGCCGGCGTCAAGCAGGTTTCGAACCTGCTTGCGGTGAAATTGCCGAGCGAGCCACCCATTCCAAACGATTCGGTCATCCGCGGCAACGCCGAAAACACGCTGGAGTGGAATCCGAACATCGAGGCGGGAGATATCGGCGTCAGCGTCGATGCCGGCATCGTGAAGCTGTTCGGTTCGGTGCCCACCCACTGGGAGAAAACCGAGGCCGAAACGCTGGTCGAGGCCTTGCACGGGGTGACGCTTGTGGAAAATGAACTGGCGGTCGTGCCGACCCGCGAGATCTCGGACGAGTTGATCGCCGATGACGTGATCCGGGCGCTCGACCGCAGCGCAATGGTCGATGTCGGCGCCATCGACGTCACCGTGCGCGACGGTCGCGTGACGCTCAACGGCGAGGTGCTCAATGCGGCTGCGCGCATGGCGGCATTTCGTGCCGCCAGTCGCACCAGCGGCGTGATTTCGGTGGAAAACAACCTGGGCGTTTTACCCTGAGTCATCGACCCGGGCCTGGTTTCAGTCCGATCGTCGGCCGGCCGTTGATGTTGCGGACCACAACGCTGTCAGTTCACTGTTAATGCCGGCCCCGAGTTGCATCCGGGCGGTTTCCAGGTCATCGGCAAGTCGCATCGCTGGACGCGTATGCGGCCGGAGGGCCAATCCAAATTTACTGGAGTACAGAAATGAAGCTGGAAGGTTCCTGTCATTGCGGCGCCGTGCGTTTCCGTTGCGAATCGAAGGCGCCTTATCCGTTCAATTTTTGCTACTGCAGCATCTGCCGTAAAAGCGGCGGCAATGGTTCGGCCTGTAACATCCATGCCGATGCCACCAGCCTTGAATTGGAAGGTCAAGAGCATATTGCGGTCTACAAGGCATTCGTCGACCATCCCGAGCGAACCCGGCGCAGCCAGGGCGAACGGCGCTTTTGCCGTGACTGCGGCAGCCCGCTATGGGTTCAGGATCCGCGATGGCCCGACCTGATTCATCCCTTCGCTTCGGTCATCGATACGGCCCTGCCGCTGCCGCCGCAACGTCACCATGTAATGCTGGAAAGCAAGGCGGACTGGGTGCCGCTGCCGAGTACCGAGCATGATCGTCACTTTATGACCGGACCGAACGAGTCGCTGATGGAGTGGCACGAGCGACATGGCCTGGTCCAAAAATAGAACGGGTGCATTAATAAAAAAGCCCCGGTCGATTGAAGGCGCCTGATTCATCAGCCGATCGACGGCGCGTAGATGAATCAGGTGGTTTGAATGCGCGAACTCATTCAGGTCGTAGTGGCCCGAGATAGCGCGGCTTTTGGCGTAAGGTCGTACGCAGCAGCCATTTCTCGCCGCGCTCGACCGCACGTCCCTGGTGAATGGACAAGGGTCGGGTTCGCCGTCCGGCGTTACGTTGTAATGCATGGCCAGCATGCCGGTTTGATAGTCGATTTGCATGCCGCCTTTCGGGTAAACCGTTTGGCCCCGGTATCGGCTGCCTTGAGGCAAAGCAGGATGGTGGCTACGCGCTGACCGCCGACATCGCTGATGCCCTGGGCGGCTCGTTTGAGCTGGTCTTGCCGAAAGTAATCGACGTGCGGGCGATACTCTTCGCCCGGCTGATAACAGATGATCGAAACCGGTTTGATATATTCGGGCGCTGCGGATAATGTTGCGGCCATGCGTTGTTCGATGACGCGTACCGCGGTGTCGGAATCCAGCGGCCTCAGCGAACGCCCGCTGCCGTCGACCAGGCTGGCTTCAAGAGCACCGTTGTCGGTATTGAGTTCATAATCGCCGGGCCTGCCCATCGATTGCGAGGCAATGTTGACCAGGTGCGCGCATTCTTCGCGGCTCAGAAAGTTCTGGCACGTCGCCACGCGTGGTTGTCGGCAACGTGTTTTCAGATCATGCGGGGTGCCTTGTGTCGTCGCCGGGGCGGGCGCCGGCCGGGTCACGAGCCTGGACCGCGCGTCCAGATGTAGCGCCGGATGGCCGATTTGGTCAAAGTGCGCTTCAAGCTCCACGACCAGCTTGTGCCGATCGTCGTCCAGCGACAGTCGCGGCGCCATCAGGCGCTCCAGAAGGGGTATGGCCGCTGGGCAGATTCAAATGCATCAGGTAGTTCGATCCCAGCAGCCATCGAGCCTCCAGCGCAAAATTCCCGGCTGTCTTGAACGGACCAATGCCGAGTGCCTGCTGAACCCGACGGCCTCGTCGCCTGGCGCAAGACCGGTGCGAGCCGATCTGGCCATCGCCGGAATCTTTCAATGTTTCAAGGTTGATCGGAACAAGCGCGTTCGTTGGACGCAGCGGCAACATATTAAGCGATTTTGACTTGACAAGAGTGCTCGCGGCAGCCCGGACGGCGCGGGGTCGCAGCGATGGTCGCGGGTCTATTCAGTGCCAGTCGATTGGTTAAAATCGCGACCATGAAATTCCAATTGACAACAGCCGACCTGAAGCGTGCTCTGGATGAATTGGCCGAACGGGATCGCCATATCGCGGCCGGCCTGGCGCGGGTGGGCTATCCCGAACAACGCCGGCATGGCGCGCCCAGCTATGAGCACTTGATGCGAATCATTGCCGGTCAGCAGCTTTCGGTCAAGGCCGCGGCCAGTATCTTCGGACGCGTCGAACAGGCCCTGGGCGGTGATTTTCGGCCCGAGCGCCTGCTTGAAAAATCTGATGATGAGCTTCGGGCAACGGGTCTGTCGCGGCAAAAAATCGGCTATGCCCGCGCTTTGTCCGAAGCGGTTCGCGATGGTGCGCTCGAGCCGCAAACGCTATGGAAACTGTCCGATGAGGCCGTAATCGAAACCATCACCTCGATCAAGGGCTTTGGCCGCTGGAGCGCGGAGATGTTCCTGCTTTTTTCACTGGGCCGACCCGATGTCTGGCCGGCCGACGACCTGGGCATCCAGGCGGGACTGCATCGCTTGAAAAACATGCGGACCCGCCCGGATCAAAAAAAAGCCGATGCCATCGCAAAGCCGTGGCGGCCGTATCGTGGAGCAGCCGCGATTTTTGTCTGGCACTATTACTCAAATGCCCCCATATAGGAAAAAGGACAGGCGATGCCGCGGATGCGTTGACGCCGGTGATACAGAATGAGCGGACGAGTCGACAGGACTTGAACCGAAAAAGGAGATCGAAATGAGCGACAAGATCAAAAATGCCATCGTGCCGATTCTAAAAAAGACGCTTGAAAACGACGCGTTTCGTCAGACCGTCATCACCGGCCAGGAATGCCAGGTCGTCTTGATGGCGTTGCAGCCGGGCGAGGAAATCGGATCCGAAGTACACGATGATCACGACCAGATACTGGTTCTTGTCGAAGGCCATGGCCAGGCCGTGCTCGACGGCCAGGCGCGCCAGGTCGGTGCCAACGACCTGATATTCGTGCATGCCGGCGTGCAGCATAATTTCATCAATACCGGCACCAGCCCGCTCAAGCTGTACACGGTTTATGCGCCGCCCGAACACCCCGATGGCACGCGTCACGCGACCAAGGCCGAGGCAGACGAGGCCGAACAGCACTGATTGCATATTTGAGGAGGTCGACAACAGCCGTGCGCTGCGCGGTTGCTGTCAGCTCGCCTGATTCACCACTGTTTCGTTGCGAGGGGCTTGACGGCGCCGCAGTAGGAAAGGTGGTGAATAAGGCGGAGCCCTAGAGAGGTAAAAAACATGGCTGGAGGATGGGCCCGGGATGGCGCGGTACAGGACCAGATCGACGCCAGTGTCGATGATGAAGTCCGACGCGCGCGCAGCCGCATGGGGCAGGGCGAAAGCCTGGCCGACTGCGCTGAATGCGGCCGGGCCATTCCCGAGGCGCGGCGCCAGGCCGTGGCTGGTGTTCGCCTGTGCATTGCCTGCCAGCAGGAACTCGATGGCGAATCCGGCGCAGGCTCGCTATTGAATCGGCGCGGCAGCAAGGACAGCCAGCTCCGATAACCGGGCGACTTGTCGTTCGGCTGCGGCGCTGGACGCAGAGATTCGCCCGATTCGGCTCGAATGTCGCAGAAAAGGCCGCATAACCGCTATCATGGTGGATTATCCATTCAACATGCCATCATGCCGAAAACCGACGATACCGAAATTCAATTCACTGACCTGGGCTTGCCTGAAAGCCTGCTTTCGAAGCTTTCAGAACTGGGCTATGAAGCGCCTTCCCCGATCCAGGCGGCGACCATCCCGGCCTTGCTGGCCGGCGCCGATGTGCTGGGCCAGGCCCAGACCGGAACCGGCAAGACCGCGGCTTTTGCGCTGCCGGTTCTGACCCGCCTCGATCGTGCCGGGAGCAAGCCCGCAGCGCTGGTGCTGGCGCCAACCCGCGAACTGGCGATCCAGGTGGCCGAGGCCTTTCACCGCTATGCGGGAAACATCAAGGGCTTCCACGTGCTGCCGATCTACGGTGGCCAGGCTTACGGTCCGCAGCTGGCCGGTCTGCGGCGCGGCGCGGATGTGATCGTGGGCACACCGGGGCGCGTGATCGACCACTTGAACAAGGGCACGCTGAAGCTGGATTCGCTGCAGACGCTGGTGCTCGACGAGGCCGATGAAATGCTGCGCATGGGCTTTATCGACGATGTCAAGAACGTGCTCGAGCGCATTCCGGCGAGTTGTCAGAAGGCACTGTTTTCGGCCACCATGCCCGATGCGATCCGGCGAATTGCCGACAAGCATCTCAAGAACCCGCAGCACATTACGATTCGCTCCAAAACCACCACCGCGGCCAACATTCGCCAGCGCTATTGGATGGTCGGCGGCGTGCACAAGCTCGATGCGCTGACCCGGATCCTCGAGGTGGAACCATTCGATGCAATGCTGGTGTTCGCACGCACTCGGGTGGCGACCGAGGAGTTGGCCGGGCGGCTCGAAGCGCGCGGTTTCTCGGCTGCCGCGCTCAATGGCGACGTGGCACAGAAGAATCGCGAAAAAATTGTAGAGCAGCTCAAGCGCAACAAAATCGATATCCTGGTTGCGACCGACGTGGCGGCCCGTGGCCTGGACGTGGAGCGGATCAGCCATGTCGTGAACTACGATATCCCCCACGACACCGAAGCCTATGTCCATCGCATCGGCCGCACGGGTCGGGCCGGCCGCTCCGGCGACGCCATACTGTTCGTCGCACCACGCGAGCGCAATATGCTTCGGGCCATCGAGCGGGCGACGCGCCAGCCGATCGAGGCGATGACGCTGCCGACCATCCATGATGTCAACGAGCAGCGAGTGGCGCGTTTCCAGGAGCGCATCAGCGAGGCGCTGGACAGCAACGAGCTTGAAAGCTACCGTGCGATCGTGCAGTCGAGCCTGGCCGCCACCGGGGCTTCCATCGACGACCTGGCTGCAGCGCTGGCACTGCTGGCACGCGGCGAAGAGCCGCTGCAGCTCGAAGAGACGCGCCCGGCCCCGAGAAAGAACGCCCGAAGCGAAGATCGTGGCCGGCCTGAAAGGGGCACTCGCCCGGACCGGGGATCGCGCCCGCCGGCCGGCAAGTTCGTGCCGCCCTCGGGACCAAAAGCACCCGACAAGGATCGCAGCTACCAGGACAAGCGCGAGACCGGCACCGATTTCGTGACCTACCGCGTCGCCGTTGGGCATGATCACGGCGCCAAGCCGGGCAACATCGTCGGTGCAATTGCCAACGAGGCCGGCTTGAATGCACGCCAGATCGGACGCATTGATATCCATGAATCGTCAAGCCAGGTCGACCTGCCGGCCAATCTTTCGGCCGGTGCACTGGAACACTTGAAAACCGTTTGGGTTGCCGGCCAGCAGCTCAAGATCGAACTCGATGACGGCAGCGTTGCCGTAGAGCGCAAGCCGCGACCGGCCAGTCGTGATACGGCACCGAAGAAGCCGTTTGCCGACCGTGGCGGCGACAGGAAAAGCGACAAGAAGGCGGGTCTGAAGAAAGTCGGCCAGGGAAAAAACCGCCCACCGCGGACCCGCAGCGAACGCAAGGCGGCGTTGGCCAGCCGGGGCGAAAGCAAAGCCAAGGACAAGAGCGAAGGATAGAATTTCGATCCACTGCAAGCGGACACCATTTCACAGGTGAAGCCATGGCAGAACAGGAACGCGAAATCGCCGGGGTAGGGATCAGCCATCCCGACAAGGTGCTGTTTCCCGACCAGGGTGTAACCAAGCAGGATCTTGCCGGCTATTATGTCGACATCGAGAAATGGATCATGCCGCACCTGGCTCGGCGGCTGATCAGTTTCGTGCGCTGTCCGTCGGGCAGCGACCAGGCCTGTTTCTTCCAGCGCCACCCCGGCCAGTCCTTGCCTGACCCGCTGGAAAAGCTGTCGGTTTCTCTCAAGAGCGGCGAATCCAGCGAGTATGTTTATTTGCGCGACCTTTCGGGGCTGGTCGCCACGGTGCAGATGGGCGTGCTGGAGCTGCATATCTGGGGCAGCAGGATCGATGACATCGATCGTCCCGACCGGCTTGTTTTCGACCTGGATCCGGCACTGGGTTTGGGATTCGACAAGGTCAAGACCGCCGCATCCGATTTACATCAACTGCTGGCCGACATCGGGCTGGAAAGTTTTGTCATGACCACCGGCGGCAAGGGCTTTCACGTGATCGTGCCGATCGAACGCCGCAGCAGCTGGGACGACGCCAGGGAACTGACCGCCGGCTGTGCAGCTGTGATGGCCCGGCGCGAACCGGAGCACTACACCTCGAATGCATCGAAGGAAAAGCGCGAGGGCCGGATTTTCATCGATTATTTACGCAATAGCCGCAGCAATACCGCAATCTGCCCGTACTCCGTGCGCCGCCACAACGGGGCACCGATCGCCACGCCGTTATCCTGGGACGAACTTGGCAGCATCGACAGTGCGCGTGACTACAAGCTGGACAACATCCGGGCTCGGCTGGGGCGACTTGCCGAAGACCCGTGGAAAAAAATGCACGGGACTCGACAGCGCCTGAGTAAAAAGACGCTCGAGACACTCAAGGATCTGGACTGAAGCCAGCCGGCCTGTGGGGTTCGGTCAATTGGATCAGGAACGGTGGTGAATAAGGCGGCTTAAACCCGTTTGAGTTCGTAAACCGCCTCATTGAGCCAGGTCAGCCCGCGTTGCATGAACCCCGGGTGATCGGCGGCCACGTCGCGCCGATCGAGAGCACTGAATTCCAGCGTTTTGGCGTAACCCTGCAGTTCTTCCGGCAGCACGGCAAATGGCGGGCCGTCCATGCACTGCTGTGGATATTCCAGCGTGATCACCAGGCCACGAGCGTCCGGCGCCAGCAATGCGGCCAGTCGATCCAGGTACTGGGTGCGAAGCCCTGCCGGCAAAGCGATCAATGCGGCTCGATCGTAGACCCATTCGAACGGCCGGGTTGGCCGGAAGTTGAAAAAATCGCCCTGGACGATCGTATACAGACCTTCGTGCCAGATCACCAGGCCGTCCTGGACGATTCGGTCCGGCTCGAGGCCGGCTTCTTCGAAAAATGCCGCCACGGCGCTTTCATCGACTTCGATGCCGGTGACCGGATGGCCGTGTTGCGCCAGCCAGTGCATGTCCAGGCTTTTACCACACAGCGGCACCAGCACCGGCGATTGCGAATCACCGGCCAACTGTGGCCAGAACCGGTCCAGTGCAGGATGGGGCCTGTCGCGATGAAAGCCGATCTGGTTTCGTTGCCAGCGTTCGTGCCAAAAGTCGGTATCCATGATTGATACTATACCTCTGGCCCAGGTTTTCGGCGGCTTGTCGAAGTATGGGAGGTTCACCAATCAACCCGGATTTTCACTTATGAATCGAACGCTGCAGCTGCAACAACGCCAGGAGATCGTCAATGCCATTACCCATGGCTTCGGCGTACTGCTGGCCATTGGTGGCGGGGCGGTCCTGATCACGCTGGCAGTGCTCTACGCCGGGCCGCGCGAGATCGTAACTTCAGCGGTTTTCGTGGCCTCGCTGGTACTGCTCTACAGCGCCTCCACGCTATACCACTCGGCCAGGGGTGAGGCGCTGAGATCGCGTCTGAAAGTGCTTGACCATTGCGCTATTTTTCTTCTTATTGCCGGTACCTACACGCCGTTTACCATTGCGGCGATCGGCGGCGGCCGGGGCTGGTCACTGTTTGGCGTGATTTGGGGCATGGCGATTGCCGGCATCGCGTTCAAGCTGTTTTTCACCGGCCGCTTCAAGGTGTTTTCAACCATCATCTACATTGGCATGGGCTGGCTGGCGGTGGTGGCGTTCGTGCCGCTGACCGAGGCCCTGACGCCGGCTGCGTTGGGCTGGTTGATCGCCGGCGGCCTGTTCTACACGGTCGGTACGCTGTTCTACCACCGCGAAGCCATGCCGTATTCGCACGCGGTTTGGCACCTGTTCGTGCTCGGCGGAAGCGTCTGCCATTTCGTTGCGGTAACGTTGCAGCTTTTAGGTCTGGCGCCGGTCGGGTTTAGCCGATCATAATCGAGGGAAGGCCCGCTTGGAGCCAGGTTTTGCAACCGTTTGAGACGAGTCGTGGGCCTGGTTAGAGACAAGTTCGGGCGATCCGGCCCAATCCGGATTTTCAAACGGCAGGTCAGTGCCAAATCCCGACAGGTTCCCCGGGGAGCTTGTGAACAATCCCGGCGCGACGTGGATCGTCAATCAGCCATAGAACCTGCATCGGCAATCATCGGCTGCTTGTCGAGCAGATCGGCGAATTCATCGATCGGCAGTGGCTTGCTGAACCAGTAGCCCTGGTAGAAATCACAGCCATGGGCCTGCAGATATTCCAGTTGACGCTGGTCTTCCACGCCTTCGGCAATTACTTCCATGCCCAGGGCATGGGCCATGGCGATGATCGAGGATGCGATGCGCGCATCGGCCTGGTTATCGACGACATCCCGGACAAAACGCCGATCGATCTTCAGGCTGTGCGCCTTGATTTCCTGAAGGTAGGCCAGCGATGAAAACCCGGTCCCGAAATCGTCGATCGAAATCCGGATGCCCCGCTTGCGCAGTTTCTCCAGCGTTGTGGAGGCGCTTCCGACCTGCTGCATCATCATGCTTTCGGTCAGCTCCAGTTCAAAACATGTCGGGTCCAGCTGCGTTTTCTGCAGCACATCGGCAATCGTCTGTTCAAAGCCTGCGTGGTTGAGTTGCGAGGCCGAAATGTTGAATGCCAAACGCAAGTCGGGCTGGTCAAATCTTTTTTGCAGATTGACAATCGCCTGGGCTGCCTTGTCCAGCAACTGAATGCTCAGCGTCGAGATCAGGCCGGTTTCCTCGGCCAGCGGGATGAAAACATCGGGCTGGATCCAGCCGCGTTCGGGATGCGACCAGCGAGCCAGGGCCTCGGCGCCGACGATTCGGCCATCCCGCGCCGAAACGATCGGCTGAAGATGAATGTCGAGCAGCCGGCTTTCGATTGCACTGCGCAACTCGGTCTCCAGCGCCAGCCGCTGATAGGAAGCCCATTTTTTGTCAGCGCTGAATAGCTCGTGGCAGCCGCGATTGGCGCTTTTGGCCGTGTGCATGGCGATTTCGGCGTTTCGCAGCAATTCTTCGGCCGAATGACCGTCTCCCGGGTAGATTGCAATGCCGGTGCTGAACTGGAAGTGGACCGGCTGACCGGCTTCCAGGTCCACCGGCGTGGTCGCGATTTTCAGCAGTTCGGCGGTTATTTGGCGAATGAATCGGGCTGCATTGCTGCGACTGGCAATCAGCACGAACTGGTCGCCGCTGATTCGAGCGACATCGATGTCGTTTACGGCCAGCGTCTTCAGGCGCTCGGCCACGGCGCAAAGCAGTTGATCGCCGGCCAGGAAGGAAAAACTCTCGTTGACCAGCTTGAACCGGTCGAGGCCGCAAACCAGGGCCACGACATGCTGGTCCTGGCCATCGGCCCGGGTCAGGCGATTTTCCAGCAGGCTGTGCAGCAGCTTGCGGTTGGGCAGGCCGGTCAGTGGATCGAAATTCGACACGCGTTCAAGGTCGGCCTGAAAATGCTTGAGCTTGGTCAGGTCGCTGAAAACACCGGCATAGTTGACGATTTCTCCGCGCTCATCCCGGATTGCGAAAATGGACAGCCGTTCCGGGTAAATCTCACCATTTTTGCGTCGGTTCCAGATTTCGCCCTGCCAGTGGCCCTGCTCGTGGACCTGGTGCCATAACTGTTGGTAAAAATGTGTGTCCTGGCGCCCGGAGGACAGGATTCGGGGGTTTTTTCCGACAAGCTCTTCCTCGCTGTAGCCGGTGATCGCGGTGAACGCCTTGTTGACTCGCCGGATGTTGTGATCGGCATCGGTGATGGTGATGCCCTCGCAGGCGCTCTGGATGACCGACTCCGACAGGCGCAATTTTTGTTCCTGGCGGCGCTTTTCGGTGACATCGATTGCAGTCGAAATCATCAGGCGCTGGGGATTGTCGCCAAGCTCGAGCGGCGCCGACCAGAACGACCAGGTCCGGGTGCTGCCGTCCTTGCAGCGAATTTCAAAGTCGCCCTCGGCGCGACGACGCCCGCCGTGGAAAACATCGTCGATACTGTTTTTGGCCTTGGCGCCGCGGTCATCGTAGGCGCGCTCGAACCAGTCTTCCAGGCACAGCAGTTCGTCGGCACGATAGCCGGACAACTCGATCCAGGCACGGTTGATCGATTCGATGGTGCCATCGGCTCGCAGCAGCATGATCGGCATGGGCGCGGCGTTAAGTGCTTCATGCAGGTGCTGGTGCGCGACCCTTTCCGCTTTTTCAGCAGTTTTTTGTTCGCTGATGTCCTCTATGGCACCTTCAAAAATCATCTGCCCGGCGTCATCCCGGCCCGTGCGAGCGCTGATTGCAACCCAGATCTCGCGTCCGCCGGCGGTGACCAACTGGCGTTCGAGCCTGCGAACCTCGCCGATGTGGTTCAGCAGTTCGCTGAATTCGGCGCGCTGGCCCGATTCCGGATAAAAATCGCTGACCTTGCGACCAATCAGTTCCTGGTCGCTCGCGACATCGAGAATTTCACACAAGGCCGGATTGGCCGAGATGAAGACACCGTCGGGTCCCGGCGTGTTTTGATAGATGCCAACCGGCAGGCGTTCGACCAGCGCGCGATAGTCGTTGAGCTGCTTTCGGGATTGAACGAGCTCGGTGACATCCTGAATGGTCGAGTTCAACCAGCTCTGGTCGGCATGTTTTACCGAGGCTGAATAGACCTGGACATCCCGGATCTCGCCATTGGCGATTCGGTGCCGGAACCTGAAGAAATCGCGTTCCCGATTGCGCGCCAGGGCCATTTCGGCATGAACCTGCTCGGGATTCAGAATATTGATCTGCTGGATTTTCAGGGCCCGAAGCGCCTCGATGTCATGGCCGTAAAAATCCAGCGCGGCCGGATTGGCATCGACGATGCGGCCGTCGGCAGGATCGATAATCAGCTGCGGCGCCGGACTTTCCGAAAACAATGCCTGCAGGAAGGCAGCCTGGTTTTGTTGCTCAGCCTGCAGCTGCTTTTGTGCGCTCAAGTCCCGAACGTATGAAAAGTGGACCTGTTCGCCCTGGTGTTCAATATTTCGAATCAGCACTTCAACGGGGAAATGGCTGCCATCGCGTCGACGGTGAAATCGCTCCAGCCGAACCTCCTTGCTGGAGATGGATCCCAACCAGTGACGGGCCCAGGCTTCGGGGTCCATATCAATGTCGATATCGCCGATATTGCGCGCCAACAACTCGGCACGGTCGTAGCCGAGGTTGCTGCAGGCGGCCTGGTTGACATACGCGAAACTTCCGTCCTGGCGTGTCCAGAACACGGCATCCGGCGAAAATTCAAGCAAAAATTCTGCTTTCTCATGCGTTTTGTTTGCGTTGTTCTGGTGGCTTGATTGTTGCTTGTTCACGAATGCTCGCTCATGCAGTTTGCGGGGTGACTTTGGTGCGCAGTGTTGAAACTCTCTAGTCGCTCGCTCTCTTCTGCGTCAGTCTGCGCCAAAATCACCCGCAACGCAAATCAATAATAATCAGATGCTTATGGAACAAAGTGGATAAAACCTGCAAGAGATTTTACTCTTGCGCCAATTCTGACGAGTGGCGTACTCCTCTGCATGATGTCTGGATCACAGTGCCGAAAAGCATCATGAATTCGACGTATCATTGACTGATCGAAGCTCTGGAGTCGATGCAATGGATAAGCTTGTTCAGGCCGGTTCATTGATGGAATCCTTTGCCCCGCGCACCGGCCTGGTCGGCGCACGATCGCCCAGCCGATACCTGTGGACCGATGCCTTCGCAGTCTGCAATTTTCTGGGTCTCTATCTTCGAAGCGATCGCAGGTCGCATCTTGAACTGGCGCTGAGCCTGGTCGAGCAGGTGCACGACACGCTCGGCGCCTATGCCCCAAGCGATTCGCGCTCCGGCTGGCTGGGCGGGCAGGATGATCGCGATCACCGACTTCGTCCCACCCGCTTTGGTCTGCGGATTGGCAAGAAAATGATCGAGCGCGGGCCATCGGAGCCCTTCGACGAGCGCCTGGAATGGGAACGCGATGGACAGTATTTTCACTACCTGACCCGCTGGATGCATGCGTTGGAGCAGGTGGCTCGGGTCACCGCTGAGCGCCGCTATCATCAGTGGGCGGTCGAGTTGTTCCTGGCGGCCCATTCGGGCTTCGTCTACCGTGGCGGGCCGGGGCGGTGCATGCCGCGCATGCACTGGAAAATGAGCGTCGACCTGTCACGCCCGCTGGTCGAATCGATGGGCCAGCACGACCCGCTGGATGGCTGGATTAGCGGTTTGCAATTGCGCGAATCCCGTTTCGCAAGCGAAGACGAGCGCGTTGCGCTGGCCGATCCCATCGATGAGTTCCTGGAAATGTGCGCCGCACGCAGCTGGACCACCGGCGATCCACTGGGCATCGGCGGCCTGCTGACTGATGCCTGGCGCCTGGACCGACTTCTGCCCGTGGCTGAAGACGTGACCGAGTCACGCATCATGGGTCTGTTGCGCGATGCGGCGATGGGGCTTGCCTGGCAAGTCGAAGGCGGTCACCTGGAAGGACCGGCGAGCGCGCGGCTGGCGTTTCGCGAACTCGGTCTTTCGATCGGCCTGCATGCGCTGCAGCGCATGCGGCAGACCGAAACGCGGAATTCCGGGCCTGATGAGCCCGGTATGCTGGAAGCATTCGAGGCGGCTGCGCGTTTTTCGCCGCTGGCTGAACGAATCGAGGCGTTCTGGCTCGATCCTTCCAGCCAGAGGGCGCCAGGCTGGAACGACCATCTGGACATCAACAGCGTGATGCTTGCCACCTGCCTGGTGCCGGATGGCTACCTGTTGGGTGGACAGACCGATACCTGATTCGACAAGTAGTTTCGATCAGCGGAAAAAAACGATTCTGAAACAGGGCCTTGTTTCAGGCCGAATGCGCGGCCGCAGCCTTGAGCCCATGGACCGTGCATTCCGAAGGCCGGCAGCATCCCGGCAAGCCGGTAATCCATTGGGGACACCGCGCGAGTCGGTAAAACAGGCGGCAAAGCGCTGCCAATTTGATCGATATCAAGCACTGATGGCACTGCCTGTTCTAGTTTGGAGATATTTCCCGGCGATTGACAGGAGGTTTGCCGTGTCGAACTTCAGTCAGCAGCGCAATCAAATGGTTCAGCACCAGTTGATCGATCGCGGCATTCGAGACCAGGGCGTGATCGATGCCATGCGCAGCGTGCCGCGCGAGCTTTTCGTGCTCCAGCAATACAAGGAGCTGGCCTATCGCGATAGCCCGTTGCCGATCGAGGAAGGCCAGACCATTTCTCAACCCTACATCGTCGCCTTAATGGCCGAGGCGCTGGAGTTGAAACCGGACGATCGAGTGCTTGAAGTTGGCGCCGGATCGGGATATGCCGCGGCCGTTTTAAGCCGCATCGTGGCCCGGGTGTTTGGCATCGAGTACCACGAGCGGCTGGCTGCACTGGCGCGCCACCGCGCATTGGAACTGGGCTACGACAATATTGAGATCATGCACGGCGATGGCACCAACGGTTGGCCGGCGTATGCGCCGTTCGACGCGATCCTGGTCTCGGCCGGCGGGCCTGATGTGCCGAAGAACCTGCTCGAGCAATTGAAAGTGGGCGGGCGCATGCTGATCCCGGTGGGTGATCGCACGCACAGCCAGGAGTTGTTGCGCGTGCGTTGTCTTGAAGAACACGAATACGAGGAGGAATCCCTGGGCCGGGTGCAGTTCGTACCGCTGGTCGGCACCCAGGGCTGGGCCGCCGGTGAAACCGAACTGTCCGAGCGCGGCGAATGCCGACCGGTTTCGATCCGAAAAAAGCGCCTGTCGCACAAGGTTGACGATGGTTGCGAGCCGTTTTCGGATTTAAACGAAGCCGACCTGGAGCCGCTGCTGGAGCGCATCGGCAATTCGCGCGTCGTGCTGATTGGCGAAGCCAGCCACGGCACCTCGGAGTTTTACCGCATGCGCGCGCGCATCACACGCGAGTTGATCGAAAAGCGCGGGTTCAATATCGTGGCCATCGAGGGCGACTGGCCCGATACCAGCATGCTCGACCGTTACGTGCGCGATTGGGATGGACAGTCGCTGGACAGTCCGGCTTTTTCGCGCTTCCCGGTCTGGATGTGGCGGAACCGGGAAATGCTGGATTTCGTCGAATGGCTGGCAAAGCACAACCGAGGCAAGCAAAAGTTTGAAGACAAAGCCGGCATTCACGGCCTCGATTTGTACAGCCTGTACAACTCGATCTACACGGTTCTGGAATATCTCGAGCGCGTCGATCCGGCCGCCGCCCAGCGTGCACGCCAGCGTTACGCTTGCTTTTCGCCGTTCGAGAAGGAACCCGGCGTCTATGGCCGGGCGGCCGTTTTTGGAGAGCGTGAGGACTGCGAAGAGGAAGCGGTGGGCACGCTTGTCGATCTGCTCCAGCGCCGCATGGAATATGCAAAGCTCGATGGTGAATCGCAATTCGACAGCGAGCAGAATGCGCGCCTGATCCGCGATGCTGAACAATACTATCGGGTGATGTATTACGGCTCACGCGAATCCTGGAACCGGCGCGACAAGCATATGTTCGAAACACTGCAGGCGGTCATGAAGCACCGGGGCGAAGGCGCTCGCGCAGTAGTCTGGGCCCACAACAGTCACGTCGGCGACGCCAGCGCCACCGAAATGGGCATGCGCGGTGAATTCAACATCGGCCAGCTTTCGCGCGAGGAATTCGGCGACGAGGCCTATCTGGTCGGCTTCGGCACCGACCGCGGAACGGTTGCAGCGGCAAGCAACTGGGATGAGCCCATGCAGAAAAAGCGCGTTCGGCCGTCGCTGTCGGACAGCTATGAGCGGATCTTTTCGGAAAGCAGCCACCCGAGCTTCCTGTTGCCGCTGCGCGAATCGCATGCGCACGATCTCGATCTGCGCGAAGATCTTCTGACGACCCGCCTGCAGCGCGCGATTGGCGTGATTTACAGGCCCGAAACCGAGCGGGTCAGCCATTATTTCGAGACGGTGTTGCCGGAACAGTTCGATGAATACATCTGGTTCGATGAGAGTACGGCGGTCGAGCCGCTCGATGCAGACGATTATCAGAACCTTGCCGAAGATCATCCGCTGAAACCCTGAATTCAGCCGCAGAGCGCTGGTTGCACGGTATGCCTGATCGGCTGGCCTGGACGATGACGGTGACGGTTTCGCGCCATCGACGCAGAGCGGGATTGGGTGTATGGTTTTTTGCATGTTCGATTCCGACGACTACCGGCGCCTGGCCGAACTCGAGCAGATCGCTCGCAAGCTCGATCCGGGCTGCGAGACGCGCTTGCAGCACGAGCAGCGTGTCATGGACTATGCCAACGCCTATCTGGATGGCGTCGAGCACGCGCCGGCCTATCAGTACAGTCCCGACAAGGCGGCCGGGCTTCTCGATTACCCCCTCGTCGAGGGCGGCATTGGGCTCGACCAGGCACTGGAGCTGGTGGGCCGCTTTGTTGATCGCCAAGGCATTGCCCCGACCTCGGGTCGATTTACCGGATACATTCCCGGCGGGGGGCTTTTCCATGCCGCGCTGGGGGATTTTCTGGCCGCGGTTTCGAACCGTTATGCAGGCGTTTTTTTCGCAAGCCCCGGCGCGGTGCGAATCGAAAACCAGCTGGTTCGGTGGATGGCCAGGCTGGTCGGGTTGCCTGAAGGCGCATCGGGCTACCTGTCGGCCGGCGGCAGCGGCGCCACGCTGGCCGCGATCGTGACCGCGCGTGATGCACGCGGCATCAGCGGCGAAAAGATTTCACGCGCGGTCGTCTACGTGACCGAACACACCCATCACTGCGTGGACAAAGCCATGCATATCGCCGGTCTGGATGCCGTGCAACGGCGCCATGTTGCCGCTGACGAAGGCTTTCGGATGTGCCCGGATGCGCTGGCCGCGGCCATTCGGAAAGACCGCCAAAAGGGCTTGCTGCCATGGATGCTGCTGCTGTCGGCCGGCACCACCAACACCGGTTCGGTCGATCCGTTGTCGCCTTTGGGCCAAATCGCGGCGCGCGAAGATTTGTGGCTGCACGTGGATGCGGCCTACGGAGGGTTTTTCCTGCTCACCGACGAGGGCCGTGAGAAGCTGGCCGGCATCGAGCAGGCCGACTCGATCGTCATGGACCCGCACAAAACGCTTTTTCTGCCCTACGGGTCGGGCGCACTGCTGGTACGTGACGGCAGTTTACTGAAACGGGCCCATCGTGGCGGTGCCGATTATCTTCAGGACACCCTGGGCAGTCTCGACGAAGACTCGCCGGCAGACCTGTCGCCGGAACTGACGAAGCACTTTCGCGGACTTCGCATGTGGTTGCCCCTGCAGGTGCTGGGACTGGCGCCGTTTCGCGCGGCTTTGACTGAAAAGCTGCTGCTGGCCCGGTATTTCCACGCGCAGATGGCGGCCTCGGATTTATTCGAAGTCGGTCCGCTGCCGGATCTGTCGGTCGTGACTTTCCGGCAAAAAGGCGACGATAGACTGAACCAGTGCCTGGTCGAGGCGCTACAGCGCGACGGCCGGATTTTTCTGAGTTCGACCCGGCTGGAAGGCCGGTTCACGCTGCGCATGGCCGTCGTTTGTCACCGAACCCACTTGGCCCAGATCGATACGACGATTCAAGTCTTGCACGAGCTTGCGGCCAGGGTTTCCAGAGCTTGATAATTGCTGCAGATTTACGCCGGAACAGCCTCATACAGGGGAGCAGGGCAGCACAATGAATGTCATCCCGATGGTCGCCTGGGCCACGGCGGCAGGATAAATAATCAGGTTTAACTTTATTGTTTATATTATTGGTTTAATTTGTTTTTATCGGGACCGCTCTCGGGGCGAGTTCCGACAGTACGTTTTTCGACGCCCGAATGCTTGAGCCAGGCCAGCCGATCGCTCGGCACCATCGCTGCCGGCCTGTCGTCGAATTCGGTGCGCGAGTTGCTGATCCTGATGCCGCCACGACACCGCGGCGGATTGAAAATCAAAGCATGCCGGCGCAGGCATCGGCCAGCACCTGCTCTTCGTCGCAGCGAACAATCCTGCAGGACAGGCGGCTGGAATCGGCGTGCAGCACGGCCGCGTGACCGGCATTGGCTTGCGGGTCCAGCTTCAGCCCGGTCCAGGCCAGGCCTGCGGCGATGGCCTGGCGAATGCTCGCGGCGTGTTCGCCGATGCCGCCGGTAAAAACCAGTGCGTCCAGGCCACCGAGCACCGAATAAAGCGCACCGGTTTCCTTGATCACCCGATAGACGAACAGCTCGAGGGCGAGCCTGGCATCATCGTTGTCGGCCGCCAGCAGCTCGCGCACATCATGGCTGATGCCCGAAACGCCCAGCAGACCGCTTTGCTGGTACAACAGCTCTTGCAGATCATCCAGGCCCATCTGGTCGACCCGCATCAGGTGCAGCAAGACGCCCGGATCGAGTCTGCCGCAACGGGTGCCCATGAGCAGGCCGTCGAGCGCGCTGAAGCCCATGGTGGTCTCGACGCTGTGGCCGTTCCTGATGCCGCACAGGCTGGCGCCGTTGCCGAGATGCGCCACGACGACGCGACTGGACGCCGGTTCTAGCCGAGCCATTTCGCCGGCCGCGTGCTGGTAGGACAAGCCATGAAAGCCGTAGCGGCGAATGCCGCGCTGGTGAAATCGTTTCGGCAGGCCGATCCAGCGGGCCACGTCGGGCATGTCGGCGTGGAAGGCGGTATCGAACACTCCGATTTGCGGCAAGTCCGGAGCGTTTTCGAGAAAATGTCGAACGGCGGCCAGGTTATGCGGCTGATGCAGTGGCGCCAGGCTGTCGAGCCCTTCCAGCACGCTCAGAACCGTGTGGTCGATTTGGATCGGTTGGGTGAAATCGTCACCACCGTGCACGATGCGGTGGCCGACGATATCGGGTTGGTCATAATCGGCCAGGGCGTCCAGTACCGCATCCAGTGCCTCGCTGGCGCTGCAGTCATCGCCCAGGTGATGCTTGTCCTGTTGGCCGCCGCTATCCTCGATCTGCAAGCAGGCATCCTCGCCAATACGTTCGACCTGTCCCCATGCACGTCGTTCCGGCGTGGCTTCGGCATCGAACAGTGCGAATTTAAGGCTGGAGGAACCGGCATTGAGCGTGAGGATGGAAGACATGATTCGTGAAAGGCTTTAGTCCTGTTCGCTGTTTTCATTTTGTTCATCGTCGGCAAGGGGCTGTGCTTCGCGGTGCAATTGCAGGACTGCCAGCGCACACGAGGCCAGGCGCGAGCGCAAACTGTCCGAGCGGCTGGAAAGAATCACCGGAACCCGGGCACCAAGGACGATGCCGGCGGCATCGGCACCGCCCAGAAAAGTCATTTGCTTGACCAGTACATTGCCGGAAATCAGGTCTGGTACCAGCAGAATGTCGGCCCTGCCGGCGACCTCGGACTTGATCTTCTTGATGCGTGCGGCCTCGATGCTGATGGCGTTATCGAAGGCCAGCGGACCGTCCAGCAGGCCGCCGGTGATCTGGCCGCGGTCGCGCATTTTGCACAAGGCGGCGGCGTCGACAGTGGACGGGATTTTCGGGTTGACGGTCTCGATCGCCGACAGGATGGCGACACGGGGGCGTCTAATGCCCAGGCTGCGGCACAGGTCGATGGCGTTTTGAACGATATCGACTTTTTCACTCAGGCTCGGCTCGATGTTGATGGCAGCATCGGTTATGAACAATGGTTTTGGATAGTTGCGCGTGGCCACGGCAAACACATGCGAAATTCGGCGCTCGGTTCTAAGACCGCGGCGGGCATCGATCACGGCTTCCAGCAATTCCTCGGTATGCAGGCTGCCTTTCATGACCGCATCGACCTCGGAGGCGCGTGCCATTTGCACCGCTCGTTCGGCCGAATCGTGGCTGTGTTTGGTATTGATGACCTCGAAATCGTCGAGCTTGACCTCGAGTTCATCGGCTGCCTGCTCGATCCGCTTGCGCGGTCCGATCAGCACCGGCTCGATCAACTCTGAATCGGCGGCGTCCAGGGCGCTGCGCAGAGACCGCGCCTCGCAGGGATGGGCAACCGCGACCCGCGCCGGGGGCAGCTCGGCACAGGCCTCGATCAGCCGGTCGTAGTGCTTGCGGAAGTCGTTGTCATTGTCGTAGTTACTGCCGTTACCGCTCATGGATTCGCTCAGGTGGCCAGCTACAACTTCAATCGTACCCGAATGCTCAGACCGCCGGGCCGTCGGGGCCTGTGACTGGCCATGAGCCGGGTTCGCTAATCATTGGCTTTAACCGGCTTTTCCGAAACGTAGAGCGTAATGACGCCCTCTACGACCACGATGCCGTCTTCGCGGAATGCCTTGATCGTGACCGGCAGATCGCCCGGCTTCCAGTCCTCGGCGCGGGCCTGGGCCGTGGCGCGGATGTTCGAATCAGCACGGGCCGTATAGCCGACCTGCATGCCTTTCGGAATCCAGCGCAGATGCTTCGGGATCGAAGCCTCGGCCAGCCCGCCCATGGCCATTTCCAGCGCGTTGCAGATGGCGATGACATGGACGCTGCCGATATGGTTCTCGACCGCGCGGCGTTTTTTGAAATGGACCTCGCAAAAGTTCGGCTCAAGCTGTGTTACCAATGGCTGGATCGTTGCGAAATAGCGCGCCTTGCGCGCAAACAGGCGAGAAAATATCGCCTTGCCCCATGGCAGCCTGTTGCACCTGGCGTAAAGTTTCAGCAGGTAATTGTCCTGGCTCACGATGCCCTCCCGGGTGGAACAGTTGTCGGGCCAGTGTAATGCAGAGGAAGCCCTGCAAACCGGAGGCGCGATCGAGTGAATGCAGCCAGAAGGGGTTTGACGGTGCCGGGGACGACGGGGCGGGGGTATAGTACAAGACGATACGGCACGGTAGGGTATGGACGGATGGGGCACGATTGAATTCCTTTGATCCAGATCGGCAAGCGCAGAATCGAGGCGCTGTTGTGCCCGAACTCGAATGGCTGGCAAGCGGCCGTGCTGGCCTGGAAGCCATCCTCGAGGCCATCGATTCGGCCACCGACAGCGTTTGCCTGGAAACCTATATCTTTTCGGCCAATCGCATCGGTGACCGGACACGGGATGCGCTGGTCCGCGCTTGCCGACGCGGCGTGCGGGTACGGGTACTGCTCGATGCGCTGGGTTCGTTTTCGTTGCCGCGCGCGTATTTCGAAGGCCTTCTGGATGCCGGGGGCGAAGTCCGGATGTTCAATCCATTGAACCTGCGTCGCCTCATGTACCGCAATCATCGCAAACTGCTGACCTGCGACGATCGCGTGGCGATCATCGGCGGCTTCAACATCTCCGACGAATACCACGGCGACGGCGTCGAAAGCGGCTGGCGCGACCTGGGAATGCGCGTGCGTGGAGCTCGGGTCCGCCTGCTGGTCAAGGCTTTTTTCGCGCTTTACGATTTTGCCGACTTTCATCCCAAAACGTTCAACCGACTGCGCCGGGCCGGTCAGCGCAGGCAACTGAGCGCCGGAGGAGTCACATTGCTTCTCGGTGGCCCCGGGCGCGGTCCCAACCCTTTAAAGCAGGCGCTGCTCAATGACATGTCCAAGGGGGCGTCGATTCGCATCGCAAGCGCCTATTTTCTACCGACATGGGGCTTGCGCCGGCGGTTGATGAAAATGGCGCGCAAGGGCGGGCGCGTCCAGTTGCTGCTTCCAGCCAAAAGCGATGTGCCGCTGGCGCTGTACGCCAGCCAGTTGCTTTACAAGCGACTGCTGAGTGCGGGCGTCGAAATCTGGACCTACCAGCCGCAGGTTCTTCATACCAAGCTGGTGATCACCGAGCACGCGGTTTTTGTCGGCTCGGCCAACTTCAATACCCGCAGCCTGCACATTGATTACGAACTGGTATTGCGGATAGACGAGCCATCCGTTTTAGCAGGCGCCGGCCGTATTTTCGATGACCACCTGAAGCACGCACAGCAGATCGATGCCGGCGACTGGTCGAGACAGAGCGGCGTTTGGCGCCGGATCAAGCTGCGCTTCGCCTACTTTCTGATGGCGCGTATCGACCCGCGGCTGGCCGCCTTGCTGTGGCGTCGGGTGGATTCGGTTATTGATGAAAACGAGCGGCCCTAGCTGATGGTCAGGCCGCCAAAATGCTATAAAATAACTTTATAAGTGCTATCTAATATGATGATAAAATTAGGAATTTTAATCGAGTAACCTCACCCGGGCTTTCATGCAAACGGTGGCTCTAATTCGACTTTTTTGCGCGCCGATGCGGCCTTGAGTCGTCGGTCGAAATGCCTCGATGGCGTCAACGGCACGCTGTCAGTTTCAACCCGACTTACTCACCACCCGGCCGTCGCGAGGTGGTTCCAGGCCTTGTGGATACGGCGTTTTCGCAACCGAGCGCACCGGAAGCCTACGCATCCGTACCATGAGGATGTGCGACCGAGCAAAATGCCGTAGGCGCCGGGCCTGGGGCCGCCGCAGTAGATCGGGTGGCGAATAATCCGGGTTCAAGCGTCTTCAGCGATGACCTGGTTGCGTCCCAGTGTCTTGGCGCGATACATGCGTCGATCGGCGCTGCGGAGCAGGGTATCCAGGTCGTTGCCGTCGCGATCGAGCTCGGCCAGGCCGATGCTTAGCGTCAACCGGATCTTCTGGCCGCGAGAGCGCACGAAGCCATCCTGTAGTCGTTGCCGGATCGACTCTGCCACAGCTTCTGCGGTCGGCGCGTCGGTTTCCGGGAGCAAAACGAGGAATTCTTCGCCACCCAGGCGGCACAGGAAGTCACCGGCTCGCGTCCGCTGCCGTAGCAGCACGGCGAATTCGGCCAGTACCTGGTCGCCAGCCGAATGGCCGTAGGAGTCATTGATTCGTTTGAAATGATCGAGGTCCATCAACAGCATGGTCAGCGGCCTTTGTCTGGAAAGCGCACGCTTGCTGAACGTGGAAAAGGTTTGGTCCAGCAGCATTCGGTTTGCTAGCTGGGTCAGCGTGTCGGTGGCCGCCAGCTGCTGCAGGCCCCGTTCCGTCAGTTCGCGGCCGCGTTCATAAATGTGGGCCAGCAGGAGAATCAGTACCGCGGCGAGTGAAATGTTGCCCGCGAAAACAAAATCTTCCGGGGACCCAGGCAGCCCGAAGCGATACCAGGCGATCAGAGCCGAAGCAGCCAGGCCGGCAATCGACAAGGCCAGGCCCAGACGCCGGCCGAGCAGGAAATGCACGATCAACGGCAGCACGAGCGTCCAGATGAACACGGTGATCGACGAGCCCGGCATGGCCAGGATTGCCAACATGGCGCAGGTCCACGGCAGGATGTAAGCCAGCGCCCAGCGCCGAAAATTCAGCGTTCGGAGAATCACCGGGATCATCAGTACGGAATAAAGCACGAAAAACGACTCCAGAACCGCCATCGCAACTTGTCCGCGCAGGCTGTTCTGGTAAGCGAAAAACAAGCCGAACAAGGCCGTGACCAGCATCAGCACCAGCAAGACGTTGCGTTTTTGCCTGTCGGTGTCATGCATGGGGTTGATCTGCGGAAAGATCCTGCAGCGGCCTGAAGACGAGTTGGCCGATGATTATACGGGTGGTTGGGAGGCCGGCCGCAATCCGGGGCGTGACTGACATCTCATCAAGAATCTGATCCTTTGCGGCAATACCGGGATGGAGATCACCGGGATCGATATCTCTGGGCTTAAATGCGAAGGTCTCGGGGTCAGAATATGCCCGTCAATAAGTTCGCATAATGTATATTATGTTAAATATAGGGCGTTCCGGCGACGAAAAGGCTGACTGGCATGGTCATCGATGGCGTTTTGATGGCGCTTTGCAATTGCTAATCTATTTTCTAGATAACAGATCTTTATGATTGATTTTAAGTTGGAATATCTCTGGGCATGAGTAATGACCCGCGACGTCGAGGTCGAATTTCCCGCGGATGATACTGTCCGCGTCCAGTTCGGCAACCAAAATGTCTTCCCGGTCGTAGATCGGCCCGGCAAGCACTTCTCCGAATGGATCGACGATGACGCTGCCGCCGCGAATCAATGTGCCGCTTGGGAATCGCTCGCGCTCAAGCGGATAATCTTCCGGGCAATCCGCTGCGGTCATGTACTGGCAGGCTGCCAACACGAAACAACGGCCTTCCATGGCAATGTGGCGCATGCTCGGCTGCCAGCTTTCGCGGTCGTCGACAGTCGGCGCACAATACAATTCCACGCCTTGCGAATACATCGACAGGCGAAGCTGCGGCATGTAATTTTCCCAGCAGATGGCCGCGCCCACGCGGCCGAGGCTGGTTTCGACGATGCCGAGCGTGGAGCCGTCGCCGAAACCCCAGATCAGTCGCTCCATGGCCGTCGGCATGACCTTGCGGTGTTTGCCGACGAGATTTCCGTCTGCAGCAAAATACAACACGCTGCAGTACAGCGTGCCGCGCTCGCGCTCGATCGCGCCAAGCACCAGCTGCATCCGACAGCTGCGCGCGATTTCACCGATGCGTTCGGTTTCGGGCCCTGGAACGTCGATGCTTTGACGATAATAGCGCGCAAAAAGGTCGCGTCCGGCCTCGGATCTCTGGCCGACGCGCGCGCCAAAATCGAGGCCTTTCGGGTAGCCGCCGATAAACGCTTCGGGAAAAACTGCGAGCTCGGCATCAGAGCGCGCCGCCTGCAATGCCAGTTGTTCGAAGCGCTCGAGCGTCGATTCAAGGTCGAATATTTTCGAACCTGCCTGAACTACTGCAACCTTGAGGTTCTGCTTCATTGGCTTTTTCCCGTATGGATTTAATTTGACCGAATTGCCGCAATCGATTGCACATTGCGCCCAAGTTTGGCAGACTCTGGCCGATGCGTCGAGCCGCCCTACTTGTTGTTCTTCTCGCCCCGTTTTCGCTTCTGGCCGAAGAGTCATGGCTGTATTCGCCAATGCCGGCTCTTGAAGCCGGGCGGCTGAAGTTGCCGGGTATCGAGCCGGATGAAGCGACATTTCGATTTCCGTCCAGCCCAAGCTCGAAATCCGCGTGGATCAATCAATCGCAATGGCTGTCCGAGCGCTTTGTTGAAAAAGACCTGCGGATCGGCGATCCGGTCCATATCCGGATCTTCAAACAAAGTCGCGAACTGGAACTCCATATTCGCGGCAAGCACGGCTTCGAGCTTTACCGGACATACCCGATTTGTGAAATGTCGGGCCTGTTGGGCCCGAAGCGCTTCGAGGGTGATTACCAGGCACCTGAGGGTTTTTACGACGTCCGGCCCGAGCGACTGCATCCGAATTCGGATTTCCACCTGGCATTCAACCTGGGCTATCCCAACGCGGCCGATCGCGGCATGGGTCGCACCGGCAGCAACATCATGATTCATGGCGGCTGTGCATCGAACGGTTGTTTCGCCATGACCGATTACTACATGGAGCAGATCTACCTGGTCGCCGAGGCGGCGTTGCAGAATGGCCAGCGAGATATCGGCGTCGAGATTTACCCTTTTCGGATGACCGAAGAAAACCTGGATGCGCATGCTTCGTCGCGCTGGATCGATTTCTGGCGCAGCATGAAGCCGGCCCACGATCATTTCATCGAATCCGGTGAGCCTGCGCGTGTATTGGTCGACGCCGGCGGCTATCGCCTGGCCTCCGACCAGTCGACCGCGCTTTCCGGCTCGCCACGCATCAGCGCTCCCTAAGCCTGTCGGGCTTAACGTTGATCTACTGTTTATGTACTGCCGCAGAAAATCTGGATTGGGCCAGATTTCCCGCTCCTTTTCGTTTAATAGCCTTGCTATTCGCCTCAAAAGATCAGAAAATCTGACTCCAACCGGCTTTCCATCGCTTTGGATCGGTCAAGTCCGACAAACTCCCAGGAGCCCACCGGCCGGCAGAAAACACCCGATATTTTTAGCCTGTTTCCATCGACCAGGCAACGCCTGCCGACCTGCATTTTCCACCCAGCTTTGTGCCTCAGTATTTAATCTGGCTTATTCAGCACCTGATCTACTGCGGGTGGCGAATACTCCGGGTTTAAGGTCGATTCAAGCCGGGCCAAAATCACGGTTAGATTCAATTGCGTTTTACCCAGGACGGGTCAGGAGCTCGGCGGCCGCGGGTTTTGAGTTTGCTTTTTTACTCCAGTGGCCGGGAGTTGGAGCCCGCTATAGTTTTTGTCTATCGCCATGCCGGTCCGGTTTTCGAGTACTGTATGAACTTAAAGTTGTAAAAAATTATTCTATTATTTTCATATATTTAAATTACATATTTAAAATAATTATAGAATAAAAAAAGGTATCTTGATGTTCGATCTGGGGTAATCTGTGTGATCTTCAGACGGAAACTTCAGGCACCTTGGAAAGCTTTCTTTTGACCTTCCCCGCCGTTGCGCTGGCCGAACTCGGCGACAAGACGCAGCTGGTCGTGATCTACCTGGCCGCGCGGTTTAGAAAACCCTGGGCGGTGTTGGGCGGTCTTCTGGTCGGCGCCTGCGCCAACGCCGGCCTGGCCGTGGCCAGTGGCAGCTTGCTGGACCGCTTGATTCCGGCAGGCTTGCTGGAGATCGTGGTCGCGACTGGATTCGTGTTGATCGGGCTCTGGATGCTTCGGGGACAGGAGCACGCTGAAGACGATCCGCCGGCCACGAGCAATCACGGCGCATTTTTGACCACCTTGTGGCTGTTTTTCGTCATGGAGATGGGTGACAAGACGCAATTGGCCACGATCGCGCTGGCCGCCGGTCTGCCGGCTCCCGAATGGGTTTTCGCCGGTGCAGCACTGGGCCTGGCCGTCGCCAACGTTCCCGCGCTATGGCTGGGGCACCGTTTTGCTTCCAGGCTTCCTCACGCCCTGCTTCATCGTTTGAGCGCGATTGTGTTCATCACGCTGGGCCTGGCCCTGGCGGCGCATCAATTCACTGGCTGGCTGTCGCAAACCTGATTTCGTTTGAAACGCGCAACTGGCTTGGCGTTAATGTCAGCTGCTGTCCCCCAATGAGCTGACCGGTCTTGTAGACGGTGACATTCTGCGACCCGGCGCGTTGGGGAATGCACTCGTGCGTTCGGTGATGCTGCGTCAGCGGACGAAGGCGGCCCCGACGTGGTCTTGCCTCATCACAGACCTGCTGGTGAACAAAATCCAGGGTCTGGTCGAAATCAAGGCCGGGTTGACTCGAACGGAAAGCGCATCCAGCGCCGATGGTGCCAACTCCACAGTTCGGGACGTCGGCGGATATGGTCCTCGATGATCGCCACCAGATCGGCCATATCCTGGTGCTTTGCCTGGTCGGCGGGAAGATGAATGCCTTTGCCGATGCGAAATTGCCACTTGGGTTCAACGGCTTCGAGCAGGACCGGGTATACGGGAACGCCATGTCTTTTGGCCAGTACCGAAGCGCCACCTGGCATGGGCACACGTTTATCCAGAAATCTTGCCTCAATCCCGCCGCGCTTGTGTATCTGGTCGATCGGGATGAAAACCGCCCTGCCCTGTTTCACGGCCTTGTTCAACTTGTAGAAGGCGGCGAATTCGGGCCGTGCCGGGATGACTTCGACGCTGCTTCCGGCGAAAAAATCCTCGAAGAAGTTCGCCGGCAACCGGCGCGGCTGGTTGGCGATCACGCTGATCGGCAGGCCACGACGGGTCAGTTTGATCAACAACGCAAGGACGTTGCCCGAATGCATACCGAGCAGTATCGCGCCCTGGCCGGATTCAAGTGCTTCGGCCAATTCTTCGGCGTCGGTGACGCTGACCGAATCGGCGACTTCGTCGATCGAGACCGCCGCGCACGCCTTGGCCAATACTTCGAGCACCATGCGATCGTTGATGCGCCAGGCCTGCTTGAGCAAGGCGGCAATTTTCGGGTCCTCGGACCGGGCGTTGAATAGCCGTGCCACCTGCTGCTTGAGCTTCCGGCGACTGAAAATTGCGAGATGGTAATGGAGCCGGCCCAGGCGATCACCGTCGCGCTGGATCGCTGCCAGTCCGCCGCGGCCGCGAAGGCGAACGTAGTGATTCATGAACTGTGCGAACAATCGCCGCAGAAATCGCTTCAGCCAAATTGGCTTCATGATGCGCCCGCCGCGCATCGCGCCTGCATCGTTGCGCTTTGTTCGTCGAGTAAAGCGTCGAGTTGAGCGGCAACGACGTCAGCCGGACCGGCAGCGGGTTGGTCCGCCAGCAGGCCTGCGTAGCATCGCTCGATCAGACCTTTGCTTTGCCGTTCGCCGGCGTATTTTTGACTGGGTTCCGGCGGTTCGATGACCGGCGCGCCATTGAGCGCCTTCCGAACCTTGCCGGACTTTTCGAGTGCATTGCTGGCTGCAGCCGCGGCCAGTGAAGCAGGAACCATGCCGGGGTACAGCGCGGCCCGGCAAGTGACCACAAAGCGTTGCTTGTCGTGGGTGAACAGAATTACGAAATTGCCGGTCTTGAATCCTTCCCGGCCCATTCGCCAAAGCCTCGCCAATGAGCGTTTGCGCAATTTCGAAGACCGAAGTATCCGGATTTCGTTTTGGCCTTTGATCAGGCCGATCCTGCCCTGTTCCTTTGCTTGCCGATCGACCCGCGCGGTCAGTGTCTGTAAGCCCGCCTTATTCACCACCGTTCCGTCGCGAGGGGGCGTCAGGCCTTGCGGTTCTGGCGTTTTGCGACCGAGCGCACCGGAGACGCTTCCGCCTGTCCGGTGAGGATGTGCGACCGAGCAAAACGCCGCAGGCGCGGGCCTGACGGCGTCGCAGCAGGAAGGGTGGTGAATCAGGCGGGGTAAGTGCATTGGATGTCGCTCTGGGGGTACAGCTTGAGTTTCAGTTTCATCCGCCGGGTAACTTGTGGCGCGATGGTGTATCCAGGGCAAGGCACTTTTTGTGTCCGAATACGAAGATCGCAAACGCCGGACCAGGATCGAGATTTGAAGCGGCCTTGGAATGGCTTGCTCATGCTTGGTCTCTGAAGCATTGTCCTCGAGACCTGGAGGGTATCGCCAAAAGGGATTCGGTCGAATTGACGATGCTTATTTTGCCTGAAACGGACGGTCCTGGAGTGTTTGGGTTGACAGTTTGGGTTCGGACAAGCGCTCGTGCGGGCAATGCAGCATGCCGGGGCCTGCCGGCATTGACCTGCCGTAGAAGGTGGTCGTCGCAAGAGCAGGCCCGGTGGCGTTCGGGCGGCGCTGTGGTTGGGAGTACTTTCGGTGCATAATTGTGACTGGTTTTGACAACGTATCGGTTCGAGCGCCGTCGATATGGGATTTTTTTCTGCCAATGCCTTGCCCGAAGATCGTTTGATGCGGGCCTTTGCCCGCCACGTAGGTGGCGAGCCGGCCGGGCCACCCCTGGCTGACGGTCTGACCTTGCTGCTCGGTCCCGGCAACAGTGGCAAGGCCGCTCGCTTGCTGAATGCGGAGCGCGATCAAAATGCCCGGGTATTTTTTCATCATGCCGGCTTGGGCGGCGACTGCGCCGAGCCGAAAGTTTTCCTGTGGCGGCTCCTCAATGCCATCAAAACTGATTGCGGCTTCCCCGACGCCGTTCCGACCGATGTCGACAGCATGCGCGAATCGCTGCCCAACTGGCTCGCTCGCGCCGCGGCTGCCGGGCCGTACCGGGTTGTGCTGGCCGATGCGCATGCGCTTTCCGGCGATCAACTGGAAGCCGACCTGGACTGGCTGCCCGATTGGCTGCCGAGCGGTGTCGGCATTGCACTGTCAGCCGTCCACGGCGTGGTCTCGCAACAGCTGCATGGGCGAGCTCGGCGCGTTGATCCGGTCGATTCGCAGAATGACGGGGCTGATGCTGATGCTGATGCTGATGAACTTGACGCCCGGTGCAAGCAAATATTCGATGACCCCGATGCCTGTCGGCTTGCCCGCTTGTTGTTGGCCGCGCGCGCCGGTTTGAGACATGCCGATCTCGATGCGCTGATGTCGTCGGGATTGGCCGGCGCGCTCAAGCGGCTCGACCCGCTTGTGATCAGCGACGGCGACTGGCATGCGATTGCCTCGCCGTTGGCGAGACATCGGCTGGTCGATCGACTGGCGGCCGATCCCGTCGAGCGCCAGCAAGTGCTGCAACAACTTGCCCAATATTATTCGGCAAGACCCGACGCCGAGGCTTGGCGCGCTGCAATCTGGTGCCGGATCCAAGCCAGGCAAAAAAAGGCTGCGCTGGACGCTTTGATGAACCCGACCTGGCTGGAATTTTGCGAGCATCCGGGGCTTCGCTTTGAAGCACTGCGTTTCTGGAGCCGGCTGGGCGATGCGGATTTTGTCAGGAATGCCTTGACGACGCTGCAACAACAGACTGAATTGAGCGCCCCTGCTCTACTTGCGGCGGCCGACCTGATCGAGGCCGCCGACGAGCATGCCAGCGTACCGTCAAGCTGGTTCAGCCTGGCCGCCGAGCGTGCCCGGGCGGCCGATGACCTGGCCCGACATGCACGTGCCCTGGAACGCCTGGGCGCGCATCCGGAGATTGGAGACGAAAGCTGCGGAGCGCTGCAAGCAGCGCTCGATGTCTACGAAGGGCTCGATGGCGCCGGCGCATCGACAACCGAGAGCGTACGCCATCGACTGGCCTGCCTGTACGAGCAACAGGGTGATATTCCTGCAGCCGTGGCCTTGTATGAACAGGCGCTTGCCGGCCGCGAACAAGTGCTCGGCGGTGACGATGCCGGTCTTGTTCCATGGTTAGCCAATCTCGGCGCCGCGCATAAGGCGGCCGGCAGCCTGAAGCTGGCCAACGACGCTTTCCGACGTGCGCTGGGTCTTGCCCGAAAGCGGCTTGGATCCCGGCATCCGACCACCGCGATGTGTTGTGACCAGATGGCCGGCGTGGCCTACCTGGCCGGTGAATATGATGATGCCGAGCGCCTGTACCGGGAAGCGTTCGAGGCCACTGAGCAGGCATTTGGCCCGCGCCATGCCGCCACTGCCGCGTGCCTGAACAACCTGGGCACGGTGCTGGATGCCAGGCAGCTCTACAAGGAAGCGGAACACTGTTACCGAAGAGCGCTGGAAATTCGCACGGCAGCCTTCGGCGACAACCATACCGATACGGCAACGACGCTGCATAACCTGGCCGCAACGCTGGAAGTCAGTGGCCAGGTGACGGAGGCCGAGCTGCTTTATCGACGCGCACTGGAAGCCTGGGACCAGCTTGCCGGAAGTGAGCATGCCGCCTTCGCCACCACCTTGAACAACCTTGCCGACCTGCTGCGCGAGCAACGTCGTTGGGGCGATGCTGAAGCCTTGTATCGCGCCGACATCGAAATCTGGCGCAAGCTGGTCGGTCCCGACCACCCGCATACCTTGATGGCGCTGGGCAGTCTTGGGCGGCTGTATGTCGAGGGCGGCAAGCCCGACCTGGCCGAACCGCTACTGATGCACGTCGCCGAGACGACCGCCCGATCCCTGGGCCGGGCTGATCCGTCGCACCTGGAAGCCATTGCGCAGCTTGCGGCGCTGCTTCGCGACACCGGTCGCGTAGACCATGCTCGGCAGCAATTGCAAGGCGCACTGTCGGCCCATGCCGATACGATCGATATCATTTCTCCCCGAATTCAAAAGCTTCGCAAAATGCTCGACGGTCTCGACCAGGAGATATTGCCTTGAATGCGCGCTTGCCGGAAGTTCCGGATCTGCCGCCGCTATATGAACCACTGGCGCTGGCCAGTGCTGACAATATCGTCGACGAGGCGGTTGCGCGTGCCTGCGCCGGCGCGCCGGAAGGCACCCTGCTGTGGACACGCTCGCAAAGCAGCGGCCGGGGCCGACTGGGCCAAGCCTGGCATTCGCCTCGTGACGGCCTGTATGCGGCGCTCGTTCTGCGCCCGGAATTCGAGCGCGATGAGATTGGCGAAATCGTTCTGGTCGGCCTGGTTTCGCTGGGTACGGCGGTGGCCGACCTGGTGGTGCCGATGACCGATCTGCGTTATCGCTGGCCCAATGATCTGTTGCTCGGCGGGTCGAAGGTGGCCAGTTTTTGGCTGCGGCATGACGCGACGGCCGAATGGCTGGTTCTGGGTTTTTCGATCAATGTCTGCCAACGGCCCGAGCAGGTGTTCGACGCCGGCAGTCTTTGCGAGGAAGGCGGCAATGCCGATATCGATCCGGAACTTGTACTCAGCGGCTTTGGCCGACATTTTTTGTCCTGGCTCAATCGCTGGGCCGAAGACGGCGTCGAGCCGGTGTTGCGACAATTCCGGAGCCGCAGCAATAGCGAGAAAGGGACGCCGATCGCCATGGTGCTGCCCGATGGAGAAAAAATAGCCGGGACAAGCGCCGGGGTTGCTCAAGACGGCGCGTTGGTGCTGCAAGCCGACACCGAGCGACGCATTTCGATCAGCCGTTTTTTTGGCTTGCCGAGCGACTGAACCCGCGTTATTCGGCGATCATTTCACTAGCAGCCTGTCGGACTTGACCGATCGTAGCGAGGGAAAGCCGGTTGGAGTCAGATTCTCGATATTTTGAGGCGAATAGTGAGCCTGGTTAACGATAAAGAGCGAAGAATCTGGCCCAATCCGGCCTTTCCGCAGTAGATCAGCGTTAAGTCCGACAGGCTGCTAGGCCGCCGCGAGGTCCGTATCCGAGGTGTTTCGCAGCCAGGCCCGTCCTCTACAGGTGAGCACATTAACCGGTGTGCCCGGTCGCGAAGTGCTCCATCTATGGGGCCTGCCGATGCTTTGCGATGGAGGAGCCGTCGGTCAACAGGTCAGCTGAAGAAATCTGCGTACACGGCAGGTCGTGGTGATTGACTCGGCCTGGAAGCATGAACGATGACCGGAAATCCTCGATCAGGCGGGCGTTCGGCCGTTATTCGAGCTGCTGCCCTCGGCCCCGGTCGCGTCTTGTTCACGAAACTCCCGGCCTTCGCGCTTCATTTCTTCGTACCAAAGGTCATGGTGCTGCTCGGCCCATTCGGAACTGACGTCTCCCTTGACCATGCCCTCCAGTGAGCCCTTGGCGCCTGCCGTGGCCATGTAGATGTGACCAAAGGTGATGCCGATCCACAGGATTGCCAGCGATGAGTGGAGCAGCAGCGATGTCGAGCTCAAGCCCCGGCCTTCGAACAGGTTGGGCAGGACCAGGATGACACCGGTAACGCACACGACAATCCCGGCCGTGGCGATGAACCAGAACCACGCCTTCTCGCCACCGTTCATGCGCCCGGCCGGCGCGTGGCCGCCGGTCAGGCCGCCTTTGTAGAACCACTGGAAATCGACTTTTGTCGGAAGGTTGTATTTCAGCCAGCTGATAACCATCAGCACGATGCCGACTACGAACAATGGCCCGGAGTAATTGTGGATGATCTTGGCCAGGCTGGCCCAGGCGGAAAAGCCCTCGGGCCCCAAAAGCGGTATCAGCGCTGCCCGACCGAACAGCAGGCTCAAGCCGGTAATCGCGAGAACAAAGAATAGAATGGCGACCAGCCAGTGCAGAAAACGATCAAAAAACGTCCAGCGCGGCACCCGCTTTCCGGTCAGCGGCTTTTCGACATCGGTGCCGCCGGTAATGACCAGGATCAGGCCGATGGCCAGCAGGATCAATGCCATGACCCATGGTCCGATCACGCTGACCGGCCCGTTGCGAAGCTGACGAAAGCGCTCGCCGGTGTTGCTGATCAGCACGTTCGCACCCGGGGACTTTACAGCGCTGTAGCCCTCGACGCCCTGTCGGGCATCGCGCCAGACTTCGGATCTCGGATTGGTTTCCTGCCAACCCGACTGTGGCTGGGCTCCTGTGCCCTGGTCGGCCATGGCGACATACAGGTAACCGCTGAGCGGCGCGAGCATGGCGCCGATCGCAATCGCGATCAGTGCGAACACCATGAGGCGGGATCGGCGCCTTTTTCTTGCCACCGGGTTTTCAACTGCCGTGCTGCTGTTGGATTGTGCCATTGTCGATTCCTCCGCTTCAGCGGTCGCTCTGACCATAGACCAGACGGCTTCGAAGCTGCTTTTGGGTACGCTCATCCCTTTCCACTTCATCGTCGAGCAATTTCGCCTGGCCTTCGTTCAGCCAGGGCTCTTGAATGTTGTCGCAACCGGCAAGCGAGACGCCGAAGGCGAGCATTGCCAGACAGAAAAGCAATGTTCTGATCTTTCCAGAAGTGTTCATTCAACGATCCCTCTGGCCATCGAAACGCCGTTCGAGGCTGGTCTGCAATTCGGAGCTTTTGAGCTTTGTCAGTAGCGGATCGGACTTACCCTTGTATTCGCCGGGCTCGTAAAGCGTGACATCGGTCGATTCGTAGCAGCCGCCAAGCCCCAGGCATAAAGCGGCCACGCAAGCAAAAGTCATTGAATTTCGCATGGGCTCAGACCTCGTCGCCGTAAGCCTTCGACCAACCCCAGGTCTGCGGGCGGCCCGCGCGGCCCATGACACGCTTGAGATAAATGTCGGCGACCAGGTCGCCGTCGCCGGCCAGCAATGCCTTGGTGGCGCACATTTCGGCGCAGGCCGGCAGCTTGCCTGCGGCAATTCGGTTGGCACCGTATTTTTCGAATTCGGCCTCGCTGCCGTCCTCGCCCGGACCGCCGGCGCAGAAGGTGCATTTGTCCATCTTGCCGCGAACCCCGAAGGCTTCGGTTTGCGGAAATTGAGGAGCGCCGAAGGGACAGGCATAAAAGCAATAGCCGCAACCGATGCACAAGTCCTTGTCGTGCAATACGATGCCGTCGGTCGTGGTGTAAAAACAGTCGACCGGACAAACTGCTGCGCACGGTGCGTCGGTGCAGTGCATGCAGGCCACCGAAATGGATTTTTCCCCCTGCTGGCCATCGTTCAGGGTCACAACCCGGCGACGATTGACGCCCCAGGGTACTTCGTTGGCGTTTTTGCACGCGGTCACGCAGCCATTGCATTCGATGCAGCGGTCGGCGTCGCAGAGAAATTTCATTCTAGCCATGATGTTCTTCTCCTGTTTAACCCGAACCCGCCTCAGGCGGCCTTGATCTGGCACAGTGTGGATTTGGTCTCCTGCATCTGGGTGACCGAGTCGTAACCATAGGTTGTTGCCGTATTGCAGGCCTCGCCGCGAATGTAGGGGGCGGTGCCTTCCGGGTAGCGGTCCACTAGATCCTCGCCCTGGAACCAGCCGCCGAAGTGGAATGGCGTCCAGACCACACCACGCTCGACGCGTGGCGTGATCATGGCGCGAATATTGATTCGTCCGCCTTCGGCGCCTTCCAGCCAGACCCAGTCGTGATCCTTGATTCCGCGGTCATTGGCGTCACCCGGGTTGATCTCGACGAACATTTCCTGCTGGAGTTCGGCCAGCCAGGGCATCGAGCGGGTTTCCTCGCCGCCGCCTTCATATTCAACCAGCCGCCCGCTGGTGA
This sequence comes from Wenzhouxiangellaceae bacterium, assembly GCA_032251235.1. Taxonomy (GTDB): domain Bacteria; phylum Pseudomonadota; class Gammaproteobacteria; order Xanthomonadales; family Wenzhouxiangellaceae. The sequence continues at coordinate 60,363 of JAVVET010000007.1, forward strand.
AGATCAGCGGATAGTCACCCGAATAGTCGGTTTCCTGGATCGAGGCGTAACGCGTCGGCAGTCTCCAGAATGCCTTGCGATCCTCGTAGGTTGGATACTCGGCGACGAGGTCGTAGCGCGCCGTGTACAGGGGCTCTCGATGCACCGGCACCGGGTCGGGGAAGGTCCATACCATGGCCCGCGCCTTGGCATTGCCGAATGGGGCGCACTCGTGGGCGATGGCTACCCGCTGTATGCCGCCGGAAAGATCGGTCTTCCAGTTGACGCCGTCGAGCGCGGCCGATTCCATGTCCCGGAACTGGCTGATGTCGCTTTCGTTGACGCTGCCTTCGGGCTTGTCGCGCAGCCCGGCGACCCAGGCGATGGTGGCCATCTCGTCAGGGTTCAGCTCGCGGCTCCAGCCCAGGTTGCGCAGCATTCCGAAAGTGAATTCCGGATAGCCGTCCTTGATGTCGGAATCCTTGCTCCAGGAGCCTTCGGCTAGCAGATTGGTGCCTTCGTGCTCGGTGCCAAAGCGCGCTCTGAAGGTCAGGCCGCCCTTGGAAACCGCTTTGCTCGGGTCGTAGAGTACATGCGTGCCCGGGTGCTTCATTTCCGGCGTGCCCCAGCACGGCCACGGCAGTCCATAGGTCTCGCCATCGGCCGGGCCGCCCTGGGCGACCAGCGTTGTGGTATCGAAGGTATGGCGATATTCGGCATGCATTTTCAAACGCTCCGGACTCTGGCCGGTATAGCCGATGGTCCAGTGCCCGCGGTTGATTTCGCGCAACGTGTCTTCCGGACTGGGCATGCCCTCGTCGTCGATCGCGATGTTTTTGAACATTTCGTCGGCAAAGCCGAATTTTTGCGCAAGAAGATGCAGAATGGCCGCATCCGGCTTGGCCTCATGCAGCGGCTCGATGACCTTTTCGCGCCATTGCAGCGAACGATTCGACGCGGTCACCGAGCCGGATTGTTCGAACTGCGTACAGGTCGGCAGCAGGTAGGTATTGTTCTTGCGTTCCGACATGACCGCCAGGTGGGTCGGATACGGATCGGAGATCACGACCATTTCCAGTTTTTCCACCGCTGTTTTCATTTCCGGGCCGCGGGTCTGGCTGTTGACTGCGTGGCCCTGGAAGAAGATGGCGCGGAAATTATCGCGTTGCGACAGGTTTTCCTTGTCTTCGAGGATGCCGTCGATCCAGCGCGAAACCGGTATGCCGGGGATATTCATGGCATGGGCCATGCTGCCGCCCCCGGCATCGTATTCGCGTTCACCGTCGAAGCGGTTTTTCAACCAGTCGAAATCGACATCCCAGACGCGGGCCCAGTGTTTCCAGGCGCCTTCGGCCAGGCCGTAGTAGCCGGGTAGCGTATGACTGTTTGGACCGACATCGGTGGCGCCCTGTACGTTGTCGTGTCCGCGGAAGATATTCGCACCACCGCCCTCTTTGCCGATGTTGCCCAGGGCAAGCTGCAGGACGCAATAGGCGCGGGTATTGTTGTTGCCGATGTGATGCTGCGTGCCGCCCATGCACCAGACGATGGTGCCGGGGCGGTTTTCGGCCAGCGTTTTCGCGGCCTGGTACATTTCCTGTTCGGGGACGCCGGCGACGTTTTCGACGGTGGCCGGATCCCAGTTGTTGACCTCGTTGCGAATTTCATCCATACCGTAGACGCGCTGCTGGATGTACTCGCTGTCTTCCCAGCCGTTTTCGAAGATATGCCAGAGCAGGCCCCAGATGAAGGCAACGTCCGAGCCCGGCCGCAGGCGGATGTGCTGGTCGGCATGCGCTGCCGTGCGCGTGAAACGCGGGTCGACGACGATCATCTTTGCGCCGTTTTCCTTGCCGCGCAGAATGTGCTGCATGGCCACTGGGTGCGCCTCGGCGGCGTTGGAGCCGACGAAGATCATCGACTTGCACCGATGCATGTCGTTATACGAGTTGGTCATGGCGCCGTAACCCCAGGTGTTGGCAACGCCGGCGACCGTGGTCGAGTGACAGATGCGCGCCTGGTGGTCGATATTGTTGGTGCCCCAGAAGGCGGCAAACTTGCGCTGGAGGTAAGAGCCCTCGTTGCTGGCCTTGGACGACCCGCACCAGAAAATGGAGTCGGGACCGGACTCTTCGCGAATCTGCAAAAACTTTTCGGTGATCTCGTTGATCGCCTGGTCCCAGCTGAGTCGTTTCCACTTGCCGTCGACCAGCTTCATCGGGTACTTGACGCGCTTGTCACTGTGTCCGTGGGCGCGCAGCGATGCCCCTTTGGCGCAATGCGCGCCAAGGTTCAACGGTGAATCGAAATCGGGTTCCTGACCGGTCCAGACGCCGTTTTGGACCTCGGCGATCGAACCGCAGCCTACCGAGCAATGGCTGCAGACGGTGCGCCTGATCTCGACCGGAGCGCCGTTTGCTCCATCATCGGGCTGCGCCTCGACGCGTCGCATCAGGGTCAGCGGCGTGGAGGCAGCCAGCACGGTCCCACCGGCGGTCAAGCCGGATCGCTTGAGAAAGGTTCGACGGTCGAAGGCTGAATGTGGAGTGGCGGCATCGGTGGCGCCGGTTGCGGCTTGCTTTCGGATCAGTTTCATCGTGTTGTTCTCCAGACTCGATTCGGTCTACCGGTGACGTTGCTTTGCGCAGGGGCCGGTTTTGCTCACTTCACAGGGCTACAACGCTCCTACAGCGCCGTGCTGCGGTAATACCGGAGAATATGCTCGGTTTCGCGATAACCGCGTTTCTCTGCCTGTGCCGGCTGCGCCTGGACGGGAGCGGCCCCGCTTTTCAGCGTCGTCAGTCCGCCCAGGCTCGCCACGGCACCGATACCCAGTGTGGTGCCCAGCAATTTGCGGCGCGATTCATTGACGGCATTCGGTTTCGATGTTTTTCTGCGTGTCATGTGCTTGCTCCATTTCGGTCCGGGAACAATTTCATTCCGGCAACTTGAACCATGTTTGCTCGAATTTCAGGAACGCTTCGCCGAAGGATCCGGCCGAGCGGTAAAAATCAGCGCGCTTGGCGTGCTGCAGGTCATGGAAAAACCGACCCATCCAGGGCTCGATGTGGGTCTGGAAAAATTGGCTCTGGGTTGTCAGATCGACACCGTGCTCGGGATCGACAAGCAGCGACATCGCTTCGCAAATGCCGGCGGCATGGTCTTCCATTTCGCGGCTTTTTTCGCTGCGCGCAATACCGAGGCGTTGCAGATCGCGGCGCAATGCGACCAGCGGCTTGTCCATCAAAAAGCCGGCCAGGTACCAACTGGCGTAAGGCAGCAGCTCGCCCCGGCCAAGGCCTATGAAAAGATCGTGGAATTCGTCATCGAGGGCGCTGGTTTCGGCAGCAGCGGCGGCTTCGGCCAAACTGCGCCAGGCAGCTGAAAGCGCCGGTTCTGCCTGATTTCCAGGTGCCGCTGCGGACACCGCGGACAGCTTTTCGAGCAATTCCCGGTCCGGACAGGACCGCAGAAGACGGGCAAGCAGATTGTAGGTTTCGGTGCGCAGCTGGCTGGCCTCGGCCGGTTCGTCCGGAATCGACCCGTCCGAAGGTGATCGACTGGAGCACAGGCGGGAACCTTCCCCGGAATCGGGGCAAGCCACTGACGCCGATGCGTCGTGAAAAGAATTGTTGCGCGGCTCATGCATGTCAACGACAGACTCCGAAGCGTTCGTAATTTACTCTACTCTCATGTAAGCCCTTCGGTCAAGGCCCAATGCTACGACCAAAGTCGCATGCCGCGACGATGCGCCATACCTGGTCCTGGTGCAAGCCGGGCTCCGATTTCTCGCTGGCTCGTGCTGCTTGTCAAGTCGATTGCGGCTTCTGGCGATAGCGGTGCTGATCGAAAGCCGTACTGATCAGGATCGTCGCACTCGCCTAGCCGGGTAACCGCGCCATTCCCATTTGTGAGCGCCGCGCTTTGTTCCGGCGGCCGGGTGGTCGCTGCAGGCGCCGGGTTTCGACAATTGCCACCATCGAAAAGCTGCAGGCGAGGCGTGACTTTTATTGGCTATTCAGCGCTCGCCCGGATGGACTTCGATGGCGCCGTTGTCATCCCACATCTGCTTGATGCGGCAGTCCTCGCACAAGCGCAGCCGTTGGCGGGCCTGCTCGTTTTGATACATCCAGTGACCGGATAGCTTCTCGAGCATGCGATTGATCATCTGGCGCGTTGCAAACGCTTTGCCGCAGTCATTGCAGTGCTGCATTTCCTGCTCGTTGAGTACCCGCTCGGACGGCGCCAGCTGGGCATCGAAATTCATCCGTGCCTGCAGCGTAATGGCTGTTTCGGGACATGCCGTGGCACACAAGCCGCACTGAACGCAGTGGTCCTCGCGAAAGTTCAGCCGCGGATGCTCGCCGCCGGCCTGGATGGCCGAGGCCGGGCAGACCGAAACACAGGCCATGCACAAGGTGCAGGCGTCGCGGTCAACGTCAATGCTGCCGAACATCGCCTGGTCGGGCAGGCTCGCGATATCGACGATTTCCATGTCGGCGGCCGCGACCGCCTGTTCATGCAGATGTGCCAGTGCGAGCCGAGCGGTCTCTCGCTTGTTGCCGAGCGCGCCAAAAGTGCCCGGAACATCGCCGATCGGCGGAATTTCCAGGGCCTGTTTGGGCAGTTCGAGTTGCCCCGGCCATAGCAAAATACGGCTCTTGCAATGCCGGTCTCCAAGTGCTTCGAGAATGGCGCCGGCGACCTCGATCTGGCCCTGGCTTGCCTTGACCAGGCCCGAAGCCGGGTCCGGACCGGTCAGCAGCATGATCTGTCCGGCGCCAAAGGCGAGCAGCGAAAACCAGGTCTCAAGACCCACTGATCCTGCGTCTTCAACGGCCACCGGCAACCAGTGGCCGGGTAACTTCGGCGCGGCCGATTCGATGATGTCCGATGCGCCGTCGGCGCTGAATAAAACGATCGCCGGTGCCGCCGGACTGTGCGCCATGTCGCCCGCGGTCTGCTCGCCGGCACTGTTTCGGCAAGCCGATCGATAAGCTGCACAAAGCCGCCGCAGCGAGTCCAGCAAATCACCTGCTTCGGGCGCGGCATAACGAATCGCCCCGGTGGGACAGACCGTGGCGCAACTGCCGCATCCCTGGCACAGGTAGGGATCGACCTCGATCTTTTCGCCGATGCTGAATGCCGCATCGGTGGCGCAGGCATCGATGCACTGGCGGCAGCCGCCCAGGCCCCGGGCGCCGTGTGCGCAAAGGTCCGGATCGTAGGCAAAAAATCGTGGTTTCTGAAATTCG